>CALSBO010000022.1:0-41788 GCA_943373195.1 Brevundimonas vancanneytii
GCGGCATGGCAAGTCCGGCGTGGTCTATTGCGGCAGCCGCGACGGCTGCGAGCGCGTGGCTCAGGCCCTGCGCGACGCGGGTACCAACGCCATCGCCTATCACGCCGGCATGGAGGCCCGCGACCGGGACCGGCGGCTGGAGCGGTTCCTGGCCGAGGACGGGGCGGTGATGGTGGCGACCATCGCCTTCGGCATGGGGGTGGACAAGGCCGATGTGCGCTTCGTCATCCACGCCGATCCGCCGGGCTCGCTGGAGGCTTATTGGCAGGAGATCGGCCGCGCCGGACGGGACGGCGAACCGGCCGACGGCATCACCCTGTACGGCCCGTCCGACATCGCCTGGACGCTGAAACGGCTGGACGGCCGCCCGATGGCCGAAGAGGTCAAGGCGGTGCAGGTCAGGAAGGCCCGCCAGCTGTTCGCCATGCTGGACGGCGCCGTCTGCCGCGCCCGGTCGGTCCGTCGCTATTTCGGGGAAGAGGGCGCCGAACGCTGCGGCGTCTGCGATCTTTGCCTCGATCCGCCCGCGGTCTTCGACGCCACCGTCCCGGCCCAGAAGGCGCTGGCGGCGGTGCAGCGGCTGGGCGAACGGTTCGGCAAGACCCGGGTCATCGACCATCTGCTGGGCAGGACGAAGAAGGTTCAGCCGTGGGAGACGGCCCTTTCGACCTGGGCCATCGGCGCCGACACGGGTCCGCACGTCTGGCGCGACATCGTCGACCATCTGATGTTCGAGGGCCTGCTGGTCGAGGATCCCAATGACGGCAAGCCGCTGGTCCGGATCGGCGATTCCGGGGCCGTCCGCGCCGTCTATCGCGGCGAACGCGTGATCGAGGTCCGGGCCGCGGCCGCCCGCACCGCCCCGGCGCGCGAACGCACCCGCACCGGCCGCAACGCCGCGCTGGAAACGATGGACGCCGACGTTCGCGCCCGCTTCGAGACCCTGCGCGCCTGGCGCCGCGACCGCGCCGCCGAACAGCACGTCCCGCCCTATGTCATCTTCCAGGACAAGACCCTGCTGGAGATCGCCATCAAGCAGCCGCGCGACATGACGGCCCTCGCCGGAATCTCCGGCGTGGGTCAGTCAAAAATCGACCGCTACGGCCACGCCGTGTTGGAGGCTCTGGCGCTCGGCAGGAATGATGACGACGAGGGCAGGCCGGACACAATCGTCGATCGCGCGCGCGATTTGCGGCGAGCAATGAGCCTTCCCGAGGTTCGCCTCTGGCCGCTTCTGAGCAGTCGCAAACTGAGAGGTCTCAAATTCCGTCGGCAACACCCGATCGAACCCTTCGTCATCGACTTCTATTGCGCAGAGGCCCGACTGGCCGTCGAGATCGACGGAATCGGACACGAACACCCCGACAGGATCGCGAACGATCGGCGCCGGGATGCGATATTGCTGGAGAAGGGCATAAGGACGCTGCGTATCGCCGCCCGCGATGTCTTCGAGGATACGGATGCGGTTCTGGGTCGGATCGCCCGGGCGGCAGGCGCGGCGGACTAAGCCTTCTCCCGCTTGCGGGAGAAGTGTCCCGGCCTCGGGCGCAGCCCGAGCAGGGACGATGAGGGAATTCTTCTTCCTTTGTGGACACGCCCCCCATCGTCGCTGGAGCGCTGCGCGCTCGACGCGACACTTCCCCCGCAAGCGGGGGAAGGCATGGATGGCGAAGACCACCGTTCGCCGGTTAAGCTTCCCGCAAGGTCTCGGAAGGGGGGCCTTAAACTTTCCCGGTCACAGTCCTGCGGTGATCCCCAGCCGCTCCCCGTCTCCGGTCGACAAACTGGCTCTGGCCGTCGTGCATCAGCCCGACCGCGCCATTCCCGCGCCCGCCGGCGCGCGCGAGGAATCGCTGCGCCTGCTGCTCCAGACCGCGGCCGATTCGGGCGTGACCCGCGTCGCGACCAAGCCCGACGGCGACGGCGAGCGTTGGCTCGGTCAGGCCTGGCCCTTCCCCTCGCCCTTCCAGGTCTCGGTCCGCACCGTGTCCGTCAGCGACGGCGTCGACCGGGTCGAGGCCCGCGCCCGCCGCTCGCTGGAGCGGCTCGGCCTGCCCCGCGGCGACCTGCTGCTGGTCTCCAGCGCCAATGACCTGGCCGGGGCCGAGGGCCGCGCCCTGTGGGACCGGCTGCTGGCCCTGAAAGACCGGGGCCTGTACCGCCGCATCGGTTTCTGCGCCCGGATCGAGGACGGCCCGGCCCTGCTGGCCCGGCGCTTCCAGCCCGACGTCGTCCAGCTGAAATGCAATCTGCTGGATCAGCGCGCCCAGCATTCCGGCGTCCTGTCCGAACTGGCCGCTCTGGACGTGACCATCCATGCCGCCTCGGTATTCGCCGACGGCCTGTTGTTCATGAGCGGCGACGCCCTGCCGCTTGAAATGCACCGCTACGGCCCGACCCTGTCGCGCATCCGCCGCCGGCTGGCCGAGGCCCGCGTCGATCCGATGCAGGCCACCCTGGCCTACGCCATGGGCCTGCCAGAGGTGTCCGCCGTGGTCGCCAGCATCGCCTCGGCCGCCGAACTGCGCGCCGTGGTCGCCGCCGCCCACGCCCCGACGCCCGCCCTGGACTGGGCGTCGATGCAGCTGGAGCCGGCGACGAACGCCGCCGGCCCCCGCCGGATCAGTAGCGCAGCCTGATCCCCACATAGCCCGACCGGCCCGGCTCTCCGTAGCCGCGCAGCTGTTCAAAGGTTTCGTCCGCCAGGTTTTCGACGCGCGCCGTCAGGGCCACGCTCCCGGTCAGGTCCCAGGCCGCGTTCAGGTTCGCCGTGACGAAACCCTCCCGCGTCCCGCCCGAGTCCGGCATGTCGCCTTCGGCCCGGACCGTCAGGGCCGCTGACAACCGCTCACCCGTCCAGCCGAGCGTGGCCGATCCGGCGTGTTCCGGCACGCGCAGAATGGCGGCGCCGGTCGTCCCATTGACCGCGTCGGTCCAGCCGTAGGCGACGCTGAGGTCGAAGCCGCCGCCCAGCAACGCCCGGCCTTCCAGCTCGACCCCGTCGGTCCGGGTGTCGGCGATGTTGACGTAGTAGAATTCGAAGGTCCCGACATCGAAGAAGCCGTCGATCTGGTCCTCGACCTCCAGCCGGTAGAGGGTTGCGCGGCCCTCGATCCGGCCGTCCGCCGAGCGCCAGCCCAGAGCGATTTCGCCGCCCTTTGCATATTCAGGCATCAGGGGGGCGATCGCCGTGCCGGGCAGGACGAAGCAGAAATCGCACACCGCCTGGCTGACGCTGGGCGTCTTGAACCCGGTCCCGAATGCGCCGGACAGGGTGAAACCGCCGTCCAGCCGGTACGCCGCCGAAACCCGCCCGGTCGTCTCGCCGCCGAAATCGTCGGTCGCGTCATGGCGCAGGCCAAGGTTCAGCGTCAGCCGCTCTGACGGCTCCCACTTCAGGGCGCCAAAGGCCGAATCGACGCCCTGGTCGGCGCTGTAGCCGTTGAGGTAGGCACCGGTCTCCTCGCGCTCGACGCCGATGGCCCAGACGACCGGGCCCACGCCGCGGCTGTCGGCCTGCCAGCGCCACAGCCGGTGCTCGCCCTCATAGGTCGAGGGGAAGGCGCTGACCGTCGTGCGCTCGATGTCCGAGCCCGCGACGGTGAACTGGTGGTCAAGACCCAGCAGGTCGACGACCCGCACCCGACCGAAGCCTGACCGGTCGGTGGTGTCGGCCGTGTCCAGCGAATCCACCGGGCCGAAGTCGTCCAGCTCAGCGAAACGTTCGGCATGGCGGATGCGGGCATCGACCTCGACGCGGCTGTTGAAAGCGTAGCGCCCGTTCACGCCCCAGGCGGTGCTCTCGAAACCGTCGGCCTCCGTCCCGCTGGCGGCGGCCGATATGCCTTCGCTCTCATAGCGGGAGATGAAGGCGCCGAGGGCGTACCGCTCTCCCGCGCGGCCGACCTGCAGCCGTCCGCGGCGGGTGTCGAACGATCCGGCCTCGGCCTCGGCGCGCAGGCCGTCCAGTTCGCGGCTGGTGAAGGCGATGACGCCGCCGATGGCGTCCGAACCCCACAGGGACGACTGCGGCCCGCTGAGCACCTCGATCCGCTCGACGTCGGCGAGGTCGAAACCGGCGAAGTCGAAACCGCCCGCGGGCTGGCTCGGGTCGTTGAC
Organism: Brevundimonas vancanneytii; assembly: GCA_943373195.1. GTDB lineage: Bacteria > Pseudomonadota > Alphaproteobacteria > Caulobacterales > Caulobacteraceae > Brevundimonas > Brevundimonas vancanneytii_B. The sequence continues at coordinate 4,120 of CALSBO010000022.1, forward strand.
CGGGACGCCGTCGACCAGCACCAGCGACTTGTCCTGACCGGCCCCGCGCATCCGCACCGAGGTCACCCCGCCGAACCCGGCGCGATAGACGGACAGGCCCGGCACGTCGGTCAGGATGTCGGCGGCGAAGACCGCGCCGCGCTGCTCGATCACGGCGGCGTCGATGATGCGCGCGCCCGGCGTTTCGGCGGCGAGGACCGGCAGGCGCGCGGCCGTGACCACGACCTCGGGCAGGTCGTCGCCCGGCGTCTGGGCATTGGCGGACAGGGGGGCAATCACGGCGGCGGCCGTGGCGTAGAGGATGGATCGCGTCATGCGCGGATCTCCGTCGGCCCCGCGTTGGCGCTGCGCGGCGGCGTGTGAAAGCGACCGACCCGGCCCCGGAAAGGGGCGCGGCGCTTGGGTCGGGTCGCTTCGACGGAACAGCTTCCGCAGCTGCGGAAGGGTTGGCCCCACGCCTCTGTCTGGTCCCGGACAGCGGACGAGCGACGTCGGCGGCCAGGTCTCCTGGCTTGCGGGTCAAAAACGGAGGATCGCGCCTTCCCGGCCATTTCCCGTAGGAGTGCCCAGTGGCGCCAGAGCCGAAGCCCCGGAATGATCGACCGTCTCGCCGCCTACAGTTGCGGGCACAGCCGCGGTGTCTGACCGCGTTCCCTTAACCGCCTGCCGGGCTTGTCGCAGTGCAGCAGAGCTTGCGCAAGACGCTTGAGGCGGCGGCTGCAATCCTTCACCCTGACCCGCTCGCATGAACGCCCCCCTCGTCCACCCCCCGACAGCCGACGCCGTCCCGTCCAGCGAGGGGACGACGCCGGTCATGGCGCAGTTCCTGGCGGCCAAGGCCAGCCAGCCGGACGCCATCGTCTTCTTCCGCATGGGCGATTTCTACGAACTGTTCTTCAAGGACGCCGAGATCGCCTCGGCCGCCCTCGGCATCACCCTGACCAGGCGCGGCAAGCATCAGGGCCAGGATATTCCGATGGCCGGCGTGCCGGTGCATGCTCTGGACGGCTATCTGGCGCGGCTGATCCGGCAGGGGTTCAAGGCCGCCATCTGCGAACAGCTGGAGGCCCCGGCCGAGGCGCGCAAGCGCGGCTCCAAGGCCGTCGTCCACCGCGACATCGTCCGAGTCGTCACGCCCGGCACCCTGACCGAGGACAGCCTGCTGGACGCGCGCGGGGCCAACCGGCTGGCCGCCGTCGCGGTGCGCAAGGGCCGGGCCGCCGTGGCCGTGATCGAACTGTCGGCCGGTTCGGTCGACGCCGTGGCCTGTTCGCTGGAAGACCTCGGCGCGACCCTGGCTTCGTTCCGGCCGTCGGAAGTGCTTGTCCCGGACCGGCTGTTCTCGGACGAGGCAGCCAAGGCGGCGCTCGACGGCTCGGGCGGCGTGGTCCAGGCCCTGCCGCAGGCGCTGGCCGAGCCGGTCGGGGCGCGGGTGCGGGTCGAGCGGCTGTACGGCGTCGCCTCGCTGGACGGGTTCGGCGCCTTCGAGGAGGCCGAGGTTTCGGCGCTCGGCCTGATCGCCGCCTATCTGGAGACCACCCAGGCCGGGAAAATTCCCGCCCTCTCGCCGCCGCGCCGCTCGGGCGACAGCGGCTTCCTCGCCATCGATCCCGCCACCCGGCTGAGCCTCGAGATCGACCGCACCCAGCGCGGCGAGCGCGAAGGCTCGTTGCTGGCCTGCATCGACCGCACCGTCACCTCGGGCGGAGCGCGGGCGCTCGCCGAACGGATCGCCCGGCCGCTGCGCGAGCCCGCCGCCATCAATCATGGGCTCGACGCGGTCGAATGGCTGCTGGAGCGGCGCGACCTGCGGCGCGACCTGCGCGACGGGCTGCGCGCGTCCTCGGACGTGGCTCGCGCCGTGTCGCGGCTGGTGTTGGGGCGCGGCGGACCGCGCGACCTCGGCGCCATCCGCACCGGCCTGTCGATCGCCGAGGGGGTGGCGGGCCTGTTTCCGCCCGAGCGCGAGCCCCTGACCGGCCCGCCGGCGCGGATCGCCGCCTGCCTCGACCGGCTGACCCTGTCGCCCGATCTCGGCCGGCTGCTGGTCGATCTGGCGCAGGGGCTGGTGGCCGAGCCGCCGCATCTGGCCCGCGACGGCGGCTTCGTGGCCCCCGGCTATCGTCCCGAACTGGAGGAGGCGCGTCGCCTGCGCGACGACAGCCGCCGCGTTGTCGCCGACCTGGAGGCTCGCGCCGTGGCCGAGGCTGGCGTGCCGTTCAAGGTGCGCCACAACGCCGTGCTCGGCTATTTCCTCGAGACCAGCGCCAAGGCGGCGGAGCCCCTTTTGCGGCCCTCGGGCGAAAGCCCCTTCATCCACCGCCAGACCCTGGCCAGCCAGGTCCGGTTCACCACCGTCGAACTGTCGGAGCTGGACGCGAAGATTAGCCAGGCCGGCTATCGCGCCCTGGCCATCGAGGGGGAGACCTTCGAGCGTTGGCGGACCACGGTGCAGTCGCTGGCCCAGCCGCTGCAGGCCGTGGCCGAGGCGCTGGCGGAGCTGGACGCCCATGCCGCCCTCGCCGAATGGGCCGAGGAGGTCGGGGGGGTCCGCCCCGCCGTCGACGACACCGCCTGTTTCGAGGTCACGGCCGGACGGCATCCGGTGGTCGAGGCGGCGGTGAAGGCGCAGGGCGATCCCTATACGCCCAACGACTGCAAGCTGGACGGGGCGGGCGTCGGATGCGCGCGGCTGTCGATCGTCACCGGGCCGAACATGGCCGGCAAATCGACCTTCCTGCGCCAGAATGCGCTTCTGGTGGTGCTGGCCCAGGCCGGGGCCTTCGTGCCCGCCCGCGCCATGCGGCTGGGCGTGGTCGACCGGCTGTTCAGCCGGGTCGGGGCGGGCGACGACCTGGCCCGCGGGCGGTCCACCTTCATGACCGAAATGGTCGAGACCGCCGCCATCCTGACCCAGGCGACGGAGCGCAGCTTCGTGGTGCTGGACGAGATCGGGCGCGGCACCGCCACCTATGACGGCCTGGCCATCGCCTGGGCCGTGGCCGAGGCCCTGCACGACCGCAACAAGACCCGCACCCTGTTCGCCACCCACTATCATGAGCTGGCGGGCCTCGCGACCCGGCTGGCCCACGTCTGCAACCTGTCGATGGCGGCGCGGGAGTGGAACGGCGACCTGGTCTTTCTCCATGAGGCCCGGCCCGGCGCCGCCGACCGCAGCTATGGCGTCCAGGTGGCCAAACTGGCCGGCGTTCCCGCCGCCGTGGTCAGCCGCGCCCGCGAAGTGCTGGACCGGCTGGAGGGTCAGAAAAGCGCCGCCATCAGCCTGGACGACCTGCCGCTGTTCGCCGTGGCGGAACCGGCCCCGGCCCCGCGGTCGTCGGCCGTCGAGGACGCCTTGCAGGCCATCGAGCCGGACGAGCTGTCGCCGCGCGAGGCGCTGGAGGCGCTGTACCGGCTCAAGGGTCTGGGCCGGCGGTGACCGACGCTCTCGACGACCGGCTGGTCCTGGCCGCGTCCGCAGCCGATGTGCGCAAGGCCGTCGCCACGCTCCTGAGGGAGTCCTTCGACGCCGCCCGCGCCCGCGTCGCCCGCCGTCTCGACGCCGGAGGCGAGGGGGTCGAGGTGGCCCGGCTCTATTCCGCCGCCGCCGACGAGTTGCTGACCGCGCTGTGGCGGTTCACCACCGACACCCTCTATCCGGCCGCCAACCCCAGCGAGGCGGAGCGGCTGACCCTGATCGCCGTCGGCGGCTACGGGCGGGGCGTGCTGGCGCCGCATTCGGACCTCGACCTGCTGTTCCTTCGCCCATGGAAGCCGATCCCGCGCACCGAACAGGTCATCGAATTCATGCTCTATGTCCTGTGGGACCTGGGGGTGAAGGTCGGGCAGTCGGCGCGGTCGGTGGATGAGTGCCTCGCGCTGGCGAAGTCCGACATGACGGTTCGCACCGCCCTGCTGGAAGCGCGCCCTCTGGCCGGCGACGAGAGACTGGCCGCCGACTTCATCGCCCGCTTCCGCGCCCAGGTGGTCAAGGCCGACCCCCGACCCTTCATCGCCGCCAAACTGGCCGAGCGCGACGTGCGCCACCAGAAGTCCGGGGCCGTGCGCTATCGCGTCGAGCCCAACGTCAAGGACGGCAAGGGCGGCCTGCGCGACCTCAACACCCTGTTCTGGATCTCGCGCTCCCTGGCGCCCGACAGCCCGCTGGGGGCGCGGGTGATGGACGAGCTGCTGACCGCGCGCGAACGGCGCACCTTCGAGGAATCGTTCGACTTCCTGTGGCGGGTGCGGGTCCATCTGCACCTGACGGCGGGGCGGGCCGAGGAGAAGCTGACCTTCGACCTGCAGCCCGAGGTCGCCCGGCGCATGGGCTGGCGCGGACGCGGCGACGAGCCGGCGGTCGAGCGATTCATGCGCCGCTATTTCCTCGTCGCCCGCGACGTCGGCGCCCTGACCCGCGCCCTGTCGGCCAAGCTGGAGGCACGCCAGCACAAACAGGCCATGGGCCTGTCGCGCCTGCTCCCGGGGCGCAAGCACAAGCTGGGCGTCGAGGGCTTCATCAAGGACGGCGGCCGGCTGTCGGTGAAGGGGCCGGAGGTCTTCGCCGCCGCGCCCGAAAAGCTGCTGATCCTGTTCCGGACGGCGGACGAACACGATCTGGACCTGCACCCGGACGCCTTTTCGGCGGTCAGCCGCTCGCTGTCGCTGGTGACGCCGTCGCTGCGCCGCGACCCCGAGGCGACCCGCGCCTTCCTCGACATCCTCGCCCACGGTCAGAGGCCGTACCGGGTCCTGACCCTGATGAACGAGACCGGCCTGCTGGGCCGGTTCCTGCCCGAATGGGGGCGGATCGTCGGCCAGACCCAGTTCAACATGTACCATGCCTATACGGTCGACGAGCACACGCTTCAGGCCATCGGCATCATCAACGACATCTGGCGCGGCAAGCTGAAGGCCGATCATCCCTCGTCCACGGAGATCGTCCACCGCATCGACGATTTCGAGGCCCTGATGCTGGCCATGCTGCTGCACGACGTCGGCAAGGGCGGCGACAGGGGCCAGCTGGAGGACGGGGCCATCGCCGCGCGGCGCGCCTGCGACCGGCTGGGACTCGATCCGCGCCGCACCGAGTTCGTGGTCTGGCTGGTGCGCAACCATCTGGCGCTCAGCGACTACGCCCAGAAGCGGGATATCTCGGACCCGGCGACGGTCAGGGCCTTCACCCGGCTGGTCGGCGACCCCGAGCGGCTGCGGACCCTGCTGATCCTGACCGTGGCCGACATCCGCGCGGTCGGACCGGGGGTCTGGAACGCCTGGAAGGGCGGGCTGATCCGCGACCTGTACCAGCGCACCGAGGGCGTGTTCCGGGGCGAGGATGTGGCCCATGCCGACCCGCTGGACGACTATCCCGAACTGGTCGCCCGCGCCCGGCTCAAGGGCGCCGCGGCCGAGGCCCTGACCGTGCGGGACGAGGCGGCGGAGGACTACGCCGCCACTCGCGTCGCCGTGGCCGCCGGCGACCGGCCCGGCCTGTTCGTCGATCTGGCCGGGGCGCTGGCCGCCTCGGGGGCCGATGTGGTCGGGGCGCGGGTGGCGACCGCCGCGGACGGGACGGCGCTGGACGTGTTCGAACTGCAGGACGGCGGCGGCGCTCCCTATGGCCAGGCCGAGCCGCGCCGCCTGACCCGGCTGATCGCCGCGCTCGAGGCCGCCGCGCGCGGCGGAGCCCGGATCGTCCCCGCCCCGGTCGCGACCCCCAGTCCGCGCCGGGCCGCCTTCGACGTGCGGCCCACGGCCATGGTCGATCTGGACGAAAGCCCGACCGCCGCGGTGGTCGAGGTGTCCGGCGCCGACCGGCCGGGGCTGCTGGCCGACCTGGCCCGCGTGTTCGCGGACAACGGGCTGTCGATCCGTTCGGCCCATATCGCCGGCTTCGGCGAACGCGTGGTCGACAGTTTCTACGTCACGGACGCCAAGGGCCGAAAGCCCAATCCGGGACCCCGGCTGGAACGGTTGAGGGTCCAGCTCGAGGCCGTGCTCGATCGCGTCGATCGGGCCGGGACCCGGCTGTCCGCCCCGGTCCGGGCCAGCCTGCGCGACGTGTCCGAGGTCGGGCGACGGGGTTCCGCGCCGGACCCCGTATCGCCCGCGCCGGAAGCAGGTTAAGCGCTGATCCGAACCGCCTTTTCGAGCCCCCGATGAGCCTGGCCCGCAACACACTGGTGCAAGCGACCCTGACCCTGGGCAGCCGGGTGCTGGGCTTCGCCCGCGACATGGCGCTGGCCGCCCGCTTCGGCCAGGGGCCGATGATGGACGCCTTCACCACGGCGCTGATGCTGCCCAATATGTTCCGGCGGCTGTTCGCCGAGGGCGCCTTCGCCCAGGCCTTCGTGCCCGTATACGGCGGCGTCCGCGCCCGCGAGGGCGACGAGGCGGCGGCGGTGACGGCCTCCGAGGCCCTGTCCTTCATGCTGGCCGTGGTCGCCGGCTTCTGCATCGTCCTGCAGGTGCTGATGCCGTGGATCATGCCCTGGCTGCTGTCGGCCTATCGCGACCAGGCCGGAGTCATGCAGGCGGCGGTCACGGCGACCCAGCTGGCCATGCCCTATCTGGCCTGTATGACCGTGGCTTCGCTGCTGTCGGGCATGCTCAATACCGGCGGCCGGTTCGCCCTGTCGGCGGGCGTGCCCGTCTTCCTGAACCTGTGCACCCTGGCGCCCCTGCTGGCCGCCTATGTCATCCCCGCCGGCCAGACGGACGTCCTGCTGTGGGTCACCGCGGCGGTGACCGTGTCCGGCGTGATCCAGGCGGGCCTGCTGTGGTGGGGCGTCCAACGGCTGGGGATCACCCTCCGCCTGTCCTGGCCGCGCCTGACCCCCAATGTGAAGCGGGCCCTGGCGCTCGCCGTGCCCGGCGCCCTGGCGGGCGGGGCGATGCAGGTGAACTCCGTGGTCAGCCAGATGCTGGCCGGATCGGACGAGGGCGCGCGGTCGGTGATCTACAACGCGGACCGCCTGTACCAGCTGCCGCTCGGCCTGATCGGGGTCGCCATCGGCCTGGCCCTCGTGCCGCGCCTGACCAAGGCCTTCGTCTCGGGCGATCACGCGGGCGGGCGCAAGACGCTGGACGACGGCGTCACCCTGGCCATGGCCTTCACCCTGCCCGCCGCCGTGGCCCTGTTCGTCATCCCCTTCTTCATCATCGACGCCACCGTGACCCGTGGGGCCTTTACCAGCGAGGATGCGGCCCGGACCGCGGATGTGCTGCGCCAGTTCGCCTGGGGCGTGCCCGCCTTCGTCCTGGCCAAGGTGCTGACGCCGCCCTTCTTCGCCCGCGAGGACACCCGGCGGCCGATGATCTACGCGATCGCCGCCGTGGCCTTCACCGTGGTGGTCGGGGCCGCCCTGTTCTTCGGGCTGTCGCGCATCGGCGTCGACGGGGTTCTGGGCCTGGCGATCGCCACCAGTCTGTCGGCCTGGATCAATGTCGCCCTGCTGGGCGGGACCCTGATGCGCGAGAACGTCTGGCGGCCGTCGCCGGCCTTCCTGTCGCGGCTATTCCGCGTGCTGGCCGCCAGCGCCGTCATGGCCGGGCTGCTGATCCTGGCGGGGATCGCCTATCCGGCCCTGAGCCGTGTCCTGCTGGCCAAGGAAATCGCCGTCCTGATCGTCTGCGGCGCCGGGGGCCTTGTCTATGCCGTCTGCATCGTGCTTTTCCGCGCGGTCAGCGTGGCCGAACTGAAGGCGACGCTGAAGCGTGAACCCGGCGCAGCAACGCCGACCGGACTGGATTGATGACCGACGCCTCCCCCGCCCCTTCCGACTATCAGGGTCCCCGCCGCGTCCTCAGCGGCATCCAGGCCTCCGGCGCCCTGCATCTGGGCAACTACCTCGGCGCCCTGAAGCGGTTCACCCAGCTGCAGGACACGGGCGCGCCCTGCTTCCTGTTCGTGGCCGACCTGCACGCCATCACCGTCTGGCAGGATCCGGCCCTGCTCACCGCCCAGACGCGGGAGATCGCCGCCGCCTATCTGGCCTCGGGCCTCGACCCGGCGCGGTCGATCATCTGGCCGCAGTCGGCCGTGCGCGCCCATTCGGAACTGGCCTGGGTCCTCAACTGCGTCGCCCGCCTCGGCTGGCTGGACCGGATGACCCAGTTCAAGGAGAAGTCGGGCAAGCACAAGGAGCGGTCGTCGGTGGGGCTCTACACCTACCCCGTGCTGCAGGCGGCCGACATCCTGCTCTACAAGGCCACCGAGGTGCCGACCGGCGAGGACCAGAAGCAGCATCTGGAGCTGACCCGCGACATCGCCCAGAAATTCAACACCGACTTCGACGCGCCGGGCTTCTTCCCCCTGCCCGAACCCCTGACCCAGGGTCCGGCGCCGCGGGTCATGAGCCTGCGCGACGGCGCGGCCAAGATGAGCAAGTCCGACCCCTCGGACCAGTCGCGCATCAACCTGACCGACGACGCCGACGCCATCGTCGCCAAGATCCGCAAAGCCCGCACCGATCCCGACGCCCTGCCAGAAACGCTGGAAGGCCTGGAGGGCCGCGCCGAGGCGAAGAATCTGGTGACCATCTATGCGGCCCTGGCCGACATGAGCCGCGAGGCGGTGCTGGCCCAGTTCGCCGGTCAGGGCTTCGGCGCCTTCAAGCCGGCGCTCGCGGACCTTGCGGTCGCCTCCATGGCTCCGGTCAGCGCCGAGATGCGCCGGCTGATGGCCGATACGGCCGAGATCGACCGGGTCCTCAAGGACGGCGCCGAACGCGCCGCCGCCATCGCCGATCCGGTGGTGGATGAGGTGAAGGAGATCGTGGGCTTCTGGAGGGGATGATGCTGGAAATGTTCGTAGCACTGATCGCCGCACCGGCCGTTCAGACGGCGCCGACCGAGGCGCCCCGCACTGCCCAGGCCGGCGACCTGACCGTCTCGAATGGTGGCATGATGGCCTGGATGTCGCGTGGACAGCTCGGCGGCCAGGTCATGGTGCGGGTGGAGAACGCCGGAAGCGAACCCGACCGCATCTTGTCGATTCGCACGCCCGCCGGAACCACCGGCAAGATCGGCGTCTATCCCATCGTCAACGGTCGAGGCACGCGGGCGCCGGACGGAGAGGTGTCGATCCAGCCTGGCGGAACCGGCGTGACAGCCGAGCTGACGGACATCGTCTCGGGTCGGCCGCAGCCGCTCCTGACCACCGTCACCATCGTGTTCGAACGCGCGGGGGAAATCACCGTCCAGGCGGTTCCGACATCGCCTGCACCGCCCCCTCCGCCGCGCTAACAGGGCAGGAGTGGCCCCGACCCACCCCCTCGACCGTCCCGTCTGGAGCGCCTTGACCGGCCGTCAGGCGTCGCTGGCGCAGGGCGACGACCGGGCCTGGCGGTTCGACCCGGCCTACGGCCTGTTCGCGGCGGCGGCCGACGCCTCGCCGGAGAGCACGGCGGCGCTGGGGGCGCTCAACATCTCGCCGAACGGACTGGGGCTGGTCGAGGCCGGGGAGATGCCGCTGCCGCCGGGCGCGAGCGTGCGGGCGCAGGCGACCTGTGTGCAGATGGTCGCCTCGGCCCTGACGGCGGGCGGCAAGACCGTCGCCTTCGAGCCGCTGGGCGAGGCCGACGCCGCCGACATGCTGGCGCTGGCGACCCTGACGGTCCCCGGCCCCTTCTTCGAAAGGACCCATCGGCTGGGAGACTTCATCGGGATCAAGATTGACGGCCGGCTGATCGCCATGGCCGGTGAGCGGATGAAACCCGACGACTTCACCGAGGTCAGCGGGGTCTGCACCCATCCCGACTTCCGGGGCCTGGGGTACGCGGGGGCCCTGATGCGGATCGTGACGCAGCGAATTCTTGAGCGCGGCGAACAGGCCTTCCTGCACGCCTATGCGGCCAATACCGGCGCCGTCGCCCTGTATGAGAGCCTCGGCTTCTCCGTGCGGACCACCGTGACCTATTCGGTGCTGAACGGACCGGCCTGACCCTAGGCCCATCGCGAAAAACCAGGACGTGTCAGGCAGCGACGAGGATTTTCTCTACTTCCACGCGATCGCCCACCACGACGTAGACCACGGCAACCGTTGGAATCCCGAAGGTGGTATCGCCTTCGAACTTGATCACTTGCCGATTCCGGGGAAGCGGAAGGCCGTCGCGGTGCGCCGTGAATCTCAGCCGCTCACAATACGCGTCCCAGATCTCGGAAAGTCGAGGGAAGGCGCCTGTGTTGGCCTCCAGCGTGAGGGCTGCCAAATCGCTCAAGACAATTCTGAACCCTTGCGGCGGTCGCGCAAACCGCATGCCGGCGCCTAGTTCTGTGCCCAGGCAAGCGTGTCTTCATCCACCTGTGACGGCGAGAAGGCGGCGGCCTTCACCGGAATTTGGCCTGCCATTTCGACCTCGTCCCACAAGGAATCATGCGTCTGTTCGCTGGCTTGACGCGCCGTCACCCGCTCGAGCGAGGCGATGGCCATATTCATCACGTCCACCTCCTCGGCGGTGAATGTCGAAATGTCGGGCTCCCTGTGAGACACATATTCGTCCCGCGTCCCCGCAGGCGTCAACACAGAGCGTTTCGAAACTGCGCCAGCTGCCGAGAGAGTTTTCAACGCCTTGAGAACGCCATTGGGAACTGGTCCGAGTCGCTGCTTCTGGAACGAAACAGCGCCGGTGATCGTCTGTCCAAAGCGGCGGAAAAACTCCCGGTCCGCAGCGACGACAGCCTTGTTGATCTTGATCGCGCCGAAATCGGCACCGACCGTCCGCGCAATCACATAGTGAAGCACAGGAACCAGACGTGGAGCGGGAACCGTGGAAGAGTCCATGTTCTCCTTATATTCTATTTTCGCGTGCTTGACAATTAACTCGTTCGGAGTCCGTCAAACCGATTCCGTATCAGCTCACCCGGTCCAGTCGGGCGATGAAGAAGCCGTCCAGCCCGCCCTTTTCCGCCCACATCGACGGCAGGATGCGCAGCCAGCCCTCGGGCGTCAGGGCCTGATCCGGCGCGCCGACGGCGGCGGGATCGGCGGGCGCGGTCCTGAAGGCCGGGTTGCGGCGCAGGAAGGCGATGATCTGGGTCTCGCCCTCCTCCCGCTCCAGCGAACAGACGCAATAGACCAGTCGCCCGCCTGGTTTGACCCGTTCGGCGGCGGCGTCGAGCAAGCGGTGCTGGACGTCGGCCAGTTTGGCGACGTCGGCGGGCTTGGTGGCGCGCAGGACTTCGGGGTTGCGGCGGAAGGTCCCCGTGGCGGTGCAGGGGGCGTCCAGCAGGACGGCGTCAAAGGTGCGGGGATCGTCCCAGTCCTCGGCGGGAACGGCGACGACCTCGGCGGACAGGCCGGTCCGGGCCAGATTCCCGGTCAGCCGTTTCAGCCGCGGCGCCGACCGGTCCAGCGCCGCGACCGTCGCGCCCGAGGCGGCGATCTGCAGCGTCTTGCCGCCGGGCGCGGCGCAGAAGTCAACGATGGACTCGCCGGTCTTGGGCGCGAGCAGGCGCACCGGCACGGCGGCGGCGGCGTCCTGGACCCACCAGCTGCCGTCCTCGAAGCCCGGCCAGGTCGCGAGGTCGCCGCGGCGTCCGGTGCGCACCGTTCCCCCGGGCATGACCTCGCCGTCCACGGCCTCGGCCAGGGCGGCCGCGTCGGCGCCGGGCTTGAGGCTGAGGTCCGTCGCCGGCTCCTCGCGCGCGGCCAGGGCCAGGCCGGTCAGGGTCGCCTCGCCGTATGTGGCGCGCCAGCGGGCGGCCAGCCATTCGGGCAGGTTGGACTCGGCCGTGGTCAGGCCCGGTCCTTCGCGTTCGATGCCGCGCAGCACGGCGTTGACCAGATTCTTGTAGGGTCGCGTCTTGACCTCGCGCTCGGCCAGCTTCACCGCCGTCGACACCGCCGCGAAGGCCGGGGTTTCGAGCACCAGGGTCTGGGCCAGGGCCACGCGCAATATGGTGCGCACCGCCAGCGGCGGCCCCTTCTGCAGCTTGCGATCGAGGATCTGGTCGATCTCACCGAGCCGGCGCAGCGCCGCCATGGCCACGGCGCGGGCGAAGGCGCGGTCGGGGCCGGGCAGGTCGGCGACTTCGCGGAACGACAGGGCCGTGTCGAGCCCGCCCCGGCCCTCCAGGGCGGCGTTGAGCAGCACCCCGGCCGCCAGCCGCGCCTCGACGCCGACGTCAGGGTCCGCCAACGTCGAGGGTCGAGGGGCGGGGGGTGTTGATGCGGCCGTTTTCGGTTTCCGCGGGGAAGGCGCGCGCTTACCGTCGACGCGGGGGCGCCTTGGCCCTCGACCCTCGACCTTCGACCCTTCCTTGCTCACACCACCACCTGCGCGCCCAGTTCGACGACCCGTCCCGGCGGGATGTGGAAGAAGTCGGTCGGGTTGGCGGCGTTGCGGGTCAGGAAGATGAACAGCCGATCCTGCCACAGGGGCATGCCCTGCGACGCCGAGGCGACCACCGAGCGGCGGCCGAGGAAGAAGCTGGTCGACATGATGTCGAACTTCAGCCCCTGTTTGCGGCACACGCCCAGCGCCTTGGGCACATTGGGCTGCTCCATGAAGCCGTAGCTGATGGTCAGTTTCTTGAAGTCGTCCGAGATCGGCTCGATCGTGACCCGCTCGCTGTCGGGCACGCGCGGCCGGTCGGTGGTGCGCACGGTCAGGATGACGTTCTTCTCGTGCAGCACCTTGTTATGCTTGAGATTGTGCATCAGCGCGACCGGGGCGACATCGGGGTCCGAGGTCAGGAAGATGGCCGTGCCCGGGGCGCGGTGCGGCGGACGGGCCCGCAGCATCTCGATCAGGTCGGTCAGCGGCAGACTGTCCTTGTGGGTCTTGGTGGTCAGGATCTGGGTGCCGCGCACCCAGGTCCACATGATCAGGACCAGCACGGCGCCCAGCACCAGCGGCAGCCAGGCCCCGTCCGGAATCTTGAGCAGGTTGGAGGTCAGGAACACCGAATCGATGAAGCCGAAGGGGATGAGCGCCGCGAGCGTCGCCCACACCGGCCAGTTCCATTTCCGCCGGATGACCGACCAGGCCATGAGGGTGTTGATCAGCATCACCCCGGTCACCGCCACGCCATAGGCGGCGGTCAGGTTGGACGAACTCTGGAACACGAACAGCAGCGCCAGAACGCCGATCATCAGCAGGTTGTTGACTGCCGGCACATAGATCTGGCCGGCCTGGGTCTCGGAGGTGTTCTTGATCTCGATGCGGGGCAGCAGGCCCAGCTGGACCGCCTGCTGGGTCACGGAGAAGGCGCCGGTGATGACGGCCTGGCTGGCGATCACGGTCGCCGCCGTCGCCAGCGCCAGCATCGGCCAATAGACCGCCGTCGGCACCATGCTCCAGAACGGATTTTCGGCCGCCGCCGGATCGGACAGGATCAGGGCGCCCTGACCCAGATAGTTCAGGGTCAGGCAGGGCAGGACGAAGGCCACCCAGCCGAAGCGGATCGGCGCCTTTCCGAAATGGCCCATGTCGGCATACAGGGCCTCGGCCCCGGTCACCGCCAGGAAGACGCTGCCCAGGATGACGAAGCCCAGGAAGCCGTCATTGATCAGCAGCATCACCCCATAGTGCGGCGACAGGGCGCGCAGGATGGAGACGTCGTCGAAGATATGAAACAGGCCCAGCAGCCCCAGGCTCAGGAACCAGACGGCGGTGATCGGGCCGAAGAAGCGGGCCAGACCGGCCGTGCCGCGCGCCTGCACCAGGAACAGGGCGATCAGGATTCCGGCCGAGACCGGCACAATGAAGGGGTCGAGCCTGCCGCCGACGCCCGGGGCGTCCTTGACGCCCTCGATGGCCGACAGAACCGAGATGGCGGGGGTGATGATGCCGTCGCCGTAAAACAGCGCCGCGCCGCAGACGCCGAGCAGGAAGATCAGGGCGCTGCGCCGGCCCACCGCATGGGTGGCCAGGGCCATCAGGGCCAGGGTGCCGCCCTCGCCCTTGTTGTCGGCCCGCATCAGGAACATGACGTATTTGAACGTCACCACGATCATCAGGGCCCAGAAGGCCAGCGAGACCACGCCGATCACGGCCAGGTCGCCGCCGACGCCGTCCTGGGCATGGCCGATGGCCTCGCGCAGCGCATAGAGCGGACTGGTGCCGATGTCGCCGAACACCACGCCGATGGCGCCGATGATCAGCCCCCATTTGCCGGCCTTGACGTGACCGCCCTCGCCGGCCGCCGCGGGGTGCGGATGGGCCGGGGCGACGGAGGTGTCGGCGGGGGTCTGGGAGTTGTCGGCGGCGGCGCGGGCGCCGTCTTCACCTTGGGGAGAGGCCCCGGCCATGAAGTTCCTCCGGGACCCCGCACGGCGCGGTTCCCATCAAAAGAGCCGCGAGCCTTTAGGCCCTTTCATTGAGCGGTTCAATCGCGCGGATGACGACGGGGTTGCAAGGCGTTCTCCGGCGTTTGTGAAAGACGGCCGCCCGGCCTATCTTGAGCCCGCACCATGTCCGACAGCCAACGCTTTCCCGTCGCCGCCCATGCCCTGGCCTATCTGGCCCACAAGGGCGCCGTCTCGCCGGCCCGGGCCGTGCCGAGCGCGATTCTGGCCGCCTCGATCCCGACCAACCCCGTCGTCGTGCGACGCGTCACCGCCCTGCTGGCCAAGGCCGGGCTGATCGCCACCCGTCCCGGCGCCTCGGGCGGCGCCTGGTTGCTGCACGAGCCGAAAGACATCTCGCTGGAGAGTGTGCTGCGCGCCGTCCACGGCTGCGCCCACCTCGGCTCGCCGCCCGCCGGGGCCAAGGGCTGCCCGGTCAGCGAACACATTCCGCGTCAGGTGGCCAAGGCCCTGACCGCCGCCGACCAGGCGGCGGGCGAGGCCCTGTCGAAGATCACCATCGCCGACCTGCTGGACCACAACCCCGTGTCGCTGGAAGCCTTCGCGCCGCATCCGTCCTGCCCGGTCGCCGCCTGAGATGAGCCTGCCGTCGCGGCCGCGTCCCGTGGTGCTGGTCACCGGCGCCTCGGCAGGCATCGGCGCCGCCCTGGCGCGAGTCTATGCCGGCGAGGGCTGGGACCTGGTCCTGACGGCGCGGCGCGAGGCGCCGTTGCGGGCGCTGGCGGATGAACTCGCCCGGCTCGGCGCTGCCTCGACCCTGCTGACCGACGATCTCGCCGACCCCGCGGCGCCGCGCCGCCTGTTCGACGCCGTCCAGTCCAGAGGCCTGACCGTCGACGGCCTGGTCAACAACGCCGGGTTCAGCCGCACCGCCGGCTTCCTCAACACCGATCCGGCGGCGCACCGGGCCATGATCCAGGTCATGCTGGCGGCCCCGGTGGAGTTGGCCCGGCTGTTCGCCCCCGGCATGGTCGAGCGGGGATTCGGCCGCATCCTCAACGTCGCCTCGCTCGCCGGCCAGATGCCCGCGACCGGGGGCGACACCCTTTACGGCCCGATCAAATCCTTCCTGATCAAGGCGTCGCAGGGCCTGCATCTGGAGCTGCGCGGGACCGGCGTGCACGTCACTGCCCTGTGCCCCGGCTACACCCTGACCGAGTTCCACGACGCCAACGGGACGCGCGAGCAGGTGTCGTCGGCCTATCCGGCCTGGATGTGGCAGACCGCCGCTCATGTGGCGCGGGTGGGCTATGAGGCCTGCGAGGCCGATCGGCCGAAGGTCACACCGGGCGTGATGAACAATCTGCTGGCCGGTCTGGCCAAACACCTGCCCGACCGCGCGGCGCTCAGGATGGTCGGCGGACACGCCAGACGGCTGAAGCGGATCTGACCGGCCTCAGTCCTGCGTCGCCTCGATCCAGCGATGCGCCAGGCGCCGGAAGGTCTCCGCGTTCGCCTCCACCGCGGCCAGATCGGCGAAAAGGACCACGCCGCGGTCGCGCGCGGCCCATTTCACCAGACCGTCCCCATCCTCGAAAACGAAGGCGGAGGCGTCCTTCACCTTGACGCCCCGGTGCAGCACGACCCGGACGGCGCCGGTGCGATCAATGCCGACGGTGATCCGGTCATCGCCGCCATGGCGAAAGCTGGGGCCGTTCCATTTGATGTGCTCGGTGACGCCTTCATGCGCCGACAGCACCAGAAGACGCACGGCGGCCACGGCCGGACGCGCCGCGGACGGCTCCATCGCCGCGATGAAGGCCTCGACCGTCGACACGGTCAGTGCCCGCCCTCCGGATAGGGCGTTGTCGCGATGCTGCTGAACATGCCCGGAATGGCTTCCGACAGGCCGGCCAGGATGAACTGGATGGCCAGGGCGCACAGGATCAGGCCCAGGACCCGCACGATGATGGCCATGCCGATCTCGCCGAGCAGACGGCTGATCGGGCCGGTCAGGGTGAAACAGACGAAGGTGGCGAATCCGGCCGCGACGATGGCCGCCACCCCGGCCGCCTGTCCCGCGGGACCGACCTTCTCGGCCTCGCCTGCCTGGATGATGATGGTCGAGATGGCCCCCGGGCCGATCAGCAGGGGCATGGCGAAGGGCACGACCATCCGCTGGAACCGACGGCGGGCGTAGCCCTTGTCGTCGGCCGCGTCCTTCACCGCATCGGGGTCGGCGAACATCTTGAGAAAGTCCTCGCGCGTCATGTCCAGTCCCAGCAGCAGCAGCAGGATGCCGCCCGCGATCCGGAACGCCGCCAGCGAGATGCCGAAGAACTGCAGCAGTCCCAGGCCGGTGAAGAAGAAGAAGCACAGGAAGACGACGATGAAGATGCAGATCAGGGCCGAGACCGAGAGCCGCTGGCGCATCGAGGCGCCGGCCGTGGCGGCGGCGAAGATCGGGATATTGCCGATCGGGTCCACCAGGGCGAACAGGGCCACGAACAGGTTGACGCCCAGATCGACCGCGTCCATGTGCTGGCCTCGCCCTGCAATTCACCCAACCGCGGTCCATCAAGGCTGACGCCCGCGCGCGCGTCCAGTTCTTAACGTGTCCGGAGGAGCGACGCCATGACCCCCGTGCTGACCGACCCGCGCCTGATCGTCGGCCTCGACCTGCCCTCGCTGGAGGCCGCCCGGGCGATGGTCGACCGGCTCGGGGCGACGGTCAGTGCCTACAAGATCGGCCTGACCCTGCTGGCCCGGCCCGGCGGCGTGGCCTTCGCTCACGAACTGCGCACGGCGGGCAAGTCGGTGTTCCAGGACTGGAAGCTGCACGATATCGGCGCCCAGGTCGAAGGCGCGGCGCGCGCCGTGGCCGAGGGCGGCTGCGATCTGCTGACGGTCCATGCCGAGCCGCAGGTGATGCGCGGCGCGGTGAAGGGACGCGACGCGGCCGGCGCGGACACGAAACTGCTGGCCGTCACCGTCCTGACCAGCCTGTCGGACGCCGACCTGACCGACATCGGCTATGGCTACACGGCGAGCGACCTGGTCGAGCGGCGGGTGCGGCAGGCGCTGGACTGCGGCGTCGACGGCGTGGTCTCAAGCCCGCTGGAGGCCGCACGGGTGCGCGAGATCGCCACGGCGGCGGGGCGGCCCGACTTCCTGATCGTCACCCCCGGCGTACGGCCGGAAGGGTCCGACAAGGGCGATCAGCAGCGGGTGGCCACGCCGCGCGCGGCGCTGGAGGCCGGCGCCAGCCATCTGGTCGTGGCCCGGCCCGTGGTGGGCGCCGACAACCCCCTGCTGGCGGCCTCGGCCATCGTCGAGTCGATCGACGGCGTCGGGCGTTGAGGCGGGGTCAGCCCCGCTCGCCGGGCTCCTGGCGATAGTCCTGCCGGGGCGGCCGGGGACGGTAGGGCCGGTCCGGCCGGGTCGGCGGGTCGTAGCGCGGCGGCTCCGGCGCATAGGGCGGCGGATAGGGGGCGGTGTCGTCGTCCCCGTGGTCGTCCCCTTGGCAGACGCCGCCGCAGCTGCGCTGGCCGTCGACATAGCCCCGCTCATAGTCGCCGATCCCGACGTCGGGCCCGCCGTCGCAGCCCCCGCCGCAGCCGCCTCCGCAGCCGCCGCCGCAGGTCCCGCCGTAGCCCTCGTATTCGACATAGGACTCCCGGCTTTCGTACGAACTGTAGCCGCTCTGCTCGTAACCGCGGTCCTCGCGCCGGCCCTCGCCGCACTGGTGACGCTCGCTATAGCCGTAGCGGCCGCCGCGATCCTGGCCGTCGCGGCAGTCTCCGCCGCCGCCGCCCAGGCAGGCAGGCGGACGGCGTTCGGTGCGGCCGAAGCCGTGCACCACATAGCCGAACGGGGCGCTGGCGCAGGTCCGGCCCTCATAGACTTCCTCGTTGTAGATCGCGCCGCCGCCGTAGTAGCCGCCGTCTCCGCCGCCGCCGCCGCCGACATAGAAGCCGCCGAAGCTGCCGCCGCCGCCGCGAATGCCGCCGACGTCATAGGCGCGGGCGTTGAAATAGCCGCCGGCCCCGGCCCCGCCGAAGGCGTTTGCGTTGGCGTTGGCGTTCGCACTGGCGTTGACGTTCACATTGATGTTGCCGCCGCCGCCGTGAGGGGGGGGCGGGGGCGGAGGCGGCCGATGCCCGCAGCCGCCGCCGCAGCCGCCGCCCCCGTACTGGCCGCCGCCGCCGCGCGGGTCCCCGGCCAGGGCCGGACTCGCCACAAGGATCAGAAGCGCGGCGCCGACCGCGGCGTTGAGGATGCGCATGACACGAACTCCAGTTCGGAGCCGTTTTAAGCCTTTGGAAACCATCCGGGCCGGACTTGCACCGAGCGGGCGAAAGGCGGCGGACCCTTTCCCCAAGGGGCGTCCAATTTAACCATGACGGACCCGAGCGGGGCCTCAGCGGTCGTAGAGATAGACGTCGCCGCAGCCGCAGTCGCGGTCATGCCCCCGTCCGCGCCGGTCGTACGACCCGCCCCGGGCAAAGGGCGGCCGGTCGTCGTTGTAGCCCCATTCATCGCGATAGCCGGACCGCGACGGCGGGCCGTAGCGGTCGTGGCCGTAGCGCCGATACCCCCGGTCGTAGCGGCGGTATCCCCGGTCATGGCCGTAGCCGGCAGACCGATAACCGTAGCTTTCGCCCCGGTAGCCGTGGCCGTAGGCCGGCGCGGGCACATAGACGCGCGGTCGGTCGGCGTAGCCGTCGGCCCAGCGCCCGGTCTCGACATACGACCGGGTCTCGACCTCCGACAGGGGCGAGCCGCCGACCGGTCGCCCGTAGGCGTTCAGATAGACCGGCTGGCCCCAGGTTTGGGCCGAGACGGTTCCGGCGAAAGCGAGAACGGCGAGGGCCGCGGCGGCGGCGAGGGTGCGAATCATCGGGCGGGTCTCCTGGATCAGACGGTTAACGCCGTTCGCCCGCCTTCGTTCGCCCCGTTCCGGCTCGCCGGTCAGAAATCGACCGCCAGACCCTTCTTCTCCCAGTCGCCGTAGCGGGTCGGCTCAAGGCCGCGCGGACCGCCGTGCTCGGGCGGCGGAGCCGCCGCCGCCTCAGCCGCCCGGCGCCCGGCCGCCTCCAGCAGGGCGCGGCGCGCGGCCTCGCTCAGGGGCCGTTCCGGCGTCGCGTGCGGCACGTCGGCGTTGAACGCCGGCGCGGGCGTGTCGTCGGGGGTGGGATGATCGGTCACAGCAGCCTCGCCTTGAGCCCGGGCGTTGATCCGCACACATGAGGGGTTCGCCTCTCCGGCGCCAGTTGCGATCGAATATTCCGGACCATGAACCACCTCAAGACCTTCACCCTGCTGGCGGCCCTGACCGCCCTGTTCGTCGGCCTCGGCTACATGATCGGCGGGCCGGCCGGCATGCTGATCGCCCTGGTCGTGGCCGGGGGGATGAACCTGTTCAGCTACTGGAACGCCGACAGGATCGTGCTGAAGATGTACCGGGCCCAGCCCGTCGACGAACAGCATCCCAACGCCGTGGTCCGGGCCTATGTCGCCGATGTGGTGCAGATGGCGGCGAGCGCCGGCCTGCCGCGTCCGACCATCGCCATCATTCCCAACGACCAGCCCAACGCCTTCGCCACCGGCCGCAATCCGGCCAACGCCGCCGTCTGCGCCACCACCGGCCTGCTGGACATGCTGACCCGCGACGAGATCCGCGGCGTGATGGCCCACGAACTGGCCCATGTGAAGAACCGCGACACCCTGACCATGACGGTGACCGCCACGGTCGCCGGGGCCATCGCCGCCCTGGCCAATTTCGCCCTGTTCTTCGGCGGGGGGAACGGCGAGGACGACGAACGGCCGGGCGGGATCATCGGGACCCTGGCGCTGATGATCCTGGCGCCCATGGCCGCCGGTCTGGTGCAGATGGCCATCAGCCGGGGCCGGGAGTACGAGGCCGACCGCGTCGGAGCCGAGATCGCGGGCGACCCGCAAGCCCTGGCGTCCGCCTTGCAGAAGATCGAGGACCACGCCCGCCGCATCGTCAATCCGACCGCCGAGCGCAATCCGGCCTCGGGCCAGCTGTTCATCATCAACCCTCTGTCGGGACGCGGCGCCGACAATCTGTTCTCGACCCATCCGGCCACGGGCAACCGGGTGCGGGCGCTGATGGAGCTGGGCGCGAAGATGGGGATCGCGCCGCGCCGTCCGGCGGCGGTCGAGCCCGCGCCCGGACCGGTCTTCACCAGCGCGCCGACCACGCCGACCGGGTCGCGCGGCCCGTGGGGCTGAGCTCCCCTTCCTTCCCCCGCTTGCGGGGGAAGTGTCGCGTCGATCGCGAAGCGATCCAGCGACGATGGGGGTACCGTCCAACGGTTGGAGAAGGAATTCCCTCATCGGCCCTGTTCGCGCTGACGCGCGAAGACGGGCCACTTCTCCCGCAAGCGGGAGAAGGTAACGCCGCCCCATTCCCGCCCTTGCATCGCGGGGCGTCTGGTCCTTTAAGCGCGCCCATCGCCTCCCCGCGCCGAAAGACCCGTCATGACCCAGTCCGCGCCCAAGAAGGTCGTCCTCGCCTATTCCGGCGGCCTCGACACCTCGATCATCCTGAAATGGCTGCAGACCGAATACGGCGCGGAGGTCATCACCTTCACCGCCGATCTCGGCCAGGGCGAGGAACTGGCCCCGGCGCGCGAGAAGGCGCTGAAGATGGGCATCAAGCCCGAGAACATCTTCATCGACGACCTGCGCGAGGAGTTCGTCCGCGACTACGTCTTCCCGATGTTCCGCGCCAACGCCGTCTATGAGGGCCAGTATCTGCTCGGCACCTCGATCGCCCGGCCCTTGATCTCGAGGCGTCAGATCGAGATCGCCCGCATGGTCGGGGCGGACGCCGTCTGTCACGGGGCCACGGGCAAGGGCAACGACCAGGTCCGGTTCGAGCTCGGCTACTACGCCCTGGAGCCCGACATCCGGGTCATCGCCCCGTGGCGCGAATGGGCGTTCAAATCGCGCGAGCACCTGCTGGATTTCGCCGAGAAGCACCAGATTCCCATCGCCAAGGACAAGCGCGGCGAGGCCCCGTTCAGCGTCGACGCCAACCTTCTGCACTCGTCCAGCGAGGGCAAGGTGCTGGAGGACCCCTCGGTCGAGGCGCCCGAGTTCGTGCACCAGCGCACCCTTTCGCCGGAAGACGCCCCCGATGTCGCCACCGTCATCACCATCGGCTTCGAGAAGGGCGACGCCGTCTCGATCAATGGCGAGGCGATGTCGCCGGCGACCCTGCTGACCGCCCTGAACCAGTACGGCCACGACAACGGCGTCGGCCGGCTCGACCTGGTCGAGAACCGGTTCGTCGGCATGAAGTCGCGCGGCGTCTATGAGACCCCCGGCGGGACCATCCTGCTGGCCGCCCACCGCGGCATCGAATCGATCACCCTCGACGGCGGGGCCATGCATCTGAAGGACGAGCTGGCGGTCAAGTACGCCCATCTGATCTACAACGGCTTCTGGTTCTCGCCCGAGCGCGAGATGCTTCAGGTCGCCATCGACCACAGCCAGCGGAAGGTGTCGGGTACGGTGCGGATCAAGCTCTACAAGGGCAACGCCACCGTCATCGGCCGCGAGAGCAGCGAGAGCCTGTACGATCAGGAACTGGTCACCTTCGAGGACGGCGCCGTCGCCTATGACCAGAAGGACGCCGCCGGCTTCATCAAGCTGAACGCCCTGCGCCTGCGCGTGCTGGGCAAGCGGGACGCGCGCGACCGGGGCTGAGCGCCCGCCTTACCGCGATTTCACTTGTGACCGGACAGCGTTCGGCGGACCTTGACGGCGACCCATCCGGAGCTTCGTCATGATCAAGGCCCTGTCCCTCGCCGCCGCCCTCGCCCTGCTGCCGATGTCGGCCGCGGTCGCCGACACCGCGCGCGGTCCGTCCGAGGACGCCATCCAGGCCGCCGCCGAGGCCTTCGAGGCGCGGATGGAAGCCTTCGGCGAGCGCGCCGGAGCCATTTCGGAGGATCAAACCCTGACGGAGGCGCAGCGCGATGTCCGCATCGCCGCCCTGTGGGCCGAGTATCAGCCCGATGTGACCGCCTTCACCGCCGTGGTGTCGCAACACGCCTCGGCCATCGCCGCCGAGGCCCTGGCCGGGGTCGATCTCAAAGCCGTCGCCGCCGAAGCCCTGGCCGAGGTCGAGGCCTCGGGCGCCTTGGCCGGGGCGCGAGGCATGGCCGCCAACGGCGCCTGGGCCTCCAACGACCCCGAGCACATGGCCACCTACGGCCTGATGGCCGAATACGCGCTCGGCGGGGCCCTGGAGTCGATCGAAGAGGCTGAAGGGGCCGTCGCCGAAGCCGCGGTGGAGGCCGACGAGGACGAAGCGTCCGACGAGGACTGACCCCCCGGTCGAGGATCGCGGATATTTTGGCTGCGGTGCGGACCGGAGCGGCGTAGGATCGGGCGTTCCGGACAGGAGGCTCCCATGCCCATGCGTCTGATCCTGCTGGCGGCGGCCGGTTTCGCCGCCCCCCTTCCCGCCCTCGCCCAGCACCCGGCCGCGCCGCCGCCCGCGGCCGCCGCTCCATCTCCCGCCCCCACCGCCGCCGAAATCAGTACGGCGGCCCTGACCTTCCGGTCCGAGCTGGAGTCCATGAACGCCGAGGTCCGCAACGCCGTCGAGGCGTCGGGCTCCAACCGCCGCCGCGCCGCGACCCGGGTGGACGAGATCCTGGCCCGCTACACCCCCGGTTTCGAGACCTTCGCGGTGATGCTGGAACGGCATTTCGCCGCCCGTGCGGCGGCCGAACCGACCGAGGAGGCCCGCGCCTCGACCGCCGCCACCGGCGCGGCCAGCGTCGCCCGGGTGCGCGGCATTCCCGACCAGATCCGAGCCGGACTGTCGCAGCAGAACCGCGCCCCGCCCGAGCAGCCGCGCAACACCCAGCCCTCGACCGGCTACTGAGCGCCCCCGCCGGCTTGACCGGCCGCGCGGTCCGCCCGACAGGTCGGCATGGCCAGCCTGCCCGTCGATCCGCATCTGTATCTGACCTTTCTCGGCGTCATGACGGTGATGGCGATCACGCCCGGCCCGGCCAATGTGTTTTCGGTCGCCAACGGGGTCCAGCGCGGCAAGGCCGGGGCCCTGGCGGGCGTGGTCGGGATGAATGCGGCGACCCTGGTCTGGTTCGGCGCGGCGGCGCTGGGGCTCGGGGCGCTGGTCACGGCCTTTCCGCAGGTCTTCCGGCTGATCTCGATCGGGGGCGCCGTCTATGTCGCCTGGCTGGGGATCAGCGCCGTGCGCGGGGCCTTTGGCGCGACCGCCGTCGATCCGGACGCCCCGCCCGTCCGCATGGGCCGCGGCGCCCTGGTCGACGGCTTCATGGTCCAGATCGCCAACCCCAAGGCGGTCCTGTTCTTCACCGCCGTCCTGCCGCCGTTCATGGATGTCAGCCGTCCCGCGGCCCCGCAACTGGCCCTGTTCGCGGCGGCGACCATCGGCATGGACGTGCTGGCCATGTCCGCCTACGGTCTGGGCGGCGCGGCTCTGGCCCGGCGCATGGGCGAGCCGCGGTTCCGCAGGGCTTTCGCTCTGTTGACCGGCGTCCTTCTGCTCGCCGCCGCCGTACTTATTGTCGGGCGTTTATAAGGACTTCACTGTCGCCGGAACCGGCGCCGTTCATCTCCCGTTCAGCAGGAAGGGCGCGCACTGCCGCGTCAAGGAGAACTCCCATGAGACATCGTTTCCTCAGGCCCGCGATCCTGGCGACGGCGGCGGCCCTCGCCCTGTCGGCCTGCGCCACCGCCACGCCCTACGGTCCCGCCGGCGTCGGCAGCCGCTACGGCTATTCCGACCAGCGCGTGGACGCCGACCGCTACCGCGTCAGTTTCGCCGGCAATTCCGTCACCTCGCGCGAACAGGTCGAGATGGCCCTGCTGCTGCGCGCCGCCGAGATCACCGCCGAGAGCGGTTATGACTGGTTCTCGACGGTCAACCGCGCCACCGACCGCGACGTCCGGCTGCAGACCACGCCCGATCCGTTCTACGGCCAACGATACAGCCCGTTCTGGGGTCCGTCGTGGCGCTACTATCGCCGCGGCTACTGGAGCCCGTGGGGCGATCCGTTCTGGGGCCGCCGCGATTTCGACGTGCGCGAGATCGACCGCTTCGAGGCCTCGGCGGAGATCGTCATGGGACGCGGCGCCAAGCCCGCCGGCGACCCCAACGCCTTCGACGCCCGCGAGGTGATGCAGAACCTGGGGCCGCGGGTGACGCGGGCGATGTGACAGGTAGGGATTAGGGATTAGGGATGAGAGGTTGGCTGGCGGCGATCGACCTATGCTTCCTAATCCCTAGTCCCTAATCCCTCCTACCCGATCCTCGGGCTCTTCAGGCGCCGCTTGTTCACATGGGTCTCGGGCGCGACGCCCAGGTCCTCGGGCACCTCGCCCTTGAAATAGTAGCGCTGCCACGCCTCCTTGGCCGCGTCGGGGTCGCCCGAGGCCAGCCGTTTGTTGAAGTCGGTGCGGGCGCGGTTCCAGGCCTCGAACTGGCCGTGCATGACCGGATTGGATTCCAGCGTCCGGATCACCGGCTGCATGGTCTCGACCTTGCGGTGCTCGATGGGCGTGATGAAGCAGAAGGGTTCGCCCTTTTCGAACTTGACCCGGCCCGGGCGGGTGAACAGCCAGTTCATGGTGAAGGGGAAGGGCAGCCAGTCGGTCTCGATCAGCCCGACCAGCGGCTGGATCCCGTCCTTCATGTGATTGGGCGAGCCGCCGGCCAGCAGGCCCCAGCCCGGCGGCGTCCGGAACAGATACTGCGGGTGCATCGTCAGCACCCCGCGCGAGAAATGCGAGGTCACCACATGGGTCAGATTGGCGTTCGGCCGCTCGGGCGTGATGACGATGTCCGCCTGGCTGGGCCCGCCGTTCCATTCGGCGGTGAAGGTCAGCGGGCACAGAATCTCCCAGCCCGTGGTGTTGGCCATGTTCAGGGGCAGGCAGCGATAGGGGTGGCGGCTGGCGAAGGCGTCCATCCAGTTGCGCGACTGCCGCCCCGGCACGAGGTCCGGCGGCGTCGCCGTCATCGGATAGCATTCGAGTTCCACGAGCGGGCTCCGGGCGGTATCGAGGGACGTCTCCATCCCTAGCGGCGCCGCATGACCCAAGACAAGCCGACCGAGCCTGCCTTCGACCGCGACCGCCTGCTGGACTGGATGGCGGCGAACGGCGTGGCGCAGACGACCCATGACCACCCCGCCGTCTTCCGCGTCGAGGAAGGGCTGGAGCTCAAGGCCGCCATGCCCGGCGCCCACACCAAGAACCTGTTCCTCAAGGACAAGAAGGGCCGGCTGTGGCTGATCTCGGCCCGTCAGGACACGGTGGTGGACCTGAAGCGGGCGCCGAAGACGATCGGCTCGGACAAGCTGTCGTTCGGCAATGAGGCGCTGCTGTACGAGACGCTCGGCGTGCGCGGCGGCTCCGTCACGGCCCTGGGCCTGATCAACGACCCGGAGCAGCGCGTGACCTTTGTGCTCGATCAGGCCCTGTGGGACGCCGACATCGTCAACTTCCACCCCCTGACGAATACGGCGACGACCGCGCTGGCGCAGGCGGACTTCAGGCGGTTTCTGACGCTGATCGGACGGGAGCCGGTGGTGGTGGATTTCGGTCGGCTGGAGGACTGAGGTCGGCCGAGTTCGAGGGCAAGCCTTGTCATCCCGGCCGAAGCGAAGCGGAGAGCCGGGACGGTGAGGTGAACGCATGATTCTCCCGGAAGCGGCGTCAGCCGCTATCCGGGAGCCGGGTTGGGCAACAGCGCGATGGCTGGCTTTCTCCCGGATAATCGCGCCGCGATTTCCGGGAGGCACGGGCTAGTGAGCGTAGGTGGTCCCGGATCGCCGCTTCGCGGCGTCCGGGATGACAAGTTCGCAGACCCCAGGATCAGGCCAGCACACCTAGTCGCGGGCGGCCAGGACCGTCGGCAGCGGTGTCTCGCGCTCGCCTCTCTTGTTACGTAGCCTGTACCTGCTTTGATAAGCACGCCGTTGCTTGGCGACCTCATACAGGACGATGCCTGAACTCGTGCCGAGGTTCAGGCTTTCGATCATGCCGAACATGGGAACGCTGACGCACATCTCGCTGCGTTCGACGGCGCGTTCGCTGATCCCGATAGACTCGCTACCGAACCATACCGCCAGCTTGGCGTGAATCGTGTAGTCGCCCTCGTCCAGAAAGATGCTCGCCTTGCCCTTCACGTGCGGCGACGTGACGATTGATTTGAACCCCTTTGTCTCGAGATAGTCGAAACACTCGTCCGTGCTGTCGAAACGCTTCACGAACGTCCATTTCACGGCGGACACCGAGACCTTCGACATGGCCCGGTCGCCGCGAAGATCCTGCCAGTTTTCGGGCAGAGCCCGGCGAGGATCGACGACGTAGACCTTCTCGACCCCCATGGCGTTCACGTTGCGGATCACCGTCCCGATGTTCTTGATATCGGCAGGGTCCTCGATCACCGCGATCAGATGTTTGCAACGAAACGGCTTGATTGCGTCCGCTCGCGCCCGGACCGTTCTTTTCGATGGGGATACGTCTTCCATCCGGCATCTATATCCGCTGAACCTTTGCTTTCCATCCTCCGGTGACGTCCAGACGGTTCAATCCGCCGCCGGACAGTGCTAGAGCCCCGCGCGTCTTCCCGACCCCCACGCCAGCACACGGACGCCGCCATGCCCGCCGCTCCCGACTTTCCCCCCGCGCCGGATCGCGTGGCGCCGCAGCGCGCGCTGATCTCCCTGTCCGACAAGACCGGGCTTGAACAGGCGGCCCGCACCCTGCACGAACTGGGCGTTGAACTGGTCTCGACCGGCGGCACCCGCGCCGCCATCGCCGGTTTCGGCGTGCCGGTGAAGGACGTGGCCGACCTGACCGGCTTCCCCGAGATGATGGACGGCCGGGTCAAGACCCTGCACCCTGTCGTCCACGGCGGCCTGCTGGGCGTGCGCGGCGCGGCTGATCACGCCGAGGCCATGACGACCCACAATATCGGCCCCATCGATATCGTCTGGGTCGACCTCTATCCGTTCGAGGCCACGGTGGCTTCGGGGGGCGGTTTCGACGCCGCGGTCGAGAACATCGACATCGGCGGCCCGGCCATGATCCGCTCGGGGTCGAAGAACCACGGCTATGTCGCCGTCTGCGTCGATCCGGCCTCGGTCGGAGAGCTGCTGGAGGCGCTGAAGGCCGACGGCGCCACCACCCTGGACCTGCGCAAACGCCTCGCCGCCCGCGCCTTCGCCCGCACCGCCGCCTATGACGCCGCCGTCTCGGGTTGGTTCGCCGGTCAGGTCGGCGACGCCGCCCCGGCGCGCAAATCCGTCGCCGGTTCGCTGGCCCAGACCCTGCGCTATGGCGAGAACCCGCACCAGACCGGCGCCTTCTACCGCACCGGGGATGCGCGCCCGGGCGTCGCCCACGCCCGCCAGTTGCAGGGCAAGGCGCTGGGTTATAACAACATCGCCGACGCCGACGCCGCATACGAGCTGGTCGCCGAGTTTGAGGCCCCGGCCTGCGTCATCGTCAAACACGCCAATCCCTGCGGCGTCGCGGTCGGAACCGATCTGGCGACGGCCTATGCCCGGGCGCTGGAATGCGACGCCGTCTCGGCCTTCGGCGGCGTGGTCGCCGTCAACCGGCCGCTGTCGGGCGCCGACGCCCGGCTGATCACCGACATCTTCACCGAGGTCGTCATCGCCCCCGGCGCCGACGAGGAGGCGCAGAGCATCTTCGCCGCGAAGAAGAACCTGCGCCTGCTGCTGACCGACGGCCTGCCCGATCCGCTGGCGGCCGGCGAGGTGTTCCGCTCGGTGGCCGGCGGCTTCCTGGTCCAGTCGCGCGACCGCAGCCGCATCGCCGCCTCCGACCTCAAGATCGTCACCCGCCGTCCGCCGACGCCGCGGGAGATCGAGGACATGCTGTTCGCCCTCACCGTGGCCAAACACGTCAAGTCCAACGCCATCGTCTATGCCAGGGACGGCCAGACCGCCGGCATCGGCGCCGGCCAGATGAACCGCCGCGACTCGGCCCGCATCGCCGCCATCCGGGCGAGGGAGGCCGGCGAGGCCAAGGGGCTGGCCCATTCGCTGGCCCAAGGGTCCGCCTGCGCCTCGGAAGCCTTCTTCCCCTTCGCGGATGGCCTGCTGGAAGCGGTGGCGGCCGGGGCGACAGCGGTGATCCAGCCCGGCGGCTCGATCCGCGACGACGAAGTGATCGCCGCGGCGGACGAGGCCGGGGTGGCGATGGCGTTCACCGGGGTGCGGGTGTTCCGGCACTGATTTTGGGGCGCCAGCGCTCGTGACGCGGTCGCTCGCTGCTTGAGCGCGACTGTCTCCTCCCCGTTCGCCTCTTGCGAATGGGGAGGGGGACCGCGAAGCGGTGGAGGGGTGAAGGCAGGTCGTATAAGGCCAGCCGACGGACCGCGCCGCCGCGGCCCCTCCACCACACTTCGTGTGGTCCCCCTCCCCATCGCTGCGCGACAGGGAGGAGACTGAACCGGCGCTGACGGCTAAGGTTCCGCCCATGCAAACCCTCTCCCAGCGCTGGTCGATGCTCGAACCGGCCGTCACCGTCGTCGGTCCCGACGACGACCGGCCGCGCCCGGCGGTGATCCTGTTCCACGGCTGCGGCGGGGTGCGCGACCACCTGCCGAAATACGCCGAGGCCGCCAAGGCGGCGGGCTGGCGGGCGTTCATCGTCGACTCCTGGGCCCCGCGCGGCTGGAGCCGGTCGTTCGCCCTGGCCATGGTCTGCACCGGCGTGCTGCTGCACGGCTCGCAAAGGGCGGGCGACGTGTTGGCGGCTCTGCAAGGCATCTCCGCTCGCCCCGACGTGGACGCGTCCAAGATCGTCCTCGCCGGCTGGAGCCACGGCGGCTGGGGCATCATGGAGGCGATGAGCTCGGACCGGGCCGGCGGCATGCTGGGCGTCGCCGACCCGGGCGGCGTGGCGCTGGACGGCGTGATCGCGACCTGGCTGGCCTATCCCTACGTCGGCATCGGCGCCTTCAACCGGATGCGGCCGTGGAAACATTGTCCGAAGACAGTGGCGGTGATCTCGCGCACCGACCACCTGACCACGGTCAGCAACGCCGAACGCATCCACGCCATGGTCCGCGACTGCGGCGCCGAGGTCGAGACCTGGATCGCGGAAGGCACCCACGCCTTCGACGAGCCGGCGGCGACCGCGCCGATGAAATACCACCCCGACCTGGCCGCCGAGGCCGAACGCCGTTTCGTCGCCCTGCTGAACGACGTGGCCGTCGCGCCGGCGCTCTGAGTCGCAGTCGCCTTGTCATCCCGGACGTCGCGAAGCGGCGATCCGGGACGCCTGATGCCCCAAACTCGCCCTTCCGGAAGCTGCGCCAGCAGCTATCCGGGAGCCGGGTCAGGAGCGGCGCGATGGCTGCCCGTCTCCCGGATAATCGCGCAGCGATTTCCGGGAGGCCCGTAAAGATGTCCCGTCCCGTCCCGGCTCTCCGCTTCGCTTCGGCCGGAATGACAAAATTGATCCGCCCTAGCCGGGCTCGACCGTCACCTCGGCCCGGATCGAATTGGCGATGTAGCAGGCCTCATGCGCCAGGTGGTGCAGGTCGTCCACCGCCGCCGCGTCCGGCCGGGTTTCGCCCGAGAAGGCGACGGCGGGCCGCAGCGTCACCGCGGTGATGGAAATCTTCCCTCGATCATCCTTGCCCATCCGGCCGATGGCCTGGTCCCGGTAGCGGTCGACCACAAGGCCCGCCTTGCCCGCGAAGGCGAGGAAGAACAGCATGTGGCAGCTCGAAACCGCCGCCACCAGCGCTTCCTCGGGGTCGACCGCCGCCGGGTCGGACATCGGCTCGGGCACGCTGGACGGAGCCGAGGAGCCCCGCACCACCGCCCCGCCGTCGAAGCGCCAGTCGTGGGCGCGGCTGTATTTGTTGTCGAGGAAGGGCTGGTCGCCGCGGCTCCATTCGACGGTGGCGAGATAGTCGCTCATGACGGCTCCGGGACGCGGCGATGACCGAACCGTGTAGCGCCGCGCGCGTCGTCGCCCAAGCCTGCGCCTTGCTCCCGCCCGCGAGCCGTCTTATCCCCGGTCCATGGCCGCGCCCTTGATCTGCCCCTCCATCCTCGCCAGCGACTTCGCCCGTCTGGGCGAGGAGGTCGCCGCCCTCGAGGCGGCCGGCGCCGACTGGATCCATGTCGACGTCATGGACGGGCATTTCGTGCCCAATATCACCATTGGTCCGGACATCGTGAAGGCGATCCGCCCGCACACCACCCTGCCGTTCGACGTCCATCTGATGGTCGCGCCGGTCGATCCCTGGCTGGAGGCCTACCGCGAGGCCGGAGCCGATATCCTGACCGTCCATCCGGAAAGCGGGCCGCACCTGCACCGCACCCTGGGCCGCATCCGCCAGCTCGGCGCGAAAGCCGGGGTGGTGCTGAACCCCGGCACCCCGCTGAACGTGCTCGAGGACGTCATCGATCTGGTCGATCTGGTGCTGCTGATGTCGGTCAATCCGGGCTTCGGCGGCCAGTCCTTCATCGAGACCACCCTGCGCAAGATCGAACGGACCCGCGCCCTGCTCGACGCCGCCGGATCGAAGGCGCATCTGCAGGTCGACGGCGGGGTGACCAGCGCCAACGCCGGGGCCTGCGTCGCCGCCGGGGCCGACGCCCTGGTCGCGGGCTCGTTCGTCTTCAAGGGCGGACCCGGCGCCTATGCCGCCAATATCGCGGCGCTGAAATCCGCGTGAGTCCGCTCGGCTCCCTTTCCCGCGCCGAGGCCGACGCGCCGCCGCCCGGCGAAATCCCGGGCCTGCGCGGGGCGCCGATGCGCACGCCGGTGCGCACCACCGGGGCCGGGACCGGTCCCGACCTGTGGCCCGCCGTGGCCGGGCGGCTGCTGACCCGCCAGCTGTGGATCGAGCTCTACGGCCTGCCCGGCTACAGCCTGACCTTGAAGGGCCGCCCGGCCCAGGGCTTCGCCGCCACGCCGCGCGATTTCCGGCCCGCCGATCCCCTGCCCGGCAAGGGCGTGGTCGATGGCCGCTTCATCCTGGCGGGCACAAGCCTGGAGGCGGCGGCGCCCGAGGACCCGTGGAACCGCCCGAGCCCGAGCCGGGCCTTCGCCACCGAACTGCACGCCTTCGCCTGGCTGCCGTCGCTGATGCTGCAGGGCGAGCGCGGCGCGCGCGAGGCGGTGCGCCTGACCCTGGCCTGGGAGACGACCTTCGCCCGCTGGTCGCCCTTCGCCTGGGATCCCGGAATCCTGGCCCGCCGCACCCTCAACCTGTCCTGCGCCGCCCGCCGGATGGGGCAGGCGGCTGCGGAGGCCGAACGGCTGAGGCTGGCGGACATCCTCGGGCGTCAGGGGCGGCAGCTGCTGCGTCCGCCCGGCGGCCTGGCCGGGAGCGCCGAACGGCTGACCGCCGCCGCGGTGGCGGGCTGCGTTCTGGCCGGCCAACCCGGCGTCTCGCTGCGCCGCGCCGCCCTGCGCCGGCTGCCCCGTGCGCTCGGCCGCACCGTCGGCGCCGACGGCGGCCATGCCTCGCGCAGCCCCGAGGCGGGGCTGGAGCTGCTGCTCGACCTGCTGACCCTCGACGACGCCCTGTCCCAACTGTCCGAGGCCGCGCCCGATGCGGTCCGCGCCGCGATCCAGCGGCTGACCACGGCCCTTCGCCTGCTGACCCTGCCCGACGGCCGGCTGGTCACCATGCAGGGCGGCGGGCCGTCGACCCTGGCCCGGATCGCCGCCGCCCGCGCCCATGACGAGGCCCAGGCCGCGGACCTTCCGTCCCGCGTCGTCGCCGGCATCGCCCGCATCCGCAGTCCGCTGCTGACCATCGCCGCCGATGTCGCGGGGCCGGCGCGGGGCGCCTGGTCCGGCGCCGCCTGCGCCCAGCCGATGGCGCTGGAGATCGTCTGCGGCAAGGACCGGCTGGTCACGGGCTGCGGCTGGACCCCCCGCGCCGGGGACCGCCACGGCCTGCGTCTGTCGCCCGGCCATTCGACGCTGACGCTCGGCGAAGCCTCGACGGGCGAGCCCCTCGCCGGCTGGAAGGCGGGCCTGCTCGGCCACCGGCTGGTCGGCCGGCCCCTGCATGTCGAGGTGCAGCAGCGCGACGGCGAGGGCGCGGTCTGGCTGGAGGTCGAACACGACGGTTGGGTCCATGACTACGGCCTGCTGCACCAGCGCCGCCTGTATCTGGATCAGCGGCTGGACGAGCTGCGCGCCGAGGAACGGCTGCATCCGGCCCCGGGCCACAAGGATGTGGTGCGCGCGATCGCCGCCCCCTATGCGGTGCGCTTCCAGCTGGAGCCGGGAGTCCAGGCCTCGCTGGCGCGGGACCGGCGCTCCATCCTGCTGCGCGGCCATTCGGGCCGGGGCTGGTGGTTCCGCACCGACGGACCGGACGTGGCCATCGAGCCCTCGGTCCATATCGACGAGGGCCTGACCCGGCGCTCGCTGCAGATCGTGGTGCGCGGCTCGGCCCGCACCGATTCCGAAACCAAGATTCGCTGGAAACTGAGTCCCGCCGGGGCCGGGACGGACCCTTCCTAAGTGGCGCTGCCGCGCTTCGCGCTACTTGAGCGCGGCCGAACTGGCGCTATTTGAGGCGGGAAGACCGCGGGACCATCCGGGCCCTGCGGCGTTACGCCTTTCCGACCACGGGACCGATTGATGAGCTTCGCCGACCCGACGCCCCTTCCGGACGACCTGATCAAGGACGGTTCCGACGCCGGCTTCATGGCCGACGTCGTCGCAGCCTCGAAGTCCCAGCCGGTGCTGGTCGATTTCTGGGCGCCCTGGTGCGGGCCGTGCCGAACCCTGACGCCGATGATCGAAAAGGCCGTCCGTACAGCGGGCGGGGCGGTGAAACTGGTCAAGATCGACATCGACAAGGACCCCGCCTACGCCCAGCAACTGCAGGTTCAGTCGATCCCGACCGTCTACGCCTTCATCAACGGCCAGCCGGTCGATCGCTTCCAGGGCGCCTTGCCGGAGAGCGAACTCAGGGCCTTCATCGACAGGCTGACGGGCGGTACGAGCGCCAGTTCGGACATCGAGGCATTGATGTCTCTGGGTGAGGAATCGCTGTCGCTCAACGACCTTGGCGGCGCGGCCCAGGCCTTCGCCCAGGTGCTGACGCTCGAACCGGCGCATGAGAAGGCCGTCGCCGGCATGGCGCGGGTCTATCTGGCCGACGGCGACGTCGACCAGGCGCGCCAGACCATCGCCATGGCCGCGCCCGATTCGCGCGACGCCACCGTCCAGTCGGTGCGGGCGCAACTGGCGCTGCTGGCCTCCGCCCCCGCGGGCGCGGACGGGGAACTGCAGGCGCGGGTCGCCGCCGATCCGACCGATCATCAGGCCCGTTATGACCTGTCGCTGGCCCAGGCCGCCTCCGGCGATCTGAAGGGGGCGGTCGACAGTCTGCTGTCCATCGCCGCCGCCGACCGCGAATGGAACGAACAGGCCGCGCGCAAACAGTTGCTGGTGGTGTTCGAGGCCGCCGGGGCGGCGTCCGACGTGGCGCGAGACGGGCGCCGCCGCCTGTCCTCCATCCTGTTCGCATAAGGGGGCGGGGGTGGCGCAGGGATACGTCAAGGCCGCCGACCTGCCGCAGGTGATCCCGGTCTTTCCCCTGCCCGGCGCCATCCTGCTGCCGCGCGGCCAGCTGCCGCTGAACATCTTCGAGCCGCGCTATCTGAACATGATCGACGACGCCATGGCCGGCGACCGGATCATCGGCATGATCCAGCCGAAGGGCGGGCCGCAGCGCCTGCCCGGCCTGTCGCCGATCGGCTGCGCCGGACGGATCACCAGTTTCGCCGAGACCTCGGACGGCCGCTATCTGATCACCCTGACCGGCTGCGCCCGGTTTCGGCTGGGCAGCGAGATCCCGACCCAGACCCCCTATCGCCAGATCCGCGCCGACTTCGCCCCGTTCGAGGCCGATCTGTCGGCGCCGCCGGTCGATGACGTGGGGCTGGACCGCGACGGCCTGCTGGATGCGCTGCGCGCCTATCTGGAGACCCGCGGCCTCGACATCGACTGGGACACGGCCGAAAGCGCCCCGCCCGAGGCCCTGATCAACAGCCTGTCGATGGCCCTGCCGTTCGATCCGCCCGAAAAACAGGCCCTGCTGGAAGCCGCCAGCCTGACCGACCGCTCCGCCGTCCTGACCGCCCTGCTGACCATCGACGCCGCGGGCGACGGGGACGGCGAGGCGCCGTCGATGCAGTGAGGGATTAGGGATGAGGGACTAGGGATGAGGAAGAAGCATTGGGCGGTCGGGGGGCGCACACAACGCTAGCCCCCAACCCTCATCCCTAGTCCCTCATCCCTAATCCCTGTACCCTTCCGCCCATGTCAGACGCCTTCCACACCCCGCCGTCCGTCGATCCGCGCCTGCTGGAGGTGCTGGTCTGCCCCGTCACGCGCGGCAAGCTGACCTATGACCGAGAGCGGCAAGAGCTGGTGTCAAAGGGCGCCAAACTGGCCTTCCCGATCCGCGACGGCGTGCCGATCATGCTGCCGGAAGAAGCGCGGACGCTGGACTGACCCGATGCAGACTTGGGTGTTCCGGACCAACGCCACGCGTCTTGGCGACGACCCTCGCGAATTCAACGTCTTGGCCAAGGGCGCCGACGAGAGCGCCGCATTGGCCTTCGCCACAGCCGAAATGAATGCTCGAGGCTGGCTCGAAATCGAAGTTTTACGCTCGCTTGAGATGGATCCGAAGGCCAGCGCTTCCGCCACCGGCCACCTTCGCAACGCGATCGCGAATGTCGAAGAGTTCGGGTTCTCCTTCATTCGGTACGGCGCGCAGGACAACTGATCAGACCGCCTCGCCCCTCAACAACCGCGGCAGATCGCCCGTCGCCCCTCCGGCCTCATGCATGAAGGCGCGGCGCAGGGGGGCGATGCGGTTGACGGCGGCGATGCCGAGGGTGCGCGCCAGCCGCACCGGCGCGATGTCGTTTGAGAACAGCCGCACGAAGCCGTCGAAGCCCGCCGCCAGGGCGGTGTTGTCGAACCGGCGCCAGCGGGCGTAGCGGTCCAGCACCGTCTCCGCGCCGATGTCTTCGCCCAGCCGCATCGCCTCGACCAGCACCTCGGCCAGGGCGGCGGCGTCCTTCAGTCCCATGTTCAACCCCTGGCCCGCGACGGGATGCACCGCGTGGGCCGCGTCGCCGATCAGGGCGGCGCGCGGCGCGGTCAGCTGTTCGGCCAGTTGCAGCGACAGCGGATAGACGAAGCGCGGTCCCACCACCGTGACGTCTTCAAGGAAATCGCCGAACCGCCGCATCAGATGCGACTGGAAGGCCTCGTCGGAAGCCGCCCGCAAGGCCTCGCCGCGCCGCGTCGATTCCGTCCAGACCAGGCTGGCGCGACGTTCCGTCAGCGGCAGGATGGCGAAGGGGCCGGACGGCAGGAAATATTCGTGGGCGACATTGCCGTGGTCCCGCCCGAGGGACACGGTCGCCACCACCCCGCTCTGCTCATAGCCCCAACCCACCGTGTCGATCCCGGCGGCCTTGCGCACCGGCGAGGTCCGGCCCTCGGCCCCGACCGTCAGCGGCGCCTCGATCACCGATCCGTCCGCCAGGGTCACGCGCGACATCGCCGCGCCGGCCTCGACCCCGACGACCGACGCGGGGGCCCGCACCTCGATCCCGGCCGCCGTCACCGCATTGGCGAGGGCCGAACGGATGCGCCGGTTCTCGACCATATAGCCGAGCGGTTCGCCATGGGTCCGGTCGCCGATCTCGTCGGCGTCGAAACGCAGGAAGGCCGATGAGGCGGCCCGCGAGGCCGCGCCGGGCCGGTGTCCGTCCGTGACCAGGATGCGGTCCATGCGGCAGGCGTGGGGCCGCAGCGCCGCGCCGACGCCGAGCGCATCGAGCATCCGGAAGGTCGAGAAGGCGATGGCCGTCGATCGTCCGTCGAAGGTCGGGGCCAGCTGGGCGTCGAACGGCTGGGGATCGACCAGCACGACCCGCAACCCTCCCTGCGCCGCCGCCAGCGCGAACGTCGCCCCGGCCATGCCGGCGCCGGCGATGATGACGTCATAGCGGTCGGGGGTGGTCATGCGGCCGTTGTCGCGCCGGAGGGCGGCGGCGTCCAGTGCGGCAAAGTGGGAAAGACAGGGATTAGGGATTGGGGATTAGGGATTAGGGATGAGGGATGGCGGCCAGGACCAGGTGACAGCTCACCGGTCGGCCCCGCGAGCGTGGCGCTGTTCTCTCGTCCCTAGTCCCTAATCCCTAATCCCCAATCTCTAGCCACTCTCCCCTGGTAAACAGCCCCTTAACCCTCCTCGCGCGACAACAGCGGGTCTGTACCTTCGACCGGAGTCCGTCCCCGCATGTCCGCCGCCCTCGCCATCGGTCAGCGCGCCTGGGTCAGCGCCCGCATCCTCTGGGGCGCGCCGATCTCGGTGAAATTCCGCGGCGTGCTTCAGGCCCTGCTGGCCGCCCTGCTTCTGGCGGCCCTGATCTCATGGAATCCGGCCGACCCGAGC
The DNA here is from genome assembly GCA_943373195.1 of Brevundimonas vancanneytii. GTDB lineage: Bacteria > Pseudomonadota > Alphaproteobacteria > Caulobacterales > Caulobacteraceae > Brevundimonas > Brevundimonas vancanneytii_B. Next base: position 40,911 of record CALSBO010000022.1, read on the forward strand.
CTTAACGCCGCCTCGGGCGCCGCGCCCTCCAACTGGCTGGGCCTGAACGGCGCGCTGTTCGCCGATCTGTTCATGCAGTCGCTGGGCCTCGCCGCCTGGCCCGCCGCCATTCTGCTGATCGCTTTCGGCCTGGCCGCCGCCATCGGCGACGCCATTCAGCAAAGACTCAAGCCGACGCCGATGAAGGCGTTGTCGGCCACGGGCGGCGTGCTGGCCCTGTCGGCGGCCCTGTCGGCGCTCGCGGCTCCGGCGGCCTGGCCGCTGGCGGCCGGGCTGGGCGGCCTGTGGGGCGACGCCATCGTCGGCCTGATCCGCATGACCTGCGACGCCCTGCGCCTGCCCGGCGCTCCGGTCATCGCGGGGATCCTCTTCCTGCCCCTGGCCCTGTGGGGGATCGGCTACGCCGTCGGCCTGCGTCTCTCCGATTTCGCCGAGGGCCTGGCCTGGGCCCGCGGCCTGCGCGAACCGGCCCCGCCCGCGCCCAGGACGCGCCGCGCCGCCGCCGCCAAGGCCCCGCCGCGCGTCCGCCCTCGACTTGAACTGGACGACGGCGAAGACAGCCCTCCGTGGGAGGCGCCGGCTCCCGCCCGCGAGGCGCCCGAACCCAGGGTCGCCGCCGCCAAGGCGCCGAAACCGCGCAAGGAGGCCGACGACAGTCAGACCGCCTTCGACTTCGCCCGCCCCTCGACCGGGTTCGACCTGCCGCCCCTGTCGATGCTGACCAAGCCGGCCAAACGGGTCGCCTCGGTTGACGAGGACGCCCTGAAACAGAACGCCAAGATGCTGGAAGGCGTGCTGCAGGAGTTCGGCGTGCGCGGCGTGATCGACCAGATCCGCCCCGGCCCCGTGGTCACCCTGTACGAACTGGTCCCCGCCCC
>CALSBO010000023.1:0-41345 GCA_943373195.1 Brevundimonas vancanneytii
CACCCGCGCGCGCCGCTGCGGGGGCCGGGTCGGGACGCCCGCCCGCGCCGCCGAACCCGCAGGGCCCGTCGACGCCGAAGCCCTCGAACGACAACCCGCCGCCGTCCGGTCCGCGCCGTTCGTCAGGCGGAGCCGTGACCGCCTCGGCGGGGACGAGCGGTGTCGGCGAGCGCGCCGTCGCCTGGCGACCGCAGACCGCGTCGGACAGCGCCGCGAACCGAACGGCCGCGGACGAAACCCCGCCGACGAGCGGGCCGGGGGCCTCGAAGGACGCGCCAGGCCGTTCGCCCGGGACGATCGCCGGGGAGGCCCAGGCCGCCAAGGCGGACTTTCACCGGGCCGCGTCGAGGCCCGCGACGGCCACGGGCGGAGGCCCGCGGGGGCGGTCCGCGGCCCTGCAGGCTTTCTTCGTCGCCAACACCGGCCGCGGTCTGCTCCCGGCCGGGGAAACCAGCGGCGTGCTGTCGCCCAATCTGAAGACCGAGGAGTCCTGAGATGCACCCCTTCTTCCGGCCCCGACGGGCCCTGGCGTCCGCGCCCGACCAGACGCCCTATCAGCGCGCCGGCCAGGTCTGGGACGACCGGATGGGCCTGTCCCTGGCCCATGCGCGCAATTGGCGCCGCATCGCCCTGGCCAATCTGGCGCTGGCTGGTTTCCTGGGCGCCGGCTGGTGGGTCCAGGCGGACCGGGCCGTGGTGAAGCCCTTCGTGGTGGAGGTGTCCGACTGGGGCGAGACCCAGAGGATCACCGCCATCGGCGGGCGCTATGAACCGAACGAGGCCCAGATCGGTCACGCCCTGGCCGGCTGGGTTCGCGATGTCCGTTCCAAGAGCATCGATCCAATCGTCATCCGCCAGAACTGGCTCCGGGCCTATGACCTGATGACGCCCAAGGCGGCGTCCTTTCTCAACGCCTGGGCCCAGACCCACGACCCGTTCGCCGAGGTCGGGCGCGAAGCGGTCAATGTCGAGATCCTGAACGTGGTCCGCCGGACGGACCGGACCTTCGACCTGCAATGGCGCGAGACACGCTTCGTCAACGGCCAGTCGGCCGGGGCCGAACGCTGGCGGGCCCTGATCACCACCACGATCCAGCCGCCCCGCACGGAGGCCGAGCTGATGAAGAACCCCCTTGGACTGAAAATCGAGGATGTATCATGGACCCCCGACGCCTCCTGATCCTGGTCGCCCTGGGCCTGTCGCTGTCCGGCTGCGCGGTCTTTCGCGATGGCCTGCGGCCGGCGGCCGCCCTGATGGGGCGCACGACCGCTTCGGCGCCCATGGACGCCCTGGCATCGACGGTGGTCATCGAACCCGAACCGGCCCTCGCGGTGGCCGAGGGTCCGCAAGACCGCTCGCCGACGGAGCGGGCCTATGAGCCGGCGCCCGTCCGCCCGGCGACGGCCGCCACGGTCCCATCAGACGCAAGGGTTGCATCGGCCGGCGCGACCGGGCGGCAAGCCATCGCCGCGGCCAATGCGACGGCGCGCGCGCCGTCCCGCGAGGACGCCTTCGTCGGCGGGGTCCAGGTCTTCACCTGGTCGCCCGGACGCGTGTTCGAGATCTGGACCGCGCCCCTTCGGGTCACAACCCTGACCCTGGCGCCGGGGGAGACCCTCGTGGCGAAGGCGGCGGGGGACACCGTGCGCTGGCAGATCGGCGAGGCGGTCTCCGGCGAGGGGGCGGGCCAGCGGACCCATGTGCTGCTCAAGCCCCTCGAACGGGGCCTGGAGACCAACCTCGTCCTGACGACGAACAGACGGGTCTATCTTATTGATCTGAAGAGCGGCGCGACCGACGCATTCAATGCCGCCGTCGCCTGGGACACGGACGCGATCCTCGCCGGCGGCGCCCCGGAGACCGCCATGGCGTCCGTCCCGGCGCGCGGCGGCGAGCCCGTCGTGATGCCGGAGGGCGAACTCGACGCCCGCTACCGGATCGATCCCCAGGGCCGGCGTCCGCGTTGGACCCCGACCTCGGTGTTCAACGACGGCCGGCGGACCTTCATCACCTTCGACGCGGACCTTCAGGTGGACGAGGCGCCTGTCCTGTTCGTCATCGCCCCCGACGGAGAGGCCCAGATGGTCAACTACCGGCAGGTCGGCGGCCTCTATGTCGTCGACCGGGTGTTCGACCGGGCCGAGCTTCGCCTGGGCGGCCGCCGGCCCCAGATCGTCCGCATTCGCCGTCTCGCAGGAGTCCGGTCATGACCAACCTCGATCCTCTCCAATCGGCCCGCCCCGACGTTGCGCCCAAGGAGCCGGCGCCGGGTCTGAGCACCCGGGCGCCGCGCCCCCACGCCGTGCGCCTGCGCAAGTCCGTGGTCCAGCTGATCGTCATCGGCGGGGCGGTGCTCGTGTCGGGCTCCCTGGCCTGGGCCTTCGTGGTCCAGCCGGAACTGCGCGACAGCGCCCGCGCCCGTCAGGCCGAGGCGCGGGAGGACCAGGCGCGCGGCGTGGTCCGCCCCGCGGAAGCGGTGACGGACCAGCCGGCGACCTACGATCGCCTGCCCGAGCCGCGCACGGCGAACCACCCGCCGGCGACCGAGGCCGCCGCGACGCCGGGCCCGTCCAGACGGCCCGCCGACGCCTATGCGCCCGCCTATCGGCCCGCGTCGGCGCCGAATGTCCGCGGACCCAGCCCGCGCGAGCAGGCGGCGCGGTCCGGGCTGTTCTTCGAGGACGCGCGAGCCCAGGCGGCGGGCTCAAGGACGGCCGCGCCGGCGCCGGGCGGCGATCGGTCGACGGCCGCCAACCCGGACTATGGCGCGATCTACAACGGCCATGCGCTCGTGGCGCCGCTTTCGCCGTTCGAACTCAAGGCCGGCGCCATCGTGCCCGCGGCGCTTCTGACGGCCGTGGACACCTCGCGCGCCGGACCCGTGATCGCGACGGTCACGCAGAACGTCTATGACTCCGTAAGCGGCCGTCACCTGCTGCTGCCCCAAGGCACGCGGCTGGTCGGCACGTCCGAGGGCGAGAGCGCCTACGGGGATCGGCGGGCCTTCCTCACCTGGGAACGGTTGATCCTGCCAAACGGCAAGAGTCTGATCCTGACCGGCGAGCCTGGCGTGGACGCGCAGGGCGCGATCGGCGTCCGGGGCCAGGTTGATCGGCGGCTGTGGCCGCTGCTGGTGGGGACGCTGTTCGCCGGCGCCATCACCACGCTCGGCCAGATCGCCCGCGACGACGACGGGGGTTCGGGCGGCCTGCTCGGCGACGCCGGCGACGCGGCGGCCATCGAGGGCGCCCGGGTCGGGGGCCGGCTGGTGGACCGCGAGCTGGAGGTCCGGCCTTCGATCCGGCTGAGGGCCGGCGCGCCGGTGCGGGTGATGATCACCCGGGACCTGATCCTGGAGCCGTACCGTCCATGACCCGGCCCCTGAAATCGGTCCGGCTTTGGGGGGCGATCGCCGCTCTCGGGCTTTTGGCAGGCGCGGCCAAGGTCGCCGATCGGAGCCCGGCCCTGGCGCTGGTCAACGAGAGCCCGAGCCTGCCCCGCGGCGTCTATCTGAGGCGGCCGGGGGCCGAGCCCGGCCGAGGCTCCGTCGTGGCCATCCCGCAGCCGGCCGGGGCGCGGCCCTATCTGGCGGCGCTCGGCATGCCGGCGGACGTGCGCCTGATCAAGCGGGTCGCCGCGGTCGGCGGCGACGAGGTCTGCGCTGACGACGGCGTGGTCCGCACGCCGGCGGGTCGGGTGCGCGCCCTGGCGCGCGATCGTCGGGGCGCGCCCCTGGCCGCCTGGGCGGGATGCCGGCGGCTGGCCGACGGCGAGCTCTTCCTGCTGGGCGACACGGCCGGGAGTTTCGACAGCCGCTATTTCGGGCCGGTCGCGCGGTCGGGAGTGGACGGCGTCTATCGGGAGGTTCTGACATGGTGAGACTGGCCTGCCTGGCCGCGATGGCGGCGGCGGTCGCGGGGCCGGCGTCGGCCCAGGCCGTGAACTGGCGCGACGCCGGCGGCGATCTGTTCGGCCGGCCCGCCGAGGCGGTCGCCGAGGAGGTCCCGGACAGCCTTGAAGCGGCGTGGATCGCGCCCCTCAGCCAGCCTTTCCAGGAGGCCGTCGCCGCGGCCGCGGCGAGGCACGGCCTGGATCCCAAACTGCTCCACGCCCTGGTGGTGACCGAGAGCGCCTACAGGCCCGACGCCCTTTCGCCCGTCGGCGCGGGAGGACTGACCCAGCTGATGCCGGGCACCGCCCTGGAGCTCGGCGTCCGCGACCGCTTCGATCCCGTCGAGAACCTGCGCGGCGGCGCGGACTATCTGGCGCGTCAGATCCGGCGGTTCGGTGATCTGCGGCTCGCGCTGGCGGCCTACAATGCGGGTCCGGCCCGCGTCGCGCGGCTGGGGCGAGTGCCGGATATAGCCGAGACCCAAGCCTATGTAGCGACGGTCGTGGACTGTTACCTGGCGCTGACGGCGGGGCAGGGAATCACCAGCTCGACCCAGTGTCGCCCGCGCGGAGCGGGGCGATGATCGGGGAAACGGGGACGGAGGCCGGACCCGGGGTCCCGACGTGCGGGGACGAGGACCTGCTGACGCGGGCGGAGGCGTCGGCCTTCCTGGCCCAGTTCGGCATCCGGCTGAAGCCGTCCACCCTCGCGCGGCTGTGGTCGACCGGCGGTGGCGGTCCGCCCTGCCGTCACGTGCGGTCCAGGCCCCATTATCCGCGCGGCTTGCTGCGGGAGTGGGCGCGATCGCAGATCACGGACGTCCGCACCGCCGCGCCGCCGGCGGCGAGAGGGCGCCGCCGTGGCTGACCATGGGATCAGAACGCCGCCGCCGCCGCCGACGGTCGCCGGTCTGCTGGCGGACCCGGCCGCCAGCTTCGCGATCAAGGATGTGGCCCGGCGATGGGCGGCGCGCGACTGCGTGGACGCCGCGACCGACGCCCGAGTGCTTTGTCAGGTGTTCGAGGCGGCGGCCGACCGGATGTTCGGAGGCGCGTCGTGACGTTCGAACCTGAAGGCGGGCCGGTCGAGACGGGCGGGCCGGAAGACCGGTTGCTGCCCTGGGATCGGGTTCGCGACGTCACGGGCCTCAGCCGGTCCACCGCGTGGCGTCTGCAACAGGTCGGGGATTTTCCCGAACCCGTGCGCATCTCGCCTAACCGGGTCGGCTGGTGGGAAAGCGAACTGACCGCCTGGAAGGCGACACGCAAGACCCGGGGGCTCCCCTGTCCCAGACCGCTGGTCCGACCCCGGGAGCCCAAGCTGATCCAGACCGCGCGATCGCCGCGTCGTCAGCCCGAAAAGCCCACTGCCGCCCCGGCGGCGGTCGTGCCGGAGGCTCCAAGCCCTGTGGCGCTGGCGGCCCCGCCCCGACGGAAACGACAGGTCTCCGCCGACCAGATCGATTTCGGATTCTAGGGCGAAGGGCCTGGCGACGGGCTCAGAGGCCGCCCCTGCGGATTTTGCCCATCACAATCGCACAAAGAGAGCCTGGCGGACATTTCAGCGCGATAAGGGAGTTTTACGGACATTTTGCCTTTGGCTGGCCTCCTAAGAGAAACTACGTTAAGTGACTATAGCGGACATTATTGCGATTTAAGGGACTGTAACGGACATTTCCTGTATTTCGCGCGGTCTTGGGAGACGGTCATGGCTGACATCCTCTTCACGCCCTCGGGCAGCGAAGCGACCGACAGGAAGATCCGCCGCGATCATGAAGGCGGCAAGCTCGTTCGCATCGCGACCGGCGTCTATGTCGAACCCGGCGCCGAGCCGGTCGACGCCGTCGTGCGTCGAAAATGGTCCACCATCCTCGGCAGGCTCGTTCCCGACGGCGTCGCCACCGACCGGACGGGCATGGAAAGCCAGCCGTGGAGGGACCGCTCCGGCGGCGCGCCGACCGGGGTCGGCCACGTCTTCGTCAGCGCGCCGCGGACCCGGGACGTGATCACCCTCCCGGGTCTTGAGATCCACATCCGTCAGGGTGTTGGACCCGTCGACGGCGACATCCCCTATCTAGGCTCCTGGCTGGCGGGACCGGTCCGAAAGCTGCTCGACAACCTCAGTCCGTCGCGCGCCCGGAATGGACCGGCCCGCACCCTCGGCAAGGCGGGGGTCGAAGCCGCTCTTGAAAGTCTGTGCTCGACCCACGGCGAAGAGGGCCTGAACCATATCCGGGACCAGGCCCGGGTTCTGGCGCCCGTCCTCCAGCGGGAAAAGGAATTCGAGGTCCTGAACGGTCTGATCGGCGCGCTGCTGCGGACCCGCCAGGACAAGCTCAGCACGGTCCAGGGACGGGCCCGCGCCGCCGGCGCGCCTCTGGACCCCGCCTGCGTCGGTCGCCTCGTGACCCTGGCGGATCATCTTCAGGCCCGCGCCCCCCTGTCGATCGCCGATCGGGACGCGACGCCCGGCCGCAAGACGAGCGGCGCGTTCATGGAGGCTTATTTCTCCAACTTCATCGAAGGCACGGAGTTCGCCGTCAGCGAGGCCGTCGAGATCGTCTTCGAAGGCAAGATGCCCGATGCCCGGCCGGAAGACGGGCACGACGTCCTGGGCGCCTATCTCCAGCTCGTCGATCTGGGGCCGCGCGCGGCTGTGCCCCGCGGGGCGGACGCCTTTCTCGCCGAGATCCAGGAACGGCACCGGATCCTGATGGACGCCCGGCCGTCGGTCCGGCCGGGTCAGTTCAAGACGCGAACCAACAAGGCCGGGGATACGACCTTCGTCGCCCCTGACCGCGTCGAGGGAACCCTGCGGGAGGGCGTATCGATACTCGAGACCCTGAAGGACCCGTTCTCGCGCGCCGTGTTCGTCCATTTCCTGCTGTCGGAAGTCCATCCTTTCAATGACGGGAACGGGCGCCTGAGCCGCATCATGATGACGAAGGAGCTCATGGCTGGCGGCCTGTCCCGCATCGTGATCCCGACGGTGTTCAGGGAAGACTACCTCGACGCCTTGCGCGCCCTGTCGCGGCGGAACGACCCCTCCATCCTGGTGCGGTCGCTCGAATTCTGCCAGCGCGTGAGCGCCGCCTGCTCGGAGGAGACGACGGAGGCCGCCATCACGACGTGGGCGCGCGCCTATGCCTTCTGCGAGAGTCCGCGTCACGCCCGGCTGACGATGCCGAACCCGGCCCTGGTCATCGAGACGCATGACGGCACGCCGGCGCCTGCAGACTATTGGCAGGCGCTCAGGCGCGACCGGGGCGCGCCGATGCCGATCTGATCCGTGAACCGTGTCGACCAGGGTTCTGCCTCGCGCTTGGGAGCTCGCCATTTAGCGGATGCCGGCAGGCCCGACGAACCGGCCCGCCGGGCCAATGTCCGCTTACGACCCGCCCTGAGCGGAGATTGGCGCGGGCGCCGCCGGACGTCTAGAACTGACCTTTCGCAACGTCCGCTGCCCGAAAAGCGCTCGCCTCGGTCCTGGAGGGCGTTCTTAAGACGTGCCCTACGCCCTGATCTGGCGCAGCATAATGTGACGCTCACCGACCTCAGGCGTTGATCCTTCGGGACAGCTGATTCAATCTCTGTCAAACGGACTTCAGAATGAACCTGGCATTACGTGCAGATGGAGCGGCCCTGGCGCCCATTTCGCCGCGCCTCGAGCTGGGCGCGTACGAATCGTTGTGGCTGGAGCAGGGCGCGACCTTCAAGACGCTCGCAGACCGTTTCGCTCGGGACCCGTCGGCTCTTCCGTCCGATTTCGTGTCCCGCTCCGCCGCCGAGGCGGCTGCGGACGAGGTGTTCGCCCGGCTCAAGAAGTCGGGCGTCCATCGGTTCGGCGTCCGGATCAACCATGCCGGCGACTATCCCGAACGGCTTCGCGACGCGCGCCACCCGATCGAAGTCCTCTACTACCAGGGGGCATGGGAGCTCACCGAGACCCGCTCCATCGCGGTCGTAGGGGCGCGGAAAGCCACAGAGCAGGGCACCCAACGAGCAGCCCAGATCGCCAAAGGCCTGGTTGAGCGTGGGTTCACCGTCGTGTCCGGGCTGGCAGAGGGTATCGACCGCGCGACGCACACCGCCGCCTTGGGATGCGGTGGCCGCACTATCGCCGTCATCGGAACACCGCTTGGACAGTACTATCCGAAAGCCAACAGGGACCTTCAGGACCAGATCGCCACGGATCATCTGCTGATCTCGCAGGTGCCGCTGTTGCGCTACGGCAAACAGGGGCCCCAGCAGAATCGCCTGTTCTTCCCCGAGCGAAATGTGACGATGAGCGCCCTCACCGAGGGCACCGTTATCGTGGAGGCGAGCGACACGTCCGGGACCCTCACTCAGGCACGGGCCGCCCTGCACCAGGGCCGCAAGCTCTTCATCCTCGACAGCTGTTTCGACCCGTCGCTGAAGCTGACGTGGCCCCGGAGGTTCGCCGACCTGGGCGCCATTCGCGTTCGATCGATGGATGACATCTGGAACGCCCTTGCATGACGATCCGCTTCAGGCAGATCGATGACAGCAACCGCGGCGATCACTACCACCTGACGCCGGCGGACGCCTGCCTGTACCTCCTCGAGTTCACGTCGGGGCAGGGCTATTCGTACAGCAAGGCGAACTCCCTGATTTCCAATCTCAAGAAGAAGCCCACGGCATCAGCGGCCGAGCTTGGCTACAAGCGGGAAGCGATCGGGAAGTGCGCCGGCGCGCTCGGAAAGGCGCTGAACCACGACTGGATCCGGCAGTCCGTCATCGTCCCTATTCCGCCCTCGAAAATGGTGGGCGACCCGGCTTACGACGACCGTATGTTCGACATGGCAGCGGCGATCCAGCCTGCCGCTGATGTTCGCCGGCTCATCCGCCAAACCCGGTCCATGACCCCTTCTCATGAAGCGGGGAGCGTTCGAAACACGGTCGAGGATCTCCTGGGAGCCTACGAGATTGACGAGTCTCTTGCCGTCGCGCCCGTCGGCCAAATCGGAATTCTGGACGACGTCCTGACGGCCGGCACCCATTTTCGGGCGGCCCACACGATCCTGTCGCGCAGATTTCCAGGCGTGGCTATCACGGGCATCTTCATCGCGCGCCGGGTCTTCGCCAATCCATTTGCCGCCGCCCAGGGCTGAGGATCTGGAGCGGGCCGCCGGAACCGCCGGCGGATCGCGCGTCTGCGAAGCCTTCCTTAAAGGGCTGTCTCTCGGCCGGAAACGCCAGCGAGTTCGTTGAAGCGAAGGCGAGCCTTGGCTTCGTCGTAGAGAATCTCGCTCTGCCGGGGCGGCGCGACGACATAGTACATCGTGACCGGCGCCAACGTCAGACGCTCGCGACGCCAAAGCGCGAACCCCTCCCGACCCTCCAGGCGGGTCCAGGTTCCGGCGTCGTTGGGATGGTCCGGGATCAACGCCATGGGAGCTCTTTCGATAACGGGTCGCGGTGGATTGAGGCCGGGAGACGGATTTGGATGAAACGCCCTGCAAAAGGCCGCGGCCGAGCGGGGTCGAATCAGCCCCGGTCTCGGTTCCAATCAATGCTTTTCAGGGCGCTTTGTCTCGTTTCGGGCGGTAGTTTTGCGCGGCGACTGCCCCACTACTGCCCCACTAACTCGATTTTGCCCAAAAAATCATCCGTATGCGGAGGGTGGCTCTCCGCCAGATGTATGTTTTTGTTCAGGAAAAATGGTGGATGCGACAGGGATTGAACCTGTGACCCCCTCGGTGTGAACGAGGTGCTCTCCCGCTGAGCTACGCATCCATCAACCGGGGAGGCGGGGACATAGCCCGGTCGTCCGGGGCTGGCAAGCGGTCAGCTGTGCGCCATTGCAGTCCGGGCGGCGACGAGGCGATCGATCGCCGTTTCCAGCTCATCGAAATGGGCGATCAGGGCGTCGGCGCCGAGCCCGGCGGCGGGCGGGTCGGAATAGCCGAACGCAGTCAGGATGCAGGGCACGCCCGTGGCGCGGGCGGCGTCCAGGTCTGTGACGCTGTCGCCGACCATGATCGTCCGGGCGGGATCGCCGCCGGCCTGGCGCGCCGCTTCGCGGATATGGGCGGCGTCGGGCTTGCGCACCGACACCGACTGGGGGCCGCAGATCGCGCCGAAGCGGGAGGACAGGCCGATGACGTCGAACAGGGCGACCGCCAGATCGGTCGGCTTGTTGGTGGCCACGCACAGGACGGCGCCGCGCGCCGCCAACCGGTCCAGGGCCTCGACCGCGCCGGGATAGGCGGTGCTGTGGTCAGCGATGTGGAGTCGGTAGTCGGCGAGGAATTCCTGCAGCAGGGCCGGTGAGGCGGCCTCGTCCCACGGCTCGCCGGCGGCCGCGAAGCCGCGCTTCAGCAGGGGGATGGCGCCGTGACCGATCAGGTGGCGAGCCGACTCCAGCGTCGCGGGCGGCAGGCTGCGCTGCGCCAGCAGCCGGTTCAGCGTGCCGATCAGGTCGGGCGCGGTCTCCACCAGGGTGCCGTCCAGGTCGAAGGCGATGGTCCAGCCCTGAAGGTCGCGCGTCGTCATCCACATCTCCCGTCGGTCGCCGGGATGGGCTAGACCGCTGGCGACGACTAACCGCCGGACCGATTCATGACCAGCCACCCTCGCGCCGCCATCATCCTCGCCGCCGGCCAGGGCACGCGGATGAAGTCGCCGCTGCCCAAGGTGCTGCATCCGGTCGGCGGGCGGGCCATGCTTGACCACGCCATCGACGCCGCCGAGGCCCTGGGTTGCGAGCGGATCATCGTTGTGGTCGGCGGCCATTCGCCCGAGGTGCGCGACCACGTCGTCAGACGGCTGGGCGAGGACGCCATCGCCGTGCAGGACCCGCCGCTGGGCACCGGCCACGCCGTGCGCGCCGCCGAAGCCGTGCTGGGCGATTTCGTGGGGCAGGTGGTGATCACCTATGGCGACGTGCCCCTGCTGCGCGCCGCCGACATCGAGCCCGTGTTCGCCGCCCACGAAGGGATTACCGTCATCGGCTTCGAGGCGCGCGATCCAGGCGCCTATGGCCGGCTGGTCATGGAAGGGGATGCGCTGGCCGCCATCACGGAGGCCAAGGAGGCCTCGGCCGAGGTGCTGGCGCTGACGGCCTGCAACGCGGGCGTCATGGCGGCGCCGGTCGGGCTGTTGTTCGAACTGTTGGCCGCGGTCCGCAACGACAACGCCAAGGGCGAATACTATCTGACCGACGTGGTCGAGCTGGCCCGCAAGCGCGGCGAACCGACCCGCGCGGTCTTCGCCGGCGAGGACGCGGTCATGGGCGTCAACGCCCAGGCCGAGCTGGCCGTGGCCGAGGCCCTGTTCCAGAAGGTTCAACGCGAGGCCTTCCTCGCCGCCGGGGTGACCATGCCGGCGCCCGAGACGGTGCATTTCTCGTTCGACACCGAGGTCGGCGGCGGGACGACGATCGAGCCGTATGTGGTGTTCGGGCCGGGCGCCAGGATCGCCCCGGGCGCCCGCATCCGCAGCTTCAGCCACATCGAGGGGGCGACGGTCGCGACGGGGGCGGAAGTCGGTCCGTATGCGCGGCTGCGTCCCGGCGCGGATCTGGGCGAGGGGGTCAAGGTGGGCAATTTCGTCGAGGTCAAGAACGTCCGCATGGACGCCGGGGCCAAGGCCAACCACCTGGCCTATCTCGGCGACGGTGTGGTGGGGGCCGGGGCCAACATCGGCGCGGGCACCATCTTCTGCAACTACGACGGCTTCTTCAAACACCGCACCACGGTGGGCGAGGGGGCCTTTGTCGGGTCCAACAGCTCGCTGGTGGCGCCGGTGACCGTCGGGGCCGGGGCCATGGTGGGGTCGGGCTCGGTGATCACCCAGAACGTGGCGCCGGGCGATCTGGCGTTGGGTCGGGGCGAGCAGACTGCCCGGCCCGGCTGGGCCAGGCGGTTCATGGAGACGATGCGGGCGAAGAAGGCGGCGAAGGCGAAATGAGCGACGCCCAGAAGAAATCCGCTGGCGAAGCCGCCGCCCTCCGCGTGGAGGCGGGGATGGTGGTCGGTCTCGGCACCGGCTCGACCGCGGCATGGTTCGTCAAGGCGCTGGCGGCGCGCGGGCTGGACGGTCTGCGCTGCGTGCCCACGTCCGAAGCCACCGCCGAGCTGGCGCGCGAATTGGGCCTGACCCTGTCGACGCTGGAGGACACGCCGCGCATCGACCTGACCGTCGACGGCGCCGATGAGGTCGGGCCGGGGCTGGCGCTGATCAAGGGCGGCGGGGCGGCCCTGCTGCGCGAGAAACTGGTGTGGGAGGCGTCCAGCCGCTGCATCGTCATCGCCGACAAGGCCAAGGTGGTGCCCCTGCTGGGGGCCTTCGCCCTGCCGATCGAGGTCGTCGCCTTCGGCCACAAGACCACGGCCAACCGCATCGCCGACGTGCTGGCCGACCACGATATCGCCATGCCCGCCCGCGTCCGCTCGGCCGAGCGGGGACTGGTGCGCACCGACGGCGGCAATCTGATCTATGACGCCAAATGCGCCGCCATCCATGACCCGGTGCGGCTGGCCGACGACCTGAAGCTGATCACCGGCGTGGTCGAGCACGGCCTGTTCCTCGACCTGGCCGACGAGGCGATCATCGGTGGCGAGACCGGGGTCGACATCCTACTTCCCTGATCTCCCATCCGCTCATCCCGGCGAGGGCCGGGCCCCAGTGCCTTCGTGGGGCCGGAGCGTTCGGGAGTGGCGGCGGCGCGCATCGGGCTCCACCGGTCGCCCAACAGAACTGGATCCCGGCCCTCGTCGGGATGAGCGGAACGGAATATGTCTGAGACCTACGACTACGACCTCTTCGTCATCGGCGCCGGATCGGGCGGCGTGCGGGCCGCGCGCCTGACCGCCCTGGGCGGCAAGCGGGTGGCCATCGCCGAGGAGCACCGGGTCGGCGGCACCTGCGTCATCCGCGGCTGCGTGCCCAAGAAATTCATGGTGATGGCCAGCGACTTCGCCCACCAGTTCAAGACGGCCGAGGGCTATGGCTGGACGGTCGAGGCGAGTTTCGACTGGCCGACCTTCATCCAGACCAAGGATGTGGAGATCGCCCGCCTGTCGGGCATCTACGTCGCCAACCTGGGCAAGGCGGGGGTCGATCTGATCCACGGCCGGGCGGTGCTGAAGGACGCCCACACGGTCGAGATCGTCGGCAAGGGCCAGACGGTTACGGCCGAGAAGATTCTGATCGCCACCGGCGGACGTCCCTGGGTCCCCGAGGGTCTGCCCGGGGTCGAACACGCCATAACCTCGGAAGAGGCCTTTCATCTGCCGGAACTGCCGAAGCGCATCCTGATCGCCGGCGGCGGCTATATCGCCGTGGAGTTCGCCGGCATCTTCGCGGGGCTGGGCGTCGAGACCACGCTGATCTATCGCGGCCCCAACATCCTGCGCGGTTTCGACGACGACGTGCGCGCCCATCTGGCGGGCGAGATCGAGAAACGCGGCATCAAGGTCATCCTCGGCTGTCAGCACACGGCCATCGAGAAGACCGCCACCGGGCTGCTGAACAGGCTCGAAAACGGGCACGAGATCGAGACCGAGGTGGTCATGTTCGCCACAGGCCGCGTGCCGCACGTCAAGTCGCTGGGGCTGGAAACAGCCGGGGTCGAGCTGAACGAGACCGGGGCGATCAAGGTCGACGCCCTCTCGAAGACCACCGCCGACAACATCTGGGCCATCGGCGACGTCACCGACCGGATGAACCTGACCCCGGTCGCCATTCGCGAAGGCGTCGCCTTCCACGAGACCGTCTATCGCGACAACCCCCAGGCGTTCGACTACGAGGCCGTCGCAAGCGCGGTGTTCAGCCAGCCGCCGGTCGGCACGGTCGGGCTGACCGAGAGCGAGGCGCGGCATAGCTGTCCCGGCGAGGTCGATGTCTATCTGACCCGGTTCCGGCCGATGAAATACGCCTTCACCGGTTCGGACGAGCGGATGCTGATGAAGCTGGTGGTCGACGCGACCAGCCAGAAGGTGGTCGGCGTCCACATCGTCGGGCCCGAGGCGCCGGAGATGATCCAGCTGGCCGCCATCGCCGTGAAGGCCGGTCTGACCAAGGCCCAGTGGGACGCCACCTGCGCCGTCCACCCGACCGTGGCCGAGGAACTGGTGTTGTTGAAGGACAAGCAGCGGCCCGGCGCAATGTCCGCGGGCTGACAAACGCGACACCGCGTTCATTGTCCCGGGGCGGCCATCCGCCTATCTTGGCGGCATGAGTATGCGCTGGACCCCCGACAGCTGGAGACAAAAGCCCGTCGTGCAGATGCCGACGGACTATCCCGACATGGGCGCCCTGGCGCGCGTCGAGGACGAACTGCGGGCCCTGCCGCCGCTGGTGTTCGCGGGCGAGGCGCGGCGCCTGACCGCCAAACTGGCCTTGGTCGAGGCGGGCGAGGCCTTTCTGCTACAGGGCGGCGACTGCGCCGAGAGCTTCAAGGAGTTCTCGACCGACAACATCCGCGACACCTTCCGCCTGATCCTGCAAATGGCCGTGGTTCTTACCTTCGCGGGCCGCAAGCCGGTGGTGAAGGTCGGCCGCATCGCCGGCCAATTCGCCAAGCCGCGATCATCGTCGCTGGAGACCATCGGCGACGAGACCCTGCCCAGCTATCGCGGCGACATCATCAACGGCATGGCCTTCACGCCGGAAGAGCGGGTCCCCGATCCGCAACGACTGCTACGCGCCTACAACCAGTCGGCGTCGACCCTGAACCTGCTCCGCGCCTTCGCCGGCGGCGGCTATGCCGACCTCTACAACATTCACCGCTGGACCATGGGGTTCGCGGCCGACAGCGCCTATGGCCACAAATACCGCGAACTGGCCGACAAGATCACCGAGGCCCTGGCCTTCATGGAGGCGGTCGGCGTCACTCCGGAGACCCACCCCGACCTGAGCCGTGTCGAGGTCTTCACCTCGCACGAGGCCCTGCTGCTGAACCTCGAGAGCGCGCTGACGCGCCTGGACGGCGCCTCCGGCGAATGGTTCGACACCTCGGCCCACATGGTCTGGATCGGCGAGCGCACGCGCCAGCTTGACGGCGCCCATGTCGAATTCGCGCGCGGCATCAGGAACCCCATCGGCCTGAAATGCGGGCCGACGATGGAGGCGGACGACCTTCTGGCCCTGATCGACGTGCTGAACCCGGACAATACGCCCGGCCGCCTGACCCTGATCGGCCGGTTCGGCGTGGACAGGGTCGGCGAGCGTTTGCCGCGCCTGATGAAGGCGGTGAAGGACCACGGCAAGCGGGTGGTCTGGTCGATCGATCCGATGCACGGCAACACCCTGAAGGCCGGCAACGGCTACAAGACCCGGCCGTTCGAGCGCATCCTGGGCGAGGTGAGGGGCTTCATCGATGTGGCCGAGGCCGAGGGGGTTCACCCCGGCGGCGTCCATCTGGAAATGACCGGCCAGAACGTCACTGAATGTCTGGGCGGCGCCCAGGCCTTGACCGAAGACGACCTGTCCAGCCGCTATCACACGCACTGCGACCCGCGTCTGAACGCCGATCAGGCGCTGGAGCTGGCCTTCCTCGTCGCCGAACGGCTCAAGGCCGGACGGCGCGCCCAGTCGGAAGCGGCCTGAGATGGAGGGCGTCGGCAGACCCGAGGGCGACGGGGCCGAACTGGAGGCCGGCGGCGGACGCTGCGCCTATCAGGGCGCGCCGGGCGCCTTCAGCCATGAAGCCGTCATGGACCTGCGGCCGTGGGACGAAGCCGTAGCCTATGACACCTTCGAGGCGGCGCTCGCCGCGCTCAAGGCCGGGGAGGTCGGCTGCGCCCTGATCCCGGTCGAGAACACCACCATCGGCCGGGTCGAACCGGCGGCCTCGCTGGTCGAGGCGGCGAAGCTGAAGGTGGTGTCGGAGGTCTGGAGGCCTATCCGCCTGTCCCTGATGGCTCCGCCGGGAGCCAGCCTGCGCACGGTCAAGACGGCCGAGAGCCATCCCGTCGCCCTGCGCCAATGTCCGAACGCCCTGGCCGCCTTGGGGATCACACCCGTCGAGGCCTTCGACACTGCCGGGGCTGCCCGCGCCGTGGCCGAGGCGGGCGATGTCAGCCGCGCCGCCGTGGCGCCCGTGCGCGCCGCCGAAGTCTATGAATTGTCGATTTTGCGCAACGACATCCAGGATTCGCAAGACAACCGCACGCGCTTTGTCCTTCTGAGCCCCCGCACGGCTTGACGCCGCCCGAGCCGTGCGCCCTTTGGACGGATGGTCCGCCCGCAAGCCGCCTCCGCGACTGCCTTCGCCCGCGATTTCGCGGCGGCGAACCTGTATTTCTACGGCTTTCGATACGCCGGCTGAGGCGTCGGGGACATCGTCCTGACGGCCTCGCCGGCGACCGCCCCGCGATGGGGCGGCGGCTCGCAAAACCCTTGTGCCATATCGAAACCGAAAGACCCTCCACCGTGCCCCATTCCTGTACCAAGCCCGCCCTCCAGCAAGTCTGGCCCGCGGCCGCCGACATTTCTCCTGAACACATGGCCTTGGCCGCCCTGCGTCACGAGATCGACGAACTGGATGACGAACTGCTGGCCCTGTTCGAGCGCCGCCTGGCCATCGCCGCCCGCGTCGGTCAGGCCAAGGACGCGCCCGCCGGCCCCCATGTGAAACTGCGTCCCGACCGCGAGCAGGCCGTGCTGGCGCGCATGCTGGACCGCGCCCGGCCCGACAACCGCGAGGCGGTCGCCTCACTGTGGCGGCAGATCGTCGGCTGGGGTCTCGCACGGCAGGGCCGGATCAAGGTCCAGGTCTGGTCGCCCGTCGAGCCGACGCGGGCCTTCGACGGGGCGCGGCTGCGCTTCGGCGCGGCCGCCGAGATGCGCGCGGTCCGCGACCCCCAGGCGGCCCTCTCCTGGGCCGCCGAGGGGCAGGGCGTCGCCGTTCTGGCGGTCAACGCCGACGACGCCTGGTGGACGGGCCTGCGCCGCGAGTGGTCGATGCTCAGCGTCTTCGACGGCTTTGGCGGCGAGACGCCGACGGCGCTGGCGGTCGGTCGGATCGACCCATCCGCCCTGCCGACCGGCCGGCGGGTCATTGTGGATGCGGGCGGCGACGCGGGCGACGGCGGCGGCATCCGCCGGCGCGGATTGGCGACCCATCACGGCTGGACCCTGTCGCTGACCGAGGCGAGGGTGCCGGTCGGCGGCGACGAAGGCTGCGTCGGCGCGGTCGACTGAGGCCGGTCAGCTCCGTTTGGCGGCCCTGATGGCGCGGTCGATGTCGGCGGGCTGAATGCTGGCGCTGGCGCGGCCGTTGACGAAGAAGGTCGGTGTGCCCTGAAGTCCCAGGTTCGAGGCCGACATCTGGATGTCGGCCAGGTGCCGGGCGATCTCGGGGCCGGCCATCGCCGTCTGGGCCGCCGGCATCGACACGCCGTTGGCGGCCAGAATGCGATCGACGGCGGCCTTGGTCAGCGCCGGTTCGGCCATCAACGCCCGGAACACCGGCAGATACCGGCCTTGGCGGTGGGCGGCCTGGGCCGCGCGCGCGGCGTAGTGGGAGGTGTCTTCGGTCCCGCGATCCAGGATGGGCCAGTCCTTGAACACGAAGCGGACGTCGGGATGAGCCTGCATCAACTGGAGCACTTCGGGCGCGGTCGCCTTGCAGCCGGGGCAGCGGAAGTCGAAGAACTCGACCACGGTCACCCGCGCGTCGGCCGGCCCGAACGACGGGTCGCGCGGATCGGCGGCCAGCAGCGACGGCGCGGCCGCCGCGCGCTGGTTGATCGTCTCGGTCAGCAACTGGTTTTCCTTGGCCTGAAGGGCCAGACTGACTTCCTGCAGGATTTCCGGATTCTGTAGGAGGTAGGAGCGCACCCGGCCGTCGAAATCCCCGCCCGTGGCGTAGGGCGCGGCGGCCAGCACCAGGGCGATGAAGGAAATTCCCAGCGCCGCCAATCCGGCGCGCGGTCCAGAGAGCAGACCGCCCGTGCGCGGAGCGTCGGGTGTGATTTCGGGCGCGTCGGTCATGGCGTCTCTCGAAGGCGAAGGGTCAGCCGCCGGCGGGGATGACCCCGCCGCGGTCGCGGCGCTGGTTGCGGCGGTCGACGTCATCGACGTCATCCTGCGTCGCGCCGGAGGCGAAGACGATGTCCATGGCCCGCGTCCACTCGGCCGTGCCTGGCTCGAGCATGTCGCGGGCGCGCAGGGCGAACTGGGTGGCTTGCACCTCGGCTCCGCCGGCGAAATACATTTCCGCCGAGGCGAGACGCGCCTCGCCCTCCTTGCCCTGGGCGGCATAGGCCTGGCTCATCAGTCGCCACGCCATGGTGTTGTCGTCCTCAATCGCCGTGGCCCGCTTCAGTTCAGCGATCGCCTGATCCAGCAGGGCCGGGTCGTCGGTCTCGATCAGGGCATGCGCCAGGTTGATGCGGAGCAGGGCCGCGCCGGGCAGGATTTCGACCGAGCGCTGGTGCGCGCCGATGGCTTCGGCGGGCCGGCCCTCCTCGAACAGGATCTGGCCCTTGAGCTCCCAGAAATACGGGTTCTCGGGCTGTTCGGCCAACAGGGCGTCGATAGCGGTCAGGGCCTTTTCGGTCTGGCCGTCGCGATACCAGGCGATCGAACGGGCGTAGCGGCCGGGCAAGGAGACATCGCTTTCGGGATAGTCGCGCAGCGTCTGGTTCGGCTCGCCCATGAAGGCGTTGATCTTGGCCAGGATCAGTGTGTGCTGGGCGATCCGCCCGGGGCTGTCCAACTGATCGTAGTTGGACTGTTCGGCCACGAACCGGCGCAGGTTCTCGATCCGGTCGGACGACAGCGGGTGGCTGCGGAAATAGGGGAATCGGCGGGCGTCGGAGAAGACTTCCTGCGAGCGGAAATTCTCGAAGAAGCTGACCAGGCCGCGGCCCGATTGGCCGGCGTTCTCCAGCGCGCGGGCCCCGGTATTGTCGGCCTCGCCCTCCTGATGGGTCATATAGCGCAGGGCGCTGAGCGTGCCGAAATACTGGCTGTTGCCCAACAGGATGGCCCCGGCCTGGGGTGCGCCGGCCGCGATGGCCAGGGCGCCCAGCGCCATGGTCATCAGCATCGGCTGCATGCCGGCGCCCTGGGCTCCATCGCGCAGGGTGTGGCGGTTCTTGATATGGCCGCCCTCGTGCGCCACCACGCCGAGCAGTTCGGTCGGGGTCCGCGTCCTCAGGATCAGGCCCGTGTTCAGCCCCATGATCCGGCCGCGTGTGGCGAAAGCGTTCAGATCGTTGTCGCTGATCAGCAGGATCTCGACCTCTGACGGCTCCAGACCCATGGCGGCGAACACGGGGTCCGACCACTCGTGGATGATGCCCTCGATCTCGGTATCCCGGATCGCATTCTGGGCCGAGACGGGCGTCGCCGCCGCCAGCACCAGACCGGCGGCAGCGACCGCGGTCGCGCGGAAGGCATTGCGGGACAACCAGTTCACACCGAACTCCTCATACCCAGAACGCCCTCGATGCGATCCTCACTATCTAATCACGGCCTTTCAGCGGCGCCACCATCCGCGCTTCGGCTTCTCGGGCGGAGCCACGATCTGGTTCGGGTCGTCCGCGATCAGGGCGGCGACGTCGATTTCGGGCTGCGGAGCCGGCATGGACTCGACCACCCGGGCCGGTTCGGGCTCGGGCTGGGCGGCTTCGGCCGGAGTGACGTCGAGCACGGCGGGCTCGGCCTCAGCCTCAGCCTCATTGGGCTCAAGGGGCGTCGTCACCGCTTCGGCTTCCAATTCCGTCGTGGCGTCGCCCGAGACCTTGCGGCGCACGCGGCGTCGTTTGGGTTCCTCGGCGAGAGCGACCGGCGGAGCTTCCACCGCGTCGTCGATGACGACGGCCATAGGCGTGTCGGGCGAACCGTCCGGCGGCATGCCTTCGTTGGTCGCGCGGGTCTCGACCTTGACCTCGTGGGTCAGGCCCAGCTCGCTGCCGCGATCCCGGCCGCGGCCGCGGCCCCGGCGGCGGCGCGAGCGCGGACCGCGTTCGCCGCCGATCTCGCCCTCGGGACGTTCGCCCACGACCTCGTCGACATCGGTCGCCGACGTGGCCACGGCCACGGCGGCAGCCGCCTCGGTCCGCTCGGGATTGATCGGGTCGAACCAGACATAGGGGTCGTCGAGCGACGGCGTGCGGCCGCGCACCCAGTTGAAGCCGTCGCGCTCGCCGCCCTCTTCGCGCACCCGGCGTCCGCCGCGGCGGCCCCGGCGGCGACGTCGGCCGCTTTCGCTGTCGTCGTCCTCCTCGCCGGTCGCCGAAGCGACGGTCGGAGGGGCGTCTTCGGTCGAGGCCTCTGCCCCGTCGCGACGTCCGCCGCGGCGGCGGCGACCACGACCGCGGCCGCCTTCGCCTTCGACCCGTTCCGCGCGTTCGCGCGGCGCGTCGTCGTCGCCGTCCTCGCGATCCAGGGCGTCCTCGTCGTCGTCGGCGGCGATGAATTCCTCGCCGTCCTCGTCCTCATCGACGAAGGCGCTGTCGTCGAAATCGTCATCGAGGTCGACGAAGGCCTCTGGCCGTTCCTCGGGCACGAAGTCCTCATTGGTCTCGGTGCGTTCGAGGCCGTGCTCGCCCTGGCCCAGGGTGTCGTCGATCAGGATGACGACGTTCAGGCCGCGCTGGACCAGCAGGCGCTGCAAATAGTCGCGCTTGTGGTTCAGGATGTAGAGGGCGACGGCGGTGCCGAGGCGCAGGTTTACCGAACCCGCGCCGTTCTTGCCGGCTTCGATGTCGACCGCGCGCAGCGTCATCAGGGCGGCGCTCTCGGCCGAGCGGACCCGTCCGGCGCCCTGACAGTGCGGACAGACCTCGGTGGCGCCCTCGATCACCCCGAGGCGGCGACGCTGGCGGCTGATCTCCATCAGGCCGAAGCCCGAGATGCGGCCCATCTGGATGCGGGCGCGGTCCTTGGCCAGGGCGTCCTTGAGGGCCTTTTCGACGGCGCGGTTGTTCTTCGATTCATCCATGTCGATGAAGTCGATGACGATCAGGCCGGCGAGGTCGCGCAGGCGCAGCTGGCGGGCGGCCTCGACGGCGGCCTCCAGATTGGTCTTGGTCGCGGTGGCCTCGACGTTGCGCTCCTTGGTGGCGCGGCCGGAGTTGACGTCGATGGCGACCAGGGCCTCGGTCTGGTTGATGACCAGATAGCCGCCCGAATGCAGCGGCACGACGGGCTGGTGGATCTGGGTCAGCATCTCCTCGATGCCGTTGGTCGCGAACAGCGGGCGGGCGCCCTGGTACAGGTGCACCTTCTTCGACTGCGAGGGCATCAGCACCCGCATGAAGTCGCGCGCCTCCTTGAAGCCTTCGACGCCCTCGACCTGGATGCCGTCGAAATCCTTGTCGAACATGTCGCGCACGGCGCGGCGGACGAGGTTTTCCTCCTCATAGATGATCGAGGGGGCGTTGGATTTCAGCGTGGTTTCGCGGATCGTCTCCCACAGGCGCAGCAGATATTCGTAGTCGCGCTTGATCTCGGCCTTGGTGCGCTTGGCGCCGGCGGTGCGGATGATCAGCCCCATGCCCTGCGGCACGTGCAGGGAGGCCGCGGCGGCCTTCAGGCGCTTGCGGTCGGTGGCCTGGGTGATCTTGCGCGAAATGCCGCCGCCCTTGCCGGTGTTGGGCATCAGCACGCAGTAGCGGCCGGCCAGCGACAGCCAGGTGGTCAGGGCCGCGCCCTTGCCGCCGCGTTCGTCCTTGACGACCTGGACCAGCATGACCTGACGGCGCTTGATGACGTCCTGGATCTTGTAGCGCCGCATCAGGCGGCGCTTGAGCCGCTCTTCCTCGGCCATGCCGCCTTCGGATTCGTCGTCGTTCTCGCGGGCGTGTTCGTCGTGATCGTCGTCGTCCGACGGCGCTTCGGCCATGATGGCTTCGCGGTCGGCGACCGGGATCTGGTAGTAGTCCGGGTGGATTTCGCTGAAGGCCAGGAAGCCGTGGCGGTTGCCGCCGTACTCCACGAACGCAGCCTGCAGGCTGGGCTCTACGCGGACGACCTTGGCGAGATAGATATTGCCGCGAAGCTGGCGCTTCGCGCGGGATTCAAAGTCGAATTCCTCGACCTGGCGGCCCTCGACGATCGCGACGCGGGTTTCTTCCGCGTGCGCTGCATCGATCAACATGGTCTTTGACATGGAAATTTTCTCTCTGGCGCGCTCGGCCATTCCCGCGAAGGGATAAGGCGGCTCGCCGAATGGGATTGCGGGCGGGAGCGAGCGCCATCCCGTCGCCGCGGCGAATGCCGCGGGCGAGATCGGTCAGGTCAGACCGGAAGGGAGCGCAGGCGATAGGGCCCATGGGGTTCAGTATGGTCCTGGGTCCGGACGCGCCTTCCAGAGGGCGTCCCGGACCCGGTCGTCGAACAGGCGGGGTGCTAGACCGGCCGGATCTCGGATCAGTGAAAGTCATGCCGCGAGGAGGGCGCGTCCAAGCCTGAGGGTTCAGGGGACGCGATCGAGCGCGAGCCGTCCAAGCATAGGCACTACAATCATGAATTAAAAGCCGCTTCGGCCTTAACCCGTTGGCGACGACGTTGCGTCATGATGACCCCAACCAAGAAGGTGGGTCTCCGTCAGAATGCACGGACTGTCGCGTATCAACCTGGCGCAGTGGCGCGTTCGCGAATGGACGATGACGGCCTTGGCCTTCGTCGTGATTTGCGCCGTTCTGCTGACGGCCGGACGCGGCCTGGCCTCGGGGGCCATGGGCGAGGTGCTGCGTGTGCGGTTCGGCGGGGACGCCCAGCACACGCGCGTCGTGCTCGATCTGGACCGGACCTCGCGCGGACAGGTGATCCAGGCCGGCGACGACGGCCGGGTGGTGGTTTCGCTGGCGGGCGTGGTTCCCGGGCAAAGGCTCGGCGGGACGGGAACGGGCCTGGTGCGCGGCTGGCGGGTGACGGGCTCCGGCGCCGCCTCGCGGGTCGAGCTGAACCTGGGATCGAGCGCCGAGATCGAACGCCGCTTCCTGCTGCCGCCCGGCGACGGCATCGCCCATTTCCGCTACGTCATCGACCTGAGGGCCACCGGCCGCGCGCCGACGGCCCGTCCCGCCCGCACCCCGCCGCCGCGTAGCGCGGAACGGCCCGCCGAGCGCCCCTTGATCTTCATCGACGCCGGCCACGGCGGCCGCGACCCCGGGGCGCACGGCGCCGAATCGCGCGAGAGCGCCGTGACCCTGGCCGCGGCCCTGGCCCTGAAACAGGAGCTGGAGCGCACCGGCCGCTATCGCGTGCGCCTGACCCGCGAGAGCGACGCCTATGTCGGCCTCAATCGCCGCGTCGCCATCGCCCGTCAGGCCGAGGCCGATCTGTTCATCAGCCTGCACGCCGACGCCGGGGCCGATCCGGCCACGCGCGGCGCCAGCGTCTACACCCTGTCCGAACAGGGCGCGGGCCGGGCGGTGCGGGAGTTCACCCGCGGCGAAAACTGGCACCGCAGCCTGAACCTTCCGGGGCGCGATCCGTCGGTCGACCGCATCCTGCTGGACATGACCCAGCGCGCCACCCAGAACCGCAGCGCCCAGCTGGCCCGCACCCTGCTGGGCGACCTGGAAGGCGCCGACCATCCGATGCTGCGCCGCAGTCACCGCGACGCGGGCCTGGCCGTGCTTCTGGCCCCCGACGTGCCGGCGGTGTTGCTGGAGATGGGCTTCATCACCAATCCCGAGGACGAGCGGCTGCTCAACGACAGCCGCGCCCGCCGCCGCCTGATGCGCGCGGTGGCCCAAGGCATCGACCGCTATTTCCTCGAGCCGGCGGGCGGGTTGCAGATGGCCTCGGTCGGCGGGGCGCAGGGGCAGCCCTAGCAAACAGTCTCCCATCCCTCAGGCGGGACCATGCCCTGTTCGATCAGGGAGCGCTGACCGCGATCGAACTCTTCCCGGCCACAGCAGCGGCCGCCCTCGGCATAGGTCAGCCGCCAGGACTCCTTCACTACCGCGTCGCGCCAGGCGACGAGCCGATCATGCCGCCACTGCGCCTGACGCCGCTGACGCAGGCGCTCCAGGTCCGCGGCGGTCGGCCTGGGCCGGAAGGGGCGGGGCGGACGGCGCTGCGGCATGGGGTCTCCGGAAAGGGGCGCGTACGGAAACGACCCCGCACCGGACGGCGCGAGGGGCGGGAAGGCGGCGGAGCGCCGGACCGGAGCCCGGAGACATTTGAAGACGAACCGTTTCGGCCCAGGGCCGGACGCTCCGCGCGGAGATTGTTCGGAAGCTTGCGTCCGGTGGCGGTCTTATCGCCTTACCGCAGCGCCTCCGGCGGGCGGGCCGTGCTTGCGACACGGTCCCCGGACCGGACGAGTATCCCCCTCGCCCCTGACATCCGTTTGGTTATCAGACCCCGGGCGAACGCCTGCCTTTCGATGGCAGACCGGAACCGGGCCCCCGCTTCTCCACATCCCGCCGCCAAAGGACGCAAGGCCTCTGCGCCTCCCCCGCGACGGGACGGGAAGAGTGTAACGGGTTGGCTTGCTACGGGAGGGAAATGACGCTGGATTTTTTGAAAACAGAAGAAAATCAAACGACTCGCAGTGCGAGATATGTAAACAATCGAGGGGTCGGTAGCGGACAGCCGCAGCGCCTCATGCCGGGATTGGCGGGGACCAAGACCGGGCAAAAGCGGTGTGCGTCCCCATTTCGCCCCCCATTTCGCCCGGCGGCGCGGCGCGACCTGATCGCGATTCACTGATTCGCCAGGAAGTCAAGTGATGCGTCCGATAATGACGGATCGCTGCATCACAAACCTGACCAACGACCGGACCCGCGCCGCCGCATCACGCGGATGACGTGAAAGCGCCCGGCGGGTGGGGTTTGACGGCGATGTTCGATTTCCTTTCCTTCTCCAGTTGGGAGGATGGCTTTCTGGTGATCGCGTCCGCGATCTTCCTGCTGCTGTCCGGCACTGGGCTGTTTTTGGTCTGGCGCAGACGCCGGGACGACTGACGGCGGATGCGGTCTAGCGGCGCGGCGCGACGCGGGCTAAACCCGTGACCGGGCCCGCCTTTCGGAGACTGCGGTGAAGATTGCCGAACGCTGGTTCGTGATGGCGGGCGTGGCCCTGCTGGGCGGGATCGCCCTGGCCGGACTGATCGTGGCCGTCTATGCGGCCTGGCTGTTCCACGACCTGCCCGACGCCTCGGAACTGGCCGACTACCGGCCGGCGACGGCGACGCGGGTCTATGCCGGCGACGGCACCCTGATCGGCGAGTTCTCGGACGAGCGGCGCATCTATGTGCCCTATGAGCAGATCCCCCTGCCGGTGATCCAGGCCTTCCTGGCGGCCGAGGATCGCAATTTCTTCAACCACGGCGGCATCGATGTGGGCGGCGTGGGCCGGGCCATGTTCAAGAACATCTTCAACGCCGCCACCGGGCGGCGGCTGGAGGGCGGCTCGACCATCACCCAGCAGGTGGCCAAGAACGTCCTGCTGACCAACGAGAGCAGCATCAACCGCAAGGTCAAGGAAGCCATCCTGGCCAACCGGCTGGAAGCGACGCTGACGAAACAGCAGATCATGGAGCTGTATCTCAACGAGATCTTCCTCGGCTACCGCTCCTATGGGGTGGCGGCGGCGGCCTACAACTATTTCGGCAAGTCGCTGAGCCAGCTGACGCCGGACGAGGCGGCCTTCCTCGCGGCCCTGCCCAAGGGGCCGAACAACTATCACCCCAAACGCCGCCCCGAGGCGGCGCTGGGCCGCCGCAACTGGGTGCTGGGCGAGATGAACCAGAACGGCTTCATCGACGATGCGCAGCTGACCGCGGCCCTCGCTCGTCCGCTGGCCACGCAGGACGCGCCGCGCCGGGCCCAGTACGCCGACGCCGACTTCTTCGTCGAGGAGGCGCGCCGCCAGGCCATCGCCCGCTTCGGCCAGGAACAGGTCAATCGCGGCGGCTACTATATGCGGACCACGCTGGACCCGTCGCTGCAGTCGGCGGCGCGCGACGCCCTGATGCGCGGGCTGGAAAACTATGACCGCCGCCACGGCTGGCGCGGGGCCTGGGGCACGACCGATTTCGCCGCGGGTTGGCGCGAGACCGCCATGCGCGGCCAGCGTCCGCCCGAGCGCCGGACCTGGGAGGCCGCGGCCGTCGAATCCGTCGCCGGGAACAACGTCCGCATCCGCACCGCCCGCGACAACCGGGCGGGGCCCCTGATCGTCGCGGACGCGGCCTGGGCCAACGCCAATCGCCCGCTGCGCCGCGGCGACCTGATCTTCGTCGAGCCGCGCGGCGGCCAGTACGCCCTGAAACAGGTGCCCGCCGTCAACGGCGCCCTGGTCGCCATCGAGCCCCAGTCGGGCCGGGTGCTGGCCATGGTCGGCGGCTATTCCTACGCCCTCTCCAGTTTCAACCGCGCGACCCAGGCCGAGCGCCAGCCGGGCTCGGCCTTCAAGCCCTTCGTCTATGCGACGGCGCTGGAGGGAGACTACACCCCGGCCTCGATCGTGCTGGACGCCCCGATCAGCTTCGCCGGCGGCCGCAACGGCGAACGCTGGAGCCCCGAGAACTACAGCCGCGAATACTATGGGCCGCAGAGCCTGAGGCGCGGGCTGGAGCTGTCGCGCAACGTCATGACGGTGCGGCTGGCCCAGGACGTGGGCATGCGCAACGTCGTCGACCTGTCGCGGCGGATGGGCGTGGCCGACGATCTGCAGCCGAATCTGTCGGTGTCGCTGGGCGCGGGTGAGACGACTCCCTACCGCCTGACCGCCGCATACGCCGCCTTCGTCAACGGCGGGCGGCGGGTGACGCCCTATCTGATCGAAATGGTCCAGGACCGCGACGGCGAGACCATATTCCGCGCCGATCCGCGCCGTTGCCGCGATTGCGGCCGGGCGTTCAGCGGCCAGGAATCGCCCCGGCTGGAACTTCGCGGGGAACAGGTCATCGACCCGATCACCGCCTATCAGATCGGTTCGATGCTGGAGGGCGTGATCCAGCGCGGCACCGGCGCCGGCGCCCGGGGTCTGGGCCGCTGGGTCGGCGGCAAGACCGGCACCACCAACGAATACCGCTCGGCCTGGTTCGTCGGCTTCTCGTCCGACATCGTGGTCGGGGTCTTCATCGGCTTCGACGACAACCGGCCGCTGGGTGCGGGCGAGACGGGCGCCACCGGACCGGTGCCGGTGTTCACCGAATTCATGCAGGCCGCCCTGCGCGAGCGCCCGGCCCGGCCCTTCGTGCGGCCGCGCAACGCTGTGTTCCGCACCGTCAACGGCATCGAGGAGGCCTTCCGTCCCGGCACCGAACGCCGTCGCGAGGAGGAACAGGCCCCGGCCGAAATCCCGACCGGTCCGCAGACCTACAATGAGGTGATCCGCCGCGAGGAGGAAGCGGCGGCCGGCCCCGCTCCCGCCGCGGCCCCCGCCCCGCCGGCGACCCCGCCGCCGCCCAGGAAGGAACCGGCGGAGGATCTGAGCGGGCTCTATTAGGGGCGAGGGACGAGGAGCGAGGGGCGAAAGCGCCCGGATCATCCCTCGCCCCTCGACCCTCGCCCCTGCTTTCCCTTTCCCTTTGGCGCTGGCGCCTCTATGTCCGCGCCTCACTTCATGTCGCCGGAGATTGCGATGAGACCGGATGTCGAGGCCATGAAGGCCGACATCGAGCAGAGCATCGCTCTGCTCAGGAGGCGTCTTTGACTGGGATGTCGCGCTTCGAAAACTCGATGAGCTGAACGCCCGGGTCGAGGACCCGACGCTGTGGAACGACCCCGAGGCGGCCCAGGCCGTGTCCCGCGACCGCTCGCGGCTGGCCGCCCGGATCGACACCGTCCGCGAGATGGAGAGCGGACTGGCGGACGGCGTCATGCTGTCCGAAATGGCCGACGAGGAGAATGACGAGGCGACGCTGGAGGAGGCGCGCGCCTCGCTGAAGGCGATCAAGGACCGCGCCGGCCGCGCCGAGCTGGAGGCCCTGCTGTCCGGCGAGGCCGACGGCAACGACGCCTATCTGGAAGTGAACTCCGGCGCCGGGGGCACCGAGTCCTGCGACTGGGCCGGCATGCTGCTGCGGATGTATTCGCGCTGGGCGAAGGCGCACGGCTATGAGGTCGAGCTGGAGGCGTCGGAAGACGGCGACCAGGCGGGCATCAAGTCGGCGACCATCCTGATCACTGGACCGAACGCCTATGGCTGGCTGAAATCGGAATCGGGCGTGCACCGGCTGGTCCGGATCAGCCCCTATGACGCCGCCGCCAAGCGCCACACCTCCTTCGCCTCGATCGGGGTCTCGCCGGTGGTGGACGACGCCATCGAGATCGACATCAACCCGTCCGACGTGCGCACCGACACCTATCGCGCCTCGGGCTCGGGCGGGCAGCACATCAACAAAACCGACTCAGCCGTGCGCCTGACCCACATTCCGACCAATACGGTCGTGGCCTGCCAGGCGGGCCGGTCGCAGCACCAGAATCGCGAACAGGCGTGGAAGATGCTTCGGGCGCGGCTGTACGAACTGGAGCTTCAACGGCGCGAGGCGGCGGCCCAGGCCGTGGCGGACGCCAAGACCGACATCGGCTGGGGCCACCAGATCCGGTCCTACGTCCTGCAGCCCTATCAGATGGTCAAGGACCTGCGGACCAACGTCGAGACCTCCGACACGCAGGGGGTGCTGGACGGCGACCTGGACGCCTTCATGGGCGCGGCCCTGGCGGCGCGGGTCGGCGAGACGCGGGGATCGACGGTCGAATAGCGGTGCGGTCTCCCTCCCCTTTATGGGGAGGGATGTCGGCGCGAAGCGACGACAGGGTGGGGTGCGTCTGGCGTTCCCCACCCGGTCGCTTCGCGACCACCCTCCCCACTTCGGGGGAGGGAGAAGATCAGGACGACGGACCCTTCATGTCGATGACCTGGGGCGCGGGTTCCGGCGCCGCGGCGGGGCGCGGGGCCGGCGTGGGGGCCGGGGCTTCGCGGCGGCCTTGCAGGACGCGGCCCTGGAAATAGGCGCCGATGTCGATCGACATCTGTTCGGCGGTGATATCGCCGTCGACATAGGCGGTGGCGACCAGCTTGACCTGTTTGCCCGAGATGCCGCCGACGATGCGGCCGCGCACCTCGACATAGTCGGCCGAGACGTTGCCTTCCACGGCGCCCGTCTCGCCGACGATCAGCCGGCCGACGCGGACGTCGCCCTTGACCGAACCGTCGATCTGCAGGTCGCCGGCGCCCGTGATGCCGCCGTCGAACTGGAGGTCGGACGACAGGGTGGACAGGCCGCGCTGGCTGACCGGCGACGGCGCCGCGGACCGGGCCGGCGAGGCCGTGGAGCCGCCCGGCGTGGGCAGATCCGGCAGCGGCGGAATCGATGAACCGTTGTCAGCGCGCGGCGGGGGCGACGGGGCGGGGGATTTAGTCTTGTTGAACAAGTTGGTCTCCGGCTCTCATGAAGCGGGCGGGGTTTTGAGGGCGGCCGTTCATCCACACTTCATAGTGCAGATGCACGCCGGTGGAACGTCCTGTGGTTCCCATGGCGCCGACACGCTGACCGAGCGGAATCCGCTGGCCGGGTTGGACCGCCGTGGCGTTCAGGTGGGCATAGCGTGTCTTGAAACCGCGTCCATGATCTATCTCAACGGTGTTGCCATACCCTGAACGCACGCCGACGAAAGACACGATTCCGGGAGCGGGGGCGTGGATCGGCGTGTTGAGCGGGGCGGCGAAGTCCTGGCCCTGATGCAGGGCGGGACGGCCGTTGAACGGATCGAAGCGAACGCCGAAGCCCGAGGTGGTGCGCGCCTGGGTCGGGCGGCGGAACGGCATGCTCTCGGCCGCATTGGCCAGCGACCGCATGTCGGACAGATTGTCGGCGGCGTGACGGATGCGCACGGCGAAGGCTTCGTCGACGTCCAGCACGGCGGCCAGGGCCCTCGGATCGCGGGCCTCGACCAGCGGCCCGCCGAGGGCGGCGTCGTGCGGGGTATAGGCCGCGGGGTTCAGGCCCGCGAGACGGAAGGCCAGCCGCAGCCGCTCGGCCCGGGTCTGGGCCTCGTTTTCCGCGCGGGCGATCAGCCGCTCCTGGTCCATCCGCACGGCGATCATGCGCTGGACCGGCGAGGTGCGGTTGGGGTTCAGGGCCGGCGCCGGTCTCAGGGCCTCCTGGGCGCCCTCGACGCCGCGGAACATGCCCATGACCTGGGTCAGGGCGGCGTGGCGGCGCTCGACCATCTGGGCCATTTCGTCGAGCGAGCCGGTCGTGGCGGTCATCCGCACCACGGCGCTGTCCAGACGCGCCTGCAGGTCGGCGTTCATCCGCTCCGAGGCGGCGCGGGCGCTGGCCACGGTGCGGTCGGACTGGCTCTGGGCGACCATGTCGAAAAGCAGGCTGCCGGAGGCGACAAGCGTCCAGCCGCCGATCAGAACGGCGGCCGCGGCGCCCAGCGCCTGTTTGCCGGGCGTCAGGGCCCAGGCGCGGACGGCGTCGCCGTCGCGCAGATACAGGTATCGGGTCGGAAACCATTTTCCGATCAGAGACCGCCTGACAGTCGGCTCTTGTTCGGTCATCACGCAACGCCCCCACGTACGAACGGGGCGTTATGCGCCATCGCACAGCTTGGGTACAAGGGCGTTCACGACTTGTTAACCACCTTGGCCGGTCTTCGCGCGAATAACATCGGTATTCGCGGCAATAATTCGCTTGGCAGGCGAGTCCGCGAATCTATGTAACGCCGGTTACATCCGTGGTCAGAGCGATTGTACGGTCGCCAACACTTCCGCCGCATGGCCCTTGACTGACACCTTGCGCCAGACGCGCCGGACGACGCCCGCGCCGTCGATCAGGAAGGTGGCGCGCTCGACGCCCATGTATTCGCGGCCGTAGAGCGTCTTCAGGACCCAGACGCCATAGGCCAGGGTGACGTCCTCGGGTTCGTCAGAGGCGAGGATGATCTTCAGATCGTATTTGGCCTTGAAGCGGTCGAGCTTCCTCACCGGGTCACGGGACACGCCGATGACGGTGGCGCCGGCCTGGTCGAAGTCGGCGATCAGGGCGGAGAAGTCCTGGCCCTCGGTGGTGCAGCCCGGGGTGTCGGCCTTGGGGTAGAAATAGAGCACGACCTTGCGGCCCTTCAGTCCGGCGAGGGACACGCGGCCGCCACCGGCCGTAGCCATGTCGAACGCGGGGGCTTTCGAGCCTTCGGTGATGTCAGTCATTCCGCTCTCCGCTCATCCCGGCGAAAGCCGGGACCCAGTTCTGTCCAGCCTGACGCCAGCGCCTCTGGCCTACCGTCAGCACGACCCGCTCCGCCACCCATCGCCCAACGCACTGGGTCCCGGCTTTCGCCGGGATGAGCGGAAATTAGATGGGGCGCACCAGCACGATCTTCTTCTTGCCCGCGGCCAGTTTCAGCACGCCGTCGGCGTTGACGTCGGACGCCTCGATCAGGCGCGCGCCGTCGGCGATGGCCTCGTCGTTGAGGCGCAACCCGCCGCCCTGGGCGAGGCGGCGGGCCTCGCCGTTGGAAGCGGTCAGGCCCGCCTTGGTGGTGACGGAAGCGATCATGGCGCCGATCACGTCATCGACAGGCAGTTCGACGGTGGGCAGGTCGGCCGACAGGGTGCCGCGCTCGAAGGCACCCTCGGCGGCGGCGCGGGCGGTCGCGGCGGCCTCGGCACCGTGCAGCATGGTGGTGGACGCGTCAGCGAGGGTCTTCTTGGCGTCGTTGATGCCGGCGCCTTCCACCGCCTCCAGCCGGGCGATCTCGTCCAGCGGCGTATCGGTGAACAGCCGCAGGAATTTGCCCACGTCGGCGTCGTCGACGTTCCGCCAGAACTGCCAGTAGTCGTAGGGGCTGAGCTGTTCGGCGTTCAGCCAGACGGCCCCTTGCGCCGTCTTGCCCATCTTGCCGCCGGACGCCGTGGTCAGCAGGGGCGTGGTCAGGCCGAAGGCGGCTTTCTGGTCCACGCGGCGGACCAGATCGACGCCCGAGACGATGTTGCCCCACTGATCCGACCCGCCCATCTGCAGGGTGCAGTTCCGGGCGCGGTTCAGCTCCAGAAAGTCCACCGACTGCATCAGCATGTAGTTGAACTCGAGGAAGGTCATCGGCTGTTCGCGTTCCAGCCGCAGCTTGACCGAGTCGAAGGCCAGCATGCGGTTGATGGTGAAATGCGTGCCGTATTCGCGAAGGAAATCGACATAGCCGTAGCCCGAGAGCCAGGCGTCGTTGTCGACCATGACGGCGTCGGTGGGGCCGTCGCCGAAGGTGAGGAATTTTTCGAACACCGTCTTGATGGAGGCGATGTTCGACTGGATGGTTTCGTCGGTCAGCTGAGGCCGCGAGGCGTCCTTGCCGGTCGGATCGCCGACCTTGGTGGTGCCGCCGCCCATCAGGACGATGGGCTTGCCGCCGGCCTGTTGGAGGCGGCGCAGCATCATGATCTGGATGAGCGAGCCGACGTGCAGGGATGGCGCGGTGGCGTCGAAGCCGATGTAGCCCGCGACCACGCCGGCGGAGGCGGCCGCGTCGAGCTCGGCCGGGTGGGTGATCTGATGGATGTAGCCGCGCGCCTGGAGGGCTTTCAGGAAGTCGGACTTGAAGGCGGGCTCGGTCATGGGCTCGGACTTGGGGATCAGGCTTGGCTTGGGAGGGAAGGGGCGTGTAGCACAGGCCATATGCACCGGCGAAGCGCGGAACTGGGCCCGACGATCAAGGCGAAGCTGTCTTCGCATCCTAGCTCGTCCGGCCCCAAGCAGTTTCAGATGGATGTCAAGGCGACGCGATGGAGCGATCAGCGTCTGCATCTCTGGTTCCGCGCGTCCGGCGCAACAGGACTACGCCTTACCGAAGCCTGGAGCACGCCCGGCTATCAGGCTGCCCGGCGAGACGAGCTCTGGAGGCACACATGCTGCGAAGCGTTCATCCGAACTAGATCGGGCTACTACGAGTTCAATTTCGCTCCGAACGGTGACTGGGCAGCATACCGGTTCGAAGCCTACCGAGAGCGTATGAGCCTGCCTGACTTGGCGCCTCCGAGCATCAGCGCGGGCCGCCGAGGCGATCACTGGCAGATGCAGGTCCATCTAGAACTCTCGAGCTTCAAAAACCTCAGTGAAATGGAGCCGTGGATGCTCGGCGTTTCGGCTGTCGTTGAGACAAAGGAGGGCAGCCTCTCCTACTGGGCCTTGGCGCATCCGCCGGGTAAGCCCGACTTCCACCATCCCGACTCGTTCGCCCTGACCCTGCCGCCCCCGGAGCCCGCATGAAATTCGGCATCGACCGCCTGCTGTCCGAGCCCGAACTGCGGGCCGCCCTGAACGGCCGCCGCGTCGCCCTGCTGGCGCATCCGGCCTCGGTGACGGCGGATCTGACCCATTCGCTCGACGCCCTGGCGGCCTGTCCGGACATCCGGCTGAGCGCCGCCTTCGGGCCGCAGCACGGCATGCGGGGCGATCTGCAGGACAATATGATGGAGAGCCCGGACTTCACCGATCCGCGGCACGGCATCCCGGTGTTCAGCCTGTACGGCGAGGTGCGGCGGCCCAGCGGGCAGTCGATGGGGACGTTCGACGTCCTGCTGGTCGACATGCAGGACCTGGGCTGCCGCATCTACACCTTCGTGACGACGCTGCTGTATGTGCTGGAAGAGTCGGCGAAACACGGCAAGGCGGTCTGGGTGCTGGATCGGCCCAATCCCGCCGGACGGCCCGTCGAGGGCACGACCCTGCTGCCGGGCTGGGAGAGTTTCGTCGGCGCCGGGCCGATGCCGATGCGGCACGGCATGACCCTGGGCGAGATGGGCCGCTGGTTCATCGACCGGTTCAAGCTGGATGTGGAATATCGCGTCATCGAAATGCAGGGCTGGGCGCCGGAGCAGGGGCCGGGCTTCGGCTGGCCGATGGGGGAGCGGAGCTGGATCAACCCCAGCCCGAACGCGGCCAATCTGTCGATGGCGCGGGCCTATGCGGGCACGGTCATGCTGGAGGGGACGACCCTGTCCGAGGGTCGCGGCACGACGCGGCCGCTGGAGCTGTTCGGGGCGCCGGACATCGACGCCCGGGCCGTGATCGGGGAGATGCAGGCCTATGCGTCGCAGTGGCTGGCGGGCTGCCGGCTGCGCGACTGCTGGTTCGAGCCGACCTTCCACAAACATGTGCACCAGCTATGCAACGGGGTGCAGATCCACGTCGACGACCCGGCCTATGACCATGCCGCGTTCCGGCCGTGGCGGCTGCAGGCGCTGGGGTTCAAGGCGATCCGGCGGCTGTATCCGGACTACGCCCTGTGGCGCGACTTCCCGTACGAATATGTCTTCGACAAACTGGCCATCGACGTGATCAACGGCGGGCCGGGGCTGCGGGAATGGGTCGACGATCCGGCGTCGACGCCGGCCGATCTGGAGGCGCTGGCCGGGCCGGACGAGGCGGCGTGGGTGGAGGAAAGGCGAGGGTTCCTGATCTACTGATCCGCGCGGCTTTTCGTCAGAGCAGAAGCGTTCGGACGCCGACGATCGAGCCAGCTGCCGCGAACACCTTGTCGAGCGTGCAGACGCGCGCATTGACTGATTGAGCCACGGCCATATGCAGGGCATCGCCGGATCGCAGCTTGGTTTCAATGCGGTCGGTGAACCTCGCGGCCGTGTAAAAGTGCTGGTCCCGCACAGGCTCCATGACCAAGATTTCATCGATCAGCTTGTCGATGGTCGCCAGCGCCAGTCTCTGATCCTGGTCAGTGATCTTCTCGGCTCGACGCTTCATGGCCAGTGCGGAGGATGCTTCCGTGATCGCCCATGGGCTCGTACAGAGAAAACCGGCCCGTCGGGTTGCGAACCATGCCTGAATATCAGGTGATCTGGCTTCCTTGCTGACGGCCGCGACGATCAGCGAACTGTCCAGATAATCCATCAGTATCGATCTGAGTCCCGCATGGCGCGGATGAACTCTCCGGCGCTGACGTCTTGATAAGTCATGCCGTCGGTAGCCGCGCGAAGCTCAGCCACTGTTACCTTCCGGCGAGGTTTTTCGTAAGGGACCAAGCGGGCTATGGGTTTGCCGCGACGCAGGATGGCTATGTCTTCGCCGGAGCCAGCGCGTTCGACCAATTCGCTGAGGTGCGCCTTGGCTTCAGAGAGATTGACGCGGTGCATGTTTCCGTCCTGACCAGTTAGTTGGTCAGATATAGCAGATGCGGCGGCCGATCGCTACGCCGGCTTTTCGGCCAGCCGCTTGTCCAGATAGGCTCCCACGCGCGTCTCGACCGCGCCGATGTGGTCCTGCCAGAAATGGGTCGCGTCTTCTTCCAGCTCGTAGTCGATGACGATGCCCTTCTGGGTGCGCAGCTTGTTGACCACGCGCTCGACCTCGACCGGCGGCACCACCGTATCGTTCGTGCCGTGCAGGAACAGGCCCGAGGCGGGGCAGGGGGCCAGGAAGCTGAAGTCGTACATGTTGGACGGCGGCGAGACCGAGATGAAGCCGTCCGTTTCGGGGCGGCGCATCAGCAGCTGCATGCCGATATAGGCGCCGAACTGATAGCCGGCGACCCAGGTCTGGCTGGCGCCCGGGTTGTTGGACTGCAGCCAGTCCAGGGCCGTGGCCGCGTCGGCCAGTTCGCCGATGCCGCTGTCGAACTCGCCCTGCGACTTGCCCACGCCGCGGCTGTTGTAGCGCAGGGTGGCGAAGCCGCGCTTCTGGAACAGCTGGTACAGGGTCACGGTGACCGGGTTGTTCATATGCCCGGCCGCCTTGGGGTGCGGATGCAGGATCAGGGCGATCGGCGCGTTCGGCCGCTTGCCCGGGGAATAGCGGCCTTCGATGCGGCCAGAGGCGCCGGGCAGGATGACTTCAGGCATGGGGATCCAACGCTCTGGGGAATTTCGTGTTCAACTGTCGTTTCGCACCTGCGTAATACTTGACCGCGGCGGTAGGACTTTCTAAGTCCCGCTTGCGCGCCGACGCCGTTGCGAAGGCGCGGGTTCTAGCACAGGACCCTCGAAAAGCGCGCGATTTTTGAAGGTGCGCGATGCGTCTGTCGACCAAGGGACGATACGCCGTGATGGCGATGGCCGATCTGGCCAAGAACGGGCACGCCGAGGGTGTGGTCCGGGCCGTGTCGCTGGCCGAGATCGCGACGCGCCAGGAGATTTCTCTCAGCTATCTGGAGCAGTTGTTCGCCCGCCTGCGCAAGAGCGGCCTGGTGCAGAGCGTACGCGGGCCCGGCGGCGGCTACCGGCTGGCCAAGGGGGCGCGGGAGACGGTGATCGCCGAGATCGTTCTGGCCGTCGACGAGCCCATCCGCGCCATCCGCTGCATCGGCCATTCCTCGCCCAAGGGCTGCATGATGGCCGGGGAGCGCTGCATCACCCACAATCTTTGGGAGGACCTGGGCGACGAGATCCACCGCTATCTGGCCGGGGTGTCGCTGGAGGATGTGGTGATGAACCGCACCGGCGCGCGGCGCCGGGCGACGGACGCCGAAGTGGGGGTGGCGGCGTGACCGGCGTCTATCTCGATTACAACGCCTCCGGCCTCGTCCGCCCCGAGGTTCAGGCGATCATGACCGCGGCCCTGGCCGACAACGGCAATCCGTCCGCGGTGCACGCGGCGGGGCGGCGGGCGCGGGCGCGGATCGAGACGGCGCGGGCGCAGGTGGCCGATCTGGTCGGGGCCGATCCGACGGCGGTGGTCTTCTCCAGCGGCGGCACGGAATCGAATGCACAGGCGATCCTGAGCGCCCTGGCGGCCGGCTGCGAGCGGCTGATTGTCGGGGCGACCGAGCATCCGTGCGTGGCCGAGGCCGCGGCGGTCTCGGGCAAGCCGGTGGAAATCCTGCCGGTCGACGGCAACGGCTTGGTCGATCTGGACTGGCTGGCCGAGGCGCTGCAGCGGCCGGGCCGAGCGGTGGTCGCCGTCCATCATGCGAACAACGAGAGCGGCGTGATCCAGCCGATCGCCGAGGCGGCGACGCTGGTGCGGGCGGCGGGCGGCTGGCTGCACGTCGACGCCATCCAGTCGGCGGGCAAGATCGCGGTCGACATGCGCGACCTCGACGCCGAGACCCTGACCCTGTCGGCGCACAAGCTGGGCGGGCCGCAGGGGGTTGGCGCCCTGATCTCGAAGGACGGCGTTCCGATCATCCGCACCCTGCACGGGGCCGGGCAGGAGCGGGGGCTGCGCGCGGGCACCGAGAATGTGGCGGGCATCGCCGGCTTCGGCGTCTCGGCCGACTGCGCCGCCCGCGACCTGCCGTCGTCGCTCGCCCACAAGGCCTGGCGCGACGCGGCCGAGGAGCAGGTGGCGGCCTCCGGGGCCGTCATCATCGGCGGCGCGGTCAATCGCCTGCCCAACACCCTGTTCATGGCCGTCGAGGGCTGGGACAGCCCGCAACAGCTGATCACCCTCGATCTGATGGGGGTGATGGTCTCGGCGGGGAGCGCCTGTTCCTCGGGCAAGACCAAGCCGTCCAAGGCGATCACGGCCATGGGGCTGGATCATCTGGCGACAGGCGGGGTGCGGGTGTCGGGCGGCTGGGGCACGACCGAGACCGACTGGGTCCGGTTCGCCAACGCCTGGGTCGGGGCGTACGAAAAGCACCGCGCGCGGGCGGCTGAACGAGCCAGGACCGAACGGGTCGGGGAAGACGCCTGATGGCCGCCGTCCAGAAGACCATCGACGCGGTCGCCGCGCTCGAGAAATACGAGCACGGCTTCACCTCGGACATCGACACGGAGTACGCCCCGCGCGGGCTGAATGCCGACATCGTCCGCTTCATCTCGCAGAAGAAGGGCGAGCCGGAGTGGATGCTGGAATGGCGTCTGGCCGCCTATGAACGCTGGCTGGCGATGGAGGAGCCGACCTGGTCGTCGGTGAAATACACGCCGGTCGATTACCAGAGCCTGTTCTACTACGCCGCGCCCAAGGAGAAGGCGGGGCTGAAGTCGCTGGACGAGGTCGATCCGGAGATCCTCGCCATCTATGCCAAGCTGGGCATCCCGCTGAAGGAGCAGGAGGTGCTGGCGGGCGTCGAGGGGGCGCCGCGATACGCCGTGGACGCGGTGTTCGACAGCGTCTCGGTGGTCACCACCTTCAAGGCCGAGCTGGCCAAGGTCGGGGTGATTTTCATGCCGATTTCCGAGGCCTTGCGCGAACATCCTGAACTGGTGCGCAAATATCTGGGCTCGGTGGTGCCGGTCTCGGACAACTATTTCGCGGCGCTGAACAGCGCGGTCTTTTCGGACGGATCGTTCGTCTACATCCCGCCGGGCGTGCGCTGCCCGATGGAGCTGTCGACCTATTTCCGCATCAATGCGAGCCAGACCGGCCAGTTCGAGCGGACGCTGATCATCGCCGACAAGGGCAGCTACTGCTCGTATCTGGAGGGCTGCACCGCCCCGATGCGCGACGAGAACCAGCTGCATGCGGCGGTCGTCGAGCTGATCGCGCTGGACGACGCCGAGATCAAATATTCGACGGTGCAGAACTGGTACCCCGGCGACGCCGAGGGCAAGGGCGGCATCTACAACTTCGTCACCAAGCGGGCGGACTGCCGCGGCGACCGGTCGAAGGTGTCGTGGACGCAGGTGGAAACCGGCTCGGCCATCACCTGGAAATACCCGTCCTGCATCCTGAAGGGCGAGGAGAGCTCGGGCGAATTCTATTCCATCGCCATCACCAACGGCCGTCAGCAGGCCGATACCGGCACCAAGATGATCCATCTGGGCAGGAACTCGAAGAGCCGGATCATCGCCAAGGCGGTGTCGGCCGGGAAGTCGGACTCGACCTATCGCGGGCTGGTGTCGGTGCATCCCAAGGCGACGGGCGTGCGCAACTTCACCCAGTGCGACTCCTTGCTCATCGGCAAGGACTGCGGCTCGCACACCGTGCCCTATATCGAGGCCCGCAACGGCTCGGCCCAGCTGGAGCACGAGGCGACGACGACGCGCCTGTCCGACGACCAGCTGTTCTACGCCCAGCAGCGCGGGCTGTCGCAGGAGGAGGCGGTGGCCCTGCTGGTCAACGGCTTCGTCCGCGACGTGATGCAGAAGCTGCCGATGGAATTCGCCGTCGAGGCGCAGAAGCTGGTGGCGATCTCGCTGGAGGGCTCCGTTGGCTGATCCCTTCGCCCAATCCCGTCATCCTCGGGCTTGTCCCGAGGACCCATTTTCCCGCCCGAACAACCGGAAGGTCGTACGCACTGTTGCCGATTTCCCTCCTGTCGTGTTTTCTGAACGATGGGTCCTCGGGACAAGCCCGAGGATGACGGAGTTTGGGTATGAGCAGAGAGCGCGTCCTGATCGCCGTCTACATCATGACCAACGGGCCGTACGGCACGCTGTACGTCGGGGTGACGAGCAATCTGTACCAACGCGTCCACCAGCATCGCGAGGGGACGTTCGGCGGCTTCACCAGCAAGTGCGGGCTGAAGCGGCTGGTTTGGTACGAGACCTTCGAATTCATGACCACGGCGATCAAGCGCGAGAAGTCGATCAAACGCTATCTGCGGGACTGGAAGATCAATCTGATCGAGCGCGACAATCCGCATTGGCAGGACCTGTCCTTGGACTGGGATCGGCCGGCGGTGTGGAAGCATGGGCCGACGGACGAGTAGCGTCTTCTCTCTCCACCACTGCTCGTCATCCTCGGGCCTGTCCCGAGGACCCATCGTTCCGACGCAAGGTCCATTGGGTGATGGCCCGCGAGCCGAAGTGCGCTGATCTGGCGGTCGCGCCGACCGACAAATGGGTCCTCGGGACAAGCCCGAGGATGACGGACTTTATGGTTCAAATTTCAGGTTCAAACGCGTGCTGAGCATCTCCAACCTCCACGTCGCCGTCGGCGACAAGCCGATCCTCAAGGGGCTGACGCTCGACGTTCCGGCGGGCGAGGTGCACGCCCTCATGGGGCCGAACGGGGCCGGCAAGTCGACGCTGGGCTACGCCGTGGCCGGACGGCCGGGCTATGAGGCGACGCAGGGCGGCGTGTCGTGGAAGGGCGAGGACCTGCTGGGTCTGGAACCCGCCGAGCGCGCGGCCAGGGGCGTCTTCCTGTCGTTCCAGTATCCGATCGAGATTCCCGGCGTCCCGGCCCTGACCTTCGTGCGCACGGCGTTGAACGCCCAGAAACGGGCGCGCGGTGAGGAGGAGGTGTCGGCGCCCGCCTTTCTGAAGCGGGTCAAGGCGGCCTCAAGCGCGCTGAAGATGGATTTCGACATGCTGAAGCGGCCGCTCAATGTCGGCTTCTCGGGCGGCGAGAAGAAGCGGATGGAGATCCTGCAGATGGCCCTGCTGGAGCCGTCGCTGCTGATCCTCGACGAGACGGATTCGGGCCTGGACATCGACGCCCTGCGCATCGTGGCCGAGGGGGTCAACGCCCTGCGCTCGCCCGACCGCGCCATGCTGGTGATCACCCACTATCAGCGGCTGCTGGACTACATCAAACCGGACCGGGTGCATGTGCTGGCCGGCGGGCGGATCGTGGATTCCGGCGGACCGGAACTGGCGCATGAGCTCGAGGCCGAGGGCTACGACAAATATATGGTGCAGGCGGCGTGAACGCCCTCGTCCGCATCGATCTGAAGGACGTTTCCAGCTTCCCCTCCAAACGGGTCGAGGCCTGGAAATACACCGACCTGCGCCGCTTCCTGCGCGAGACGCCGCCCGTGTCGCCCGCGGCCGAGGTCGCGCCGGGCGGGCCGTTCGCGGCGCTGGGTGGGGATGAGCTGGCGGTGGTCAACGGCCGCTGCGAAGGCTTTCCGGGCCTGATCGCCGAAGGACCGGGCGACCATGTCGCGCGCCTGCGGTTCGTTTCGACGACGGATGGCGCGGGCCATCAGGCGAGCGTGGCGGTCGAGGTGAAGGCGGGGGCGTCGCTGCTCTTGCTGGAAAGCTATGAAGGTCGGGCGGCGGGCTATGTGTCCAACGTCGCGTTGAGCATCAGCCTGGGCGCCGGGGCGCGGTTGATCCGGGTGGCAGTCGAGGACGACGCGGCGGATGCGCTGTCGATCTCCGCCGCCGATGTGACCATGGGCGAGGGGGCGTCCTTCGCCCAGACCGTGCTGACCACGGGCGCGAAGCTGCAACGCCACGAGACGCGGCTGGCGCACCCCGGACATGGCGCCGAGGTGCGGATCGACGGCGTGTATCTGCTGGACGGCGCGTGCCATGCCGACCTGACCAGCGTCGTCTCGCACGGCGGCGAGAACGGGCTGACGTCGCAACTGAGCAAGGGCGTCGTGCGCGATACCGCGCGCGGCGTGTTCCAGGGCAAGATCATCGTCGAGCGCGGGGCCGATGGCACCGACGCCCGCATGGGCCACCACGCCCTGATCCTGGGCGAGCGGGCCGAGGTGGACGCCAAGCCGGAGTTGGAGATCTACGCCGACGACGTGCAGTGCGCCCACGGCAATACGGTCGGAAATCTGGACGAGAGCGCCCTGTTCTACATGCAGCAGCGCGGCCTGCCCGCCGACGAGGCGCGAGCCCTGCTGACCCAGGCCTTCCTGATCGAGGTCGTCGACCGGATCGAGCACGAGGGCGCGAGAGAGGTGGTGCGGGAATGGCTGGAG
>CALSBO010000024.1:0-39288 GCA_943373195.1 Brevundimonas vancanneytii
AGAACCGGCCCTGGAAATAGGGCGGCGAGGTCGGCTGGGTGT
Organism: Brevundimonas vancanneytii; assembly: GCA_943373195.1. GTDB lineage: Bacteria > Pseudomonadota > Alphaproteobacteria > Caulobacterales > Caulobacteraceae > Brevundimonas > Brevundimonas vancanneytii_B. Next base: position 43 of record CALSBO010000024.1, read on the forward strand.
TGCCGGTCGCGGCGTACAGGTTGCCGTTGTCGCTCAGGCTGTCGCCGAAAACGACCAGCCGGTTGTAGCTCTGGGCGTTGGCCGCGGACGCGACCCCGCTGACAGCCGCCACGGTCAGCGCGGCGAGCGCCGCGTTGCGCAGGAAACGAGACATCGATGATCCTCCCTCGGTCATCCAGAGACGTGACCGTTCGGGCCACTCTGCGCCCGTTTTCCGCGCGCGCAAGATGCCGCCGGGGAAGCTTTCAGTGCAGCATGCGGAAACGCAGCGTTCCGGCAACACTCCGCAGCGCCGTCAGGGCCTCGGGCGCATAGTCGCGATCGACGTCCGTGATGACATAGCCGGTGCGCTCGTCGGTCTTGAGATGCTGGCCCAGGATGTTGAGCCCGGCGGAGGCCAGTTCGCGGTTCAGCTCGGCCAGAACGCCCGGCTGGTTGCGGTGGATGTGCAGGATGCGGTGCGCCCCGTCGACCTCGGCCAGCTGCACATTGGGCAGGTTGACGCAGAAGGTGGTGTCGCCCCGGTTCAGATATGCCAGCAGCCGTTCCGCCGCGAATTCGCCTATAGCCTCCTGGGCCTCCTCGGTCGAACCGCCGATGTGAGGGGTCAGGATGACGTTGGGCAGGCCGCGCAGGGGGCTGTCGAACGGGTCGGCGTTCGTGGCGGGCTCGTCGGGGAAGACGTCCACGGCCGCGCCCCCGATCCGGCCCGCGCCCAACGCCTGGGCCAGGGCGCCGACATCGACCACATGGCCGCGCGACAGGTTGAGCAGCACGGCGCCCGGCTTCATCCGCGACAGGCGCGCGGCGTCGATCAGGCCGGCGTTCGCGGCCCGTCCGTCGACATGGAGGCTGACCACGTCGGCCTCGGCCAGCAGGGCGTCGAGCGAGGCCATGCGGCGGGCGTTGCCCAGCGCCAGCCGCTCGGTCAGGTCGTGGAAGACCACGCGCATCCCCAGCCCCTCGGCCAGCACGGACAGCTGCGAGCCGATGGCGCCGTAGCCGACGATGCCCAGGGTCTTGCCGCGCAACTCGCGCGAACCGGTGGCGGACTTGTTCCATTCGCCCCGGTGCATGGCGGCGGACTTGTCGGCCACGTCGCGCAGCAGGGCGATGGTCAGGCCGACCGCCAGCTCGACCACGGACCGGGTGTTGGAATAGGGGGCGTTGAACACGGCCACGCCGCGCGCGGCGGCGGCCTCGAGGTCGATCTGGTTGGTCCCGATGCAGAAGGCGGCGACGGCCAGCAGCCGGTCGGCGCCGTCCAGCACGCGGGCGCTGACCTGGGTCTTGGAGCGGACGCCGAGCACATGCACCCCCTTGAGGGCCTCGATCAAGGCGTCCTCGTCCAGCGCCCCCTTCAGCGAGTCAACGGTGTAGCCGGCCTCCTCCAGCCGCTCGACGGCGGCGGGATGGATGTTTTCGAGCAGCAGGATGCGGATGCGGGCGCGGGGGTAGGACCAGCGACCGGCCAGGCCCTCGGCATGCAGGAACTCGTCCATCGACGGGGCCTCGGCGTCGGCGGCGGCGACCACCCGCTCGCGGCGGACGATCTCGGTGAAGGCATGGAAACGGTCGGCCGCCCCTGCCAGTCTGACCTCGGCGTCGGTCCAGCCGTCGCCGACCATGACAACGGGGCCAGGCAGATTCAGAGCCTTGACCGCCATGGCTTTTCCGCCCGCTTGCGACAGGGGGTTGGCGGCGTCGACGCCCGTGACGCGGCCGTCGGCGTCCCAGGACAGGTCGTTGCACAGCACCTGCTCCGGCGGGACGTGCAGATGGGCGGCGAGGGGGGCGATGATCTCGCGGAAGCCGCCCGACAGGATGACGATCCGCCCGGCGTTCTCGCGGAAGAAGCGCAGGTTTCGGCGCACCGAGGGCGTGCCCTCGTCGAGGATGCGGCCGGCCAGCTCGGCCACATGGGCGCGGGTCAGGGACAGGAGCGCCAGTCGGCGGTGCAGGGCCTCGCCGAACGGCAGGGCGCCGGTCATGGCGGCGTCGGTCAGGGCGCTGATCTCGGCCCGGACGGCGGGCGCGTCGGGCGACCCGCTCAGGGCGATGTCGGCCAAGGCCTCCAGCGTCTCGATGCGCACGAGGGTCGAATCGAAGTCGAAGACATAGGTGGTGGGCGCGGCCATGGCCCGACCTTGGCCGACGTTCGCACGTGCAGCAATAAGGGAGTGGCGACGGGGCTAGAACTTGCCCAGGCTGCGCAGGCGGCTGTCGGGACGGCGGGCGTCCAGCGCGGCGGCGCCGACGGCGGCGGCGATGGTCGCCAGGGCCAGAAGGGCGCCGCCCTCCTTCGCATGCTCGCGGGCGTATTCGCCGGCGTCATGGGCGTAGCGTTTGGCCGTCTTGCCGTGCTTCTTCAGGGCCTTGCCCGAGGAATGTCGCGCGCCGTGGAGGATCTGTTCGCCACGGTGGCGGGCGTCGTCTCCGAAATCCGAGGCGCGCTCGCCGGCCTCGGACAGGCTGTGGCGCACGGTTTCGGCCAGGTCGTCGAACCGGCCCTTCAGGGCGCCTGTGTCGATCCAGCCGCGGGGGTCGATGCGGCTGCGCAGACGCTCGTACCGGGTCGGGCCGCCGCGCTGGTTCAGCAGCAGGGCGGCGATGCCGACGCCGGCCAGGACGGCGACGACGCCGCTGGTGATGCCGGGATGTTTGCGGACTTCGGCGAGGGCGGAGAACTGGCGGACCATGGGATAGTGAACCTCTTCGTCGAGGCCGTCGTCGCTCGGGTCGTACAGCCCGTCGTCGTACGGCTCATAGGCGGAACTCCTGTCCCGCATCAGGGAAGGAGCGAACCGGGCGAAGAGTGGTTCCGCCAGACCCGGCAGGACCGAATAGAAGCTGGCGATCAGCCGCCCGCCGCCGCCGACGGTGATTTCGCGGATCGGATGGCCGGCGCAATACAGGATGGTGTCGGCCACGACATGGGTCGCATAGACCGGCTGGGGGTTCTGGGCGGCGTATCCGGTCAGGTTGCGGGCGTGGCGGGAATAGGGGCTGTCGACCGCCGCGGGCTTGACCAGGCTGACGGTGATGGCGGCGTTCTCGCGCATCAGCTCCATGCGCAGGGCGTTGGTGAAGCCCTTCACCGCGTGTTTGGAGGCGGAATAGACGCCCTGGATCGGCAGAGGCGCGTCCGACAGGATCGAGCCGACATTGATGATCGCCCCGCCGCCGTAGCGTTTGCGCAGGTGTTCGGCCGCCACCAGCGAGCCGTTGACCACACCCCAGTAGTTGGTGTCGAACAGCCGCCGCTGGTCCTCCAGCGTGGTCTCGCGGATGGCCCCGAAGATCGAGACGCCGGCGTTGTTCACCCAGGTGTCGAAGCCGCCGAACAGGCGCACGCATTTGTCGGCCGCCTCGGCCAGGGCCGCCGGATCGGCCACGTCGGCGACGGCCCAGGCCGCGCGGGCGCCGGTGGCCTGAAGCTCTTCGGTCAGGGCCTTGAGGTCGCCTTCGCCGCGCGCGATCAGGAAGACGCAGGCCCCCGCCCGCGCCGCCCGCCGCGCCGTCGCCAGACCGATGCCGGAGGTGGCGCCGGTGATGACGATGGACTGCCGGTTCAGGGGTTTGAGCGTCGCTTTGGTCATGAAACCGCCGGGTCGGTGTGTTCGGATCGGGCTGCTGGAACGGGGCCGAAACCTCGCCGGTTCCTGCTGTAGCACGCAGGTCTTACCATTCGCGACCGGTGCGCCTATCTGACGGCGCTTCCGAACGCATTTCGATTCCTCGAGGACCCCCCGTGACCGATCCCGCCGCCGCCGCGCCGCTCGACGACCTGGCCGCCGCCTTCCAGATCGAGGGCTGGCCGGTGCGCGGCCGGATCGTACGGTTGGGAGAGACCATCGACGCCATCCTGTCGGCCCACGCCTATCCCGAACCGGTGGCGGCCCTCTTGGGCGAGGCCTGCGCCCTGGCCGCGCTGGTGGGGTCGAGCCTGAAGTTCGAGGGGCGGCTGATCGTCCAGGCCCAGGGCGACGGGCCGGTGCGCTATGTCGTCGCCGACTATGACACCGACGGCCACATGCGCGGCTACTGCCGCTTCGACGAGGACGCGGTGGCGGCGGCGTCGCAAGGCTTCGCCCGGCCGGGCGCCCGGTCGCTGCTGGGTCAGGGCGTGTTCGTCATGACGCTGGACCGCGGCCCGGACTTCGAGCGGACCCAGGGCATCACCCCGATCGAGGGCGAGAGCCTGTCGCTGGCGGCGGAACACTATTTCCAGCAGTCCGAACAGATCCCCACGAAGGTGCGGCTGGCGGTCGGCTCGGTGGTCACAGACGAGGGCGTCGGCTGGCGCGCCGGCGGGGCGCTGATCCAGCTGATCGCGGGCGACGCCGCGCGCGGCTCGACCGAAGAAGCTTGGGACCGCTCGCGGGCCCTGTTCCAGACCCTGGCCGACGACGAACTGCTGGACCCGACCATCACGCCGGAGATCTTGCTGTTCCGCCTGTTCCACGAGGATGGCGTGCGGCTGGAGGACGCCCGGGCGCTGGCAGCCAAGTGCCGCTGCTCGCGCGAGCGGATCGCGGGGATGCTGACCTCGTTCGATCCGGCCGAACGCGCCGACATGGTCGAGGCCGACGGCAAGATCCGGGTGATCTGCGAATATTGCGCGACGGTGTATGAGCTGGAGCCGGACGAGGTCGGGGCGAGCTAGACGCGCCGCCTTCTCGCCCCATTTCGAACATGAATGCGCCACAACGCGGCGCGCCCGACGACGTTCATCGAACGTGGATTGCTCCTCGCTTCGGACCATTCAGGACCCAAGAGGAGCAACTGCCATGAAAACCCTTTCACTCGGCGCCGTGTGCGCCTTCACCACCATCTTCGCGGGCGTCGCCATCGCCCAGGATCGTCTGCCCGCCGGCGTTCAGCCGCTTCCGGGCGGCCGACTTCCGGCCGAGGCCATGCCGCGCGGGCTGACCCCGTGGACGCCGGCGCGCTGCTAGGTCAATCCGGGCATCGCCAGCGTGACCCTGACCAAGGGCAGCCGCCGCGGTCAGGTCAGCATCAGCTATGAGGTCGTCAACCAGGGCCGCAGCGCCTGGGTGTCCGGCGCTCGCCAGCAGGGCGTCAACCTGTCGGCGCACAACGGCAACACCGGCCGGACCTGGCGCAACCATCAGCGGATGCCCGGCAGCGCGGCGGCGGGCGGCGCCATGCTGAGCTTCTCGTCGCCCTATATCGCCAACGCCTTCGACGATTTCGAGTTCGGCGGTCATGTGGATGTCTCGATCAGCTACGATCCCGACATCTATATCGACGGCAACGCCTGCAACGACGACTCGACCACGGCCAACAACCAGCTGCGGATCGAGAACGCCGAGATCCTGGCCTTCATGCGGGGCTCGGCTACCAGCCGCACCTTCAACTGACCGCGTCCATGTTGAACAGTACCGTACCGCCTCCCCGGGGCTGACCCGAGGGAGGCGGATCGCTGTCCGGGGCCGGGTTTCAGTCATTCGCCGCCGGCGGCGAGGCCGTCACCGGCCCCACGGCCAACACGCCATCGTAGGCTCCGTCGTCGATAGGGCGGAGCGTCACACCGCGCTCAGCTGGGTCATAGGTGGAGATTATATCGTCGATCCCGCATCGCTCGGTTCCGCAGCTCCAGGACTGACCGCCCTGCTGGGCGACGTCGAGCGTGATGACCTCCGCGCGGGGCAGATGAGCTGTGGCGGGCAGCAGGTCCCAAGCTTCGATCCGTGTTTTACTCGCATGCAGCCCGCCGACGAGGACCAGCACGCGGGCTTCCGGTCGTGCGCGCGCCGCGCGTGCGATCTCGGTGGCCATTTCGAGCTCATGGTAGTTCTGGTCGAACCCAGCCGGGCGACCCTGATCGGACAGGAAGCTGTGAATCGCGATGTCGCGCCCAGCCACTTTCAGCCGACGCACCGACTGCATCATCGCCACCATGGCGACGCTGCTCCGACCATCCTGATGTCGGGGATTCCAGTAGGGCGTCCGTCGCAGGATCGCCTCGGCAGTGGCGTCGTCGGGAGCAGCGAGGAACGCCTCGAATTCCGATTGAAGCGACATCGGCAGTTCCAGCGCCACCGTCACCGGGCCGCGCGCGGCCGCCTCGCAGACCAGTTGGGCGAAGGCGGCGGGGGTCTCGGTCGTTCCGTGGATTTCGCCAACGATCACGTAGCGGGCCTCTGGCGTCCACAGCGCGTCCGACCCCGGCGGAGCCGAGCAAGTCGGGTCAGAAACAACAAGACCTGCGGCGGCGAGCAGGGCAATCATGAAGGAGCTCCCGGTTGACGGACGCGTGCACTAACGCGTGTACAGCAGTCGAGCGCCATTGTGTCGGACGCGTGGCTTCAGGAGTCAGTACGCCAGCGCGATGCCGTCCTTGCGCATCTCGGTGGCCGCGCCATAGGTCCAGGGGCCGCGACCGTTGGTCTGGCGGACCACGTTCTGATAGCCGCCGAAGCCGCCGTTGGGCGGGCCGAGGACCCAGCCCATGGCCGCAAGCTGGGTCCTGGACGTCGCCGGGACGCCGGTCTCCAGATGGAGCACCCCGACGCCCTCGGCGGGGTGGCCGGTCGGTTCCGACGAGCCTTCGTGCTGCCAGCGCGGGCTGTCGCCGGCCTCCTGCGGGTCGAGGCCGTAGTCGACCATGTTGATGATGATCTGGGCCTGGCCCTGCGGCTGCATGCCGCCGCCCATGACGCCGAACGCCATCCACGGTTCGCCGCCCTTGCAGGCGAAACCGGGGATGATGGTGTGGAAGGGCCGTTTGCCGGGGGCGTAGACGTTGGGGTGGCCGTCGGTCAGGGCGAACAGCTCGCCGCGGTCCTGGAACATGAAGCCGAGCGTGGAGCCGTCCGGGCCGTCGGGGACCAGGCCCGAGCCCATGCCGCGATAGTTGGACTGGATCCAGCTGACCATCATGCCGTCGCTGTCGGCGACGCTGAAATAGGTGGTGTCGCCCTGCGTCGGGGCGTCGCCGGGGAAGGCGCGGTCCATGACGCGGTCGGGGCGGATCAGGGCGGCGCGTTCGGCGGCATAGGCCTTGGAGTTCAGATACTCCACCGGGGTGCGGTTGAAGCGGTCGTCGGCGAACCATTTCGCCCGGTCCTCGAAGGCCAGCCGCTTGGCCTCGGCCTGGTGGTGGATCGAGGCGGCCGACTGGAAGCCCATGCCCTTGAGATCGAAGTTTTCGCAGATGTTGAGGATCTGGTTGGTCGACAGGCCCTGGGTGTTGGGGCCGAGGCCATAGACCTCGACGCCGCGATAGTCGGTGCGGATCGGCTCGACCCATTCGGTGCGGTGCGGGGCCATGTCGGCCTTGGTCATCCAGCCGCCGATGCGGCGGAAATAGCGTTCGATATGGTCGGCGATCGGGCCGTCGTAGAAGGCGTCGCGGCCCTGTTCGGCGATCAGGCGATAGGTGCGGCCCAGGTCCGGATTGGCGAAGACCTCGCCGACGGCGGGGGTGCGGCCGCCGGGAGCGTAGACCCGTTTGCGGTTGTCGTTTTCCTCGATGGTCGCGGCCGAGGCGTCGAAGCCGGCCATGTTGCGCTGCAGGTACCAGGCGATCAGCTGGGGCATGGGCACGCCCTCCTCGCACAGTTCGGCGACCGGCAGCAGGACGTCGGCCCACGGCAGCTTGCCGTACCGCTGGTGGGCGCTCCACCAGGCGTCGACCGCGCCCGGGACATTGATGGTGACGGCGCCGTAGCGGGGCAGATAGCCGTCCTCGGCCTTCTTCGACCGGGCGGTTTCGAGGGACAGGCCACGGGGACTGTTCCCCGAGCCGTTGAAGCCGACGACCTTCCGCCGGGCCGGGTCCCACATCATGCAGAAGGCGTCGCCGCCGATGCCGTTGGCGGTGGGCTCGAGGAAGCCGAGGGCGGCGTTGATGGCGATGGCCGCGTCGATGGCCGAGCCGCCGCGCCTGAGGGTGTCGATGCCGATCAGAGTGGCGCGCGGATGGGCCGTGGCGGCGGCGCCGTGGGCGCCCCACACAGTCGATCGGCCGACGAACTGGACGCCGCTGTTGCGATTGCCGGGACCGACGCCGGCGAAGGGGTCGGCGGGGGTGGACTGGCGGGGAACGGTGGCCGCGGAAGAAGACGCTGGCGCGGCGGTGGCGGCGCCGGCTCCAGCGAGCAGGGCGCCGGCGGGCAGGGTCGAAAGGAAGGTGCGGCGGCGCATGGGACGGCTCCTCGAACTGAGGAGGGGAGCCTAATGGGTTTGGGCACCGTGTGAAGGCAGGCCTTCCTCGCACCTTGCATGCGAGGATTATGTTTGCTGTTAGCGCGGAGCGATCGTAACGGTGATATCTGAGCTAATTTTAGGCAGGGAGGCTTGGATGAAGACGTCAGGCATCGCCGCGTTGGCGGCCCTTATGGCGCTCGGTTCGACCGCCGTGGTCGGCGTTGAACCGGCCGCGGCGCAGGTTACCTACGGACCTTGGCGACAAACCTCGGACTGTAGACCAGCCAGAACCCAATCCGGGGTCGGAGGAAGCGAGTATCCGTCGGCTTCGAGCGACCGGGTCATGGAATGCAAATGGATTCGAGACGTTATAGAATGCCCTCGGGTCCGAGATAGAGCGAGGCATTTCATCCGCTGCTTCGTCACTCGCAGCCAGACCAGCCGTTACAGCATTCACCAGCCGCGTAACTAACCCAGGACTTACCCCCCCAAATCCAGCGAATAGCCCGCCGATCGCACCGTCCGGATCGGATTGACCGTGCCTTCGACGTTCAGCGCCTTGCGCAGGCGGCCGACGTGGACGTCGACGGTGCGGGCCTCGACATAGACGTCCGAGCCCCAGACGGCGTCGAGCAGCTGTTCGCGGCTGAAGACGCGGCCGGGGTGCTGCATCAGGTGGTCCAGCAGGCGGAATTCGGTGGGGCCGAGGTGGATCTCGTTGCCGGCGCGGCGGACGCGGTGGGCGACGCGGTCGATGACGATGTCGCCGTGGTTGAGCCGGTCGTCGGCCAGGCCCGGACGGATGCGACGCAGCACCGCGCGGATGCGGGCGATCAGCTCGGTCATCGAGAACGGCTTGGTCATATAGTCGTCGGCGCCGGTGTCCAGACCGCGGATGCGATCGCTTTCCTCGCCCCGCGCGGTCAGCATGATGATCGGCATGTTGCGCGTCTCGGCCTTGCCGCGGATGCGGCGGCAGACCTCGATGCCGGACAGTTTGGGCAGCATCCAGTCCAGCAGGACCAGATCGGGCAGCCGCTCCTCGATCTGCAGCATGCCCTCCTCGCCGTCGGCGGCGACGACGACGCGATAGCCTTCCTTTTCGAGATTGTACGACAGCAGGGTCGCCAGGGCGTCCTCGTCTTCCATCACCAGAACATAGGGCTGCACGGGCGTGTTCTCCGATCAGGCGGGCGAAAGCGGTGCGGGGTCGGTATCGGCGGCGTCGGGGCTCCAGCGCGGGCGTTCGCCGGTGAATTCCTGGCCGGTGATCTCGTAGTAGATGGTTTCGGCGATGTTGGTGGCGTGGTCGCCGATCCGCTCCAGGTTCTTGGCCATGAACAGCAGATGGGTGCCGGCCGTGATCGTGCGCGGATCGCCCATCATATAGGTCAGCAGTTCGCGGAACAGGGCGTTGTAGTGCTCGTCGACCTCGTCGTCGGTGTTCCAGACGGCCACGGCGCGGTCGATCTCGGCGGCGGCATAGGCGTCCAGCACGTCGCGCAGGCGCATGGAGACCAGTTTGCCCATCCGTTCGATCGAACGGGTCAGGGGTTGCAGCGGTTCGCCCTCGGCCAGGATCAGGCCGCGCTTGGCGATGTTCTTGGCCAGGTCGCCGGTGCGCTCCAGGTCCATGGCCAGCTTCATCGCGGACAGGGTGCGACGCAGGTCCGAGGCGACCGGCTGGCGCAGGGCGATCAGGCGAATGGCCTTGCGCTCGATGTCGCGGTGCATGGCGTCCAGCCGCGCGTCGCGCTCGACGACAGCCTTAGCGAGGGCGACATCGCGGCGGGCCACGGAATCGACGGCGTCGGCGACCTGGGCCTCGGCCAGACCGCCCATGCGGGCGACCTCGGCGGTCAGTTGATTCAGTTCGTCGCCATAGGCCTTGACGGTATGCTCGGGCATGCGGGCGGTCCTAGCCGAAACGGCCGGTGATGTAGTCGAGCGTGCGCCGCTCGCGCGGATTGGTGAAGATGTCCTCGGTGTCGCCGGTTTCGACCAGCCGACCGAGATGGAAGAAGGCGGTGCGCTGGCTGACCCGGGCGGCCTGGGCCATGGAGTGGGTGACGATGACGATGCAGTAGCGTTCGCGCAGCTCGTCGATCAGTTCCTCGATCCTGGCCGTGGCGATGGGGTCGAGCGCCGAGCAGGGCTCGTCCATCAGGATGACCTCGGGCTCGACGGCGATGGCCCGGGCGATGACCAGCCGCTGCTGCTGGCCGCCGGACAGGCCGGTGCCGGGCGAGTGCAGGCGGTCGGCGACCTCGTCCCAAAGGCCGGCGCGCTTCAGCGAGGCCTCGACCACGCCCTCAAGTTCGGATTTCGAGGCGGCCAGGCCGTGGATGCGGGGGCCGTAGGCGACGTTTTCGAAGATGGTCTTGGGGAAGGGGTTGGGCTTCTGGAACACCATGCCGACACGGGCGCGCAGAAGGACGGGGTCGACCGACCTGGCGTTGATGTCCTCGCCGTCCATCTCGATGCGGCCGGCGACGCGGGCGCCGGGGATGGTGTCGTTCATGCGGTTCATGGTCCGCAGGAAGGTCGACTTGCCGCAACCGGACGGACCGATCAGGGCGGTGACCGTCTTGTCCGGGATGTCCAGCGAGACGTCGTAGAGCGCCTGTTTGTCGCCGTAGAAGACCGAGACGTCGCGGGCGGCGATCTTGGTCGGCCCCATGGGCGCGGAGCTGTGCACCACGGGCGGGGCGGCGATCACGGGCGGACCGACCGTCGAGCCGCCGCCTTCGGTTCCGTCCGGTGCGCGAAAGAGATTGAACTTCATTTCAGCTTACCACCGGCGTTCGAAACGCCGGCGCATGAAGATGGCGGCGGCGTTCATGACGATCATGAAGGCGAGGAGGACGAGGATGGCCGCGGCGGTCCGCTCGTGGAAGGCGCGTTCGGAGGCGTTCTCCCAGATATAGACCAGCGACGGCAGGGCGCCGGTCGGCTCCCCCAGGGCGGTAGGGATGCCGGGAATGAAGCTGACCATGCCGATCAGCAGCAGGGGGGCGGTTTCGCCCAGGGCGTGGGCCATGGAGATGATGGCGCCGGTCATGACGCCGGGCATGGCCAGGGGCAGGGTGTGCTGGAACACGGTCTGGGTCTTCGAGGCGCCCATGGCCAGCGCCGCCTCGCGGATCGACGGGGGCACGGCCTTCAGCGAGGAGCGGGTGGCGATGATGATGGTCGGCAGGGCCATCAGGGCCAGAACCAGGCCGCCGACCAGCGGGCTGGCGCGCGGCAGGTGCAGCCAGTTGATGAACAGGGCCAGGCCCAGCAGGCCGTAGATGATCGAGGGCACGGCGGCCAGGTTGTTGATGTTGACCTCGATCAGGTCGGTCAGCCGGTTTCGCGGCGCGAACTCTTCCAGATACAGGGCCGCGCCGACGCCCAGCGGAATGGCGATGCCGGCGGTGACCAGCAGCATCAGGGCCGATCCGACCACGGCGCCGAGCACCCCGGCGAGTTCCGGCTCGGTGGAGTCGCCCTTGGTGAACAGGGCGGTGTTGAAATGGGCGGCGACCTGGCCCGAGGATTTCATCCGGTCCAGCCAGTCGATCTGGACGTCCGACAGGCGGCGCTGTTCGGCCGGGGTGGAGCGCGAGATCTCGCCCTTCAGATACAGGTCGGCGTCATCGGACACGGGCGCGGCGATGGGCACGGTCTGGCCGATCAGGCCCGGATTGGCCTGCAGACGCGCCGCGGCGACGAATTTGAGCTCGGACGAGAACAGGCCGCGCATGGCGGTCGCCTGGGCGCCCGTGGCGTCGTCGGCCACGCCGAACCGGGCCAGCTGCTGCTCGGCGACCAGGAGTTCGAAATTGGTCCCTTGCGGATAGGCGCGGTCGACCCGGGCCGGGTCCATATAGACCGGCACGGTCAGGGTGTGGGTGTAGAAGGCGGTGTGGCCCTGTTCGATGATCCGGCCGAGCAGCAGCAGCAGGAAGCCGACGGCCACGCCGATGGCCAGCAGGCCGTACAGTTTGAACCGGCCCTCGCGGGCATAGCGCCGCTTGAGCCCGGCCCGGAGGCGCCCGGCGCGGATTGCGGAGGTGACGGACGCCTCAGTCATACTGCTGCCGGTAGGTCTGGACGATGCGCTGGGCGACGATGTTCAGCACCAGGGTGACGAGGAACAGGGTCAGGCCGAGGCCGAAGGCGGACAGGGTCTTGGGGCTGTTGAACTCCTGGTCGCCGGTCAGCAGGGTGACGATCTGGACCGTCACGGTGGTGACGGTGTCCAGCGGGTTCAGGGTCAGGCGGGCGGCCAGACCGGCGGCCATGGTCACGATCATGGTCTCGCCGATGGCCCGCGACATGGCCAGCAGCATGGCGCCCGCGACGCCGGGCAGGGCGGCGGGCAACAGGACCCGCTTCACCGTCTCTGACTTGGTGGCCCCCATGGCGTAGGAGCCGTCGCGCAGGCTCTGCGGCACGGCGTTGATGATGTCGTCGGACAGGGAGGAGACGAAGGGGATCAGCATGATGCCCATGACGGCGCCGGCGACCAGGGCCATCTGGTTCTGCACCAGCATCAGATACTGGCCGACGCCGTCCAGCGGACCGCCGACCATCAGGGCGCCCAAGCCGTTGAAGGCCTCGCGGAAGGCCGGGCCGACGGTCAGGGCGGCGAAGAAGCCGTACACCACGGTCGGCACGCCGGCGAGGATCTCGAGCACCGGCTTGACCGTCGCGCGGAACACCGGCCCGGCGTACTCGGACAGATAGATGGCCGAGAACAGGCCGACGGGCGCGGCGACGGCCATGGCGATGATCATGATCAGGAAGGTGCCCGCGAACAGCGGCAGGGCCCCGAAGGCGCCGGTCGAGCCGACCTGGTCCGCGCGAATGGCGGTCTGGGGACTCCACTGGGTTCCGAACAGGAACTCGGTGACCGGCACCGAGGCGAAGAAACGCATGGAATCGTAGATCAGCGAGGCGATGATGCCGACGGTGGTCAGGACGGCCACGGCGGAACAGGCGAACAGCAGGCCCACGATCCAGCCCTCCACCCGGTTGCGCGCGCGCATGCCCGGGCGAATCTGGCTGAAGACGAACAGGGCGCCGAGCAAGGCGACCAGGGCCGCGCCGACGATGGCGCCGAGGTCGAGCATCTGGCCGATGCGGGCGGTGCGCCGGCCCTCTGCGGGCAGAAGTTCGGCATAGGGGGCGGGCCAGATCTGGACCGCGGGCTGCCCGGCGCCGACGGCGTGGGCGTCGGCGAAGAAGGCCTGACGGCGGAAGGGCTCAAGTTGCTGCACCGCCTCGGGCGCGCCGGACGCGGTCAGCTGGCGTTCGAGGTCGGGTGCGAAGATCGCAGCCGCCATCAGCACGGCCAGGGCCGGGACCGCGGTCCAGATCAGGGCGTAGGCGCCGTGCTGGCCGGGGCGGGAATGGGGGCGCTGACCCGCCGGGAGCTTACGGCCCCGCCGAAGCGCCAGCATGCGGCCGCCCAGATAGGCGGCGACGGCTGCGGCGATCAGGAGCGGCAGGAAAAGCCAGGTCATCGAGGTCCGGGACAGCAGAATCGGGCCGCCCGGTCGCCCGGTTCGCCCCGGGGCGATAACTGCCCCGGAATGGTCAGCGGATTACGACGACGGCGTGACAGTTCTGTTACGTTGGGCGGGCCCGCATCGCCGGCGTGTCACGAAGCCGTCACGTTCGTCCGTCGGCCGGCGATCGGGAAATAGGCCGTGAAGGTCGCCCCCTGTCCGGGCGCGCTCTCCACCGTCAGTCCGCCGCGGTGGCGGTTGACGATGTGTTTGACGATGGCCAGGCCCAGGCCGGTGCCCTGGCGTTCGCCGCTCTTCTGGCCCTCGACGCGATAGAAGCGCTCGGTCAGGCGCGGCAGATTTTCACGCGCCATGCCCGGGCCGTGGTCGCGCACCATCACGGCGGCGTAGCGCAGGCCCGGCTCCCGGTCCGGCGTGACCAGCGGCAGGCGGGTCGCCCCATCGCCGCGATTGCCGCCGGACCAGGGGGCGGCTGCCTCGTCCAGGGCGATGTCGGGGCGGATGACGATCTCGACGGTCCCGCCGACCGGCGAATATTTGATGGCGTTGTCGATCAGGTTCTGGACCACCTGGACAATCTCGTCCCGGTCGCCATGGACCGGGGCGCTGACCTCGCGATCCTCCAGCAGAAGGACGACCTTGCGTTCGGCCGAGAGCACGCTGACGGCATCGATCACATCGGCGGAGGCCCGGGCCAGATCGACGCGGCCGGCGGGCGCGATGTGTTCGTTCAATTCGATGCGGCTGAGCGACAGCAGGTCGGCGACCAGCCGGCTCATCCGGTCGGCCTGGGTCGCCATGATGTCGAGAAATCTGTCGCGGGCCTTGGGGTCGTCCCTGGCATGCCCTTTCAGCGTCTCGATGAAGCCGGAGAGGGAGGCGAGCGGCGTCTTCAGCTCGTGGCTGGCGTTGGCCAGGAAGTCGACGCGCATCAGCTCCATGCGGCGCACCTCGGTCTCGTCGCGCAGGACGACGAGGGCCAGGGGGCTGCTGTCCGTCGAGGGCAGGGGCCGGGTCACGGCCCGCCAGTGGCGGGTCTGGGCGCCCACGCCGGCATAGTCCGTGGTCTGGGTCAGACCGCCGAACAGGGCCTCGTCCACGGCCTCCAGCACGGCCGGGTCGCGCAGCACGGGGACCAGCAGGGCGCCTTCGGCCTGGATGCGCAGCAGGTCGCGGGCGGCCGTGTTGGCCAGGACGATGCGCCGCCCGGCGATGTCGTCGGCCTCGCCGCCCGACACGACCAGCACCGGCTCGGCCAGGGCCTCGAACACACTGGCCAGAAGGGTGGTGTCGAGGTCGGCCACAGGGGTCTCGATCACCGGCTCGGGCCGGGTTTCGGCCGTGGGCGTCCGGTTCAGGGCCCAGGTGATCACGCCGACCAGCGCCGCGGCGGTCAGGAACCACAAGGCGTTGGCGGGTTGCAGCACGGCCGCGCCGGTCAGAACCGCGACGGCGACGCCCGCGCCCGCGCCGACGGTCCACAGGCGCGAACCGGTCCGGGGCGCCACGGGCGAGGAGGAGACTTCGTAGGGCATTCACGCTTTCAGCGGGCGCGGCGACGGACCGTCTCTCAACATGACACGGAATTCATGACAAGGGTGCGCCGTGAAGCGCCGGGGCGGCTTGTCAAAGGTCCTTTACAATCCTATCCCTGATGGCAACAGACACCGGGCGGGGGACTATCATGGCGGCGGCGTTGACGCTCGAGGGCGTGAGCAAGCGGTACGGCGAGTTCCAGGCCGTGCGCGATCTGAGCTTCCAGGTGGAGAAGGGGACCATCTGCGGCTTCCTCGGTCCGAATGGGGCCGGCAAGACCTCGACCATCCGCATGATCCTGGGCCTGCAGGGCGTGAACGCGGGCCGGATCGGCATCCTCGGCGCCGACGACGGCCGCAAGGTGCGCGACCGGATCGGCTTCCTTCCCGAAGAGCGCGGCCTGTACAAGAAGATGACGCCGGTGGACGCCATCGCCTTCTTCGGCGCACTGAAGGGTCTGCCGACCGGCGAGGGGCGGCGGCGCGCGCGCGACATGCTGGACGCTCAGGGACTGGGGGCGTCGAAGAACAAGAAGATGAAGGAGCTGTCCAAGGGGATGGCCCAGAAGGTCCAGCTGATCGCCTCGGTCGTGCACCGGCCGGAGTTCGTGATCCTGGACGAGCCGTTCTCGGGGCTGGACCCGGTCAATCAGCAGGGGCTTGAAGAGGTCATCCGCGGGCTGGCCGCCGACGGGGCGACGGTGCTGTTCTCGACCCATGTGATGCAGCACGCCGAGCGGCTGTGCGACAAGGTCGTGCTGCTGGCGCGGGGGCGGAAGGCGTTCGAGGGCACGGTGGCGGAGGCCAAGGGCCGGACCCGGCGTTTTCTGGAACTGGAGGGCGCGATCGACCCGGCGGCGGTGCAGGCCTTGCCCGGCGTCGTCTCCGTCGAGAACGCCGGAGAGGCGGACGGGGTCCGTACCCTGAAGGCCCGGCTGGCCGACGATGCGGGGGGCCAGGAGGCGCTGAAACAGGCCTTCGTCACCGGTCTGGACGTTCGCCGGTTCCAGTTGAAGGAGCCGACTCTCCATGACGCTTTCTTCGCCCTGACGGGAGACAATCCGGACGTGGACCAGAAGCAGCGCAACACGGCTGAAGAGGCGGGCCAATGAGACGCATCCTTCTGATCGCGCGCCGCGAGTTCGGCGCCTATGCCAAGACCGTCGGCTTCTGGCTGTCGCTGCTGGCCTTTCCGCTGTTCGCTGTGCTGGGCGGCGCCGTGCCGGTCCTGATGCGATCGTCGGAACCCGTTCGGCAGGTCGTGCTGATCGAGGAAGGGCCGCAGGCTGTCGGCCTTGCAGCCTCGGTTCAGGACGCCATGCGCGCCGACGCCGAGCGCCGGGCCGAGAACGCCCGCCGCGCCGAGGAAGCGGCGGCGCGAACCACGGGCATGCCCAAGGAGGCCCTGGCGGCGGCCCAGACCAAGGGCGGGGGTGGGGCCCTCGCCGGTCTGCGTCGCCAGAGACTGACGCTCGTCGGCGCGCCCGCCAGTCTGAGCGCGGCCTCGCCCGGCGCCGGGCAAGAGGCGGAGGTGCGTCGTTTGCTGGACAACGAGGCGCCCAAGGGCGAACGGCTGGACGCGGTGGTGTTCCTGACGCGCGAGGACGGCGTGCCCGGCGCCCGGGTCTGGACCCGTCGCGCCACCGACGACACGGTCGAGGACTTCGTTCGTGACGCCCTCCGGTCCGCCAACCGGCGGCAGGTCTTCGAGGCGGCGGGCATCGATTCGCAGGTCGTGTCGGCCGCCGAGCGTTTCCGACCGAACGTGAAGGCCTTCTCGCCCCGGTCCCAAAGTGGCGGACAGGTGTCGTTCCGCGACCGCCTGCCGAGCATCATCGGCCTGGCCACGGGTTTCCTGTTGTGGTCGCTGATCATCACCGGGGCTTCGATCCTGCTGAACAGCGTCATGGAAGAGAAGTCGAACAAGATACTGGAGGTGCTGCTGTCCTCCGCCTCGCCGACGGAAATCCTGACCGGCAAGGTGCTGGGGGTCGCGCTGTTGACGACGACCGTCCTGCTGGCCTGGGGCGGATTGGGAGCCGCGACGCTTGTCGCCTTCGCCGGCCAGTATGCGCCCATGGTGGGCGAGGTGCTGCTGGACGGAGGGATGGTGTTCTATTTCCTCGCCTACGCCGTCGGCGGCTACCTGATGTATGCGGTCCTGTTCGCCGCCATCGGCGCCTTCTGCGAGACGCCGCGCGACGCCCAGACGCTGATGGGGCCGATCATGATGATCCTGACCGTGCCCATACTGATCATGACCACGGCCTTGCAGTCGCCCGACGCGCCCCTGGTTCAGATCCTGTCCTGGGTGCCGCTGTTCACCCCGTTCGTCATGCCCGCGCGCCTCGCCGCCGAGCCGCCGATGGTGGAGGTCGTGGCGACGATGGCGGGGATGTTCGCCTTCGCCTTGTTCATGGTCTGGATGGCGGGTCGGGCCTTCCGGGCGGGGGCGCTGTCGGACGTGAAGCTGAGCTGGAAGAGCTTCGCCGGCGCGATCCGGGGCGGCGGGAAGTAGTTCTTGAAAGGGGGGCTGTTCGCGGTTGTTGGGTGTCTGATGGCCACCGGAGCTTGCGGCCCGTCCGCGGAGCAATGCGCCGCCGATCCGGGAGCACTCGATGAACAGGCCATCCGCAAGACGCTCGATACCTTCGTCGACCGTGGCCAGCCGTTTGAAGACGGACTTCGATCAGTCTCGGTCTCGGAGCTGCGCAAGATTGGTGAAGGTGGACTGGTGTATGAAGGCGAGCAACTGAACGAGAGCGGCAATGAAATCCAACTGTTCGCCTATCGGACCCGCACGGACCCAGTGGTTCAGGTGATTGTTGCGCGAGACACCCGGGATGCCTGCCACCGTGAAGTTTCCATGAGAATTCCTGACTCTGCCGATCTCGCCGAATAGAAAAAGGATCGCTCCGGTTTCCGGGACGGCGGAGAAAGGCGGTTCGCCGATGCAATTCCTGAAAGCCCTCCGCCCGCGGGTGCGCAGCGGCGAGATCACCAGCAGCGTCCGCATCTGGCGCTCGGCGCGGGTGGGCGTCGGCAAACGCTATGCGATGGACGGCGGCTGGATCGAGATCGACGCCGTGCGGGAGATCACGATCGAGGCCATCACGCCGGACATGGCGCGGGAGTCGGGGTTCAGCGGCCTGGTCGACCTGCTGAAGACGGCGAAGCACGGGCAGGGGACGCGGGTGTTCCTGATCGAGTTTCATTACGTCTCAGATGACGTCTGACGCCGGTCCGGCTTTTCTTGGGTTGCTCAGATCTGTCAGTCCTTGGGCGCTCTCAGCGAGCGCCTGCGGCCAGGCCGACGGCGAGAAATTCAAACAACAACACGGCTACGGTGACAGCCAGCACAACCAGAATGGCGACGCCGTTGATGATTAGAATGAGCTTCGTGCGATCCTGCATGATCCCTCCAGCTGACGCCGATACTGAACATCTGCGGCCGGTCTAGGAGCGTCAAGGCGTGCTGTCGGCATGGAAAAAGGGCCGCTCCGGTTTCCCGGGGCGGCCCTTGATCGTTTCGTTCGGCTGTCGAGCGGGGTTTAGCCGCGGCTCGGACCGCCCACGCCCGGAACCCGGGGCTTCGGCGGCGGCAGCAGGCCTTCGCGCTGCATGCGCTTGCGGGCCAGCTTGCGGGCGCGGCGCACGGCCTCGGCCTTCTGGCGGGCGCGCTTCTCCGAGGGCTTCTCGTAGTGCACGTGGCGCTTCATCTCGCGGAAGCTGCCTTCGCGCTGCATTTTCTTCTTGAGGGCCTTGAGCGCTTGATCGACGTTATTATCGCGAACGAAAATCTGTACCAGGTTGAACTCTCCTTTGGCCGCCCGCCGCGCACCTCGAAAGGGAGACGGGCAGACAAATAAAATCTCGGTCCGGCAGACGGGGTCCGCGGATGAAGGCGGGCTGATACACGTTCGCCCCCCGCCTGTCCAGATCGTCGCGTCCCCGATCGCGCTGTCGCGCGTCGGGGATGACAAGGGTAGACTGTCGCCATGACCGATGCGCCACACCTGTCGAACGACGCGCCCGAGGGAGACTGGGCCGACCGCATGGAGCAGACGGTGCTGGACGCCGCCCTGGGCCTCGCGCCCCGGCTGGGCTGGAACGGGCGGATGGCAAGGGCGGCGTGCGCGGCCTGCGGCCTGTCGCGGGGCGACGAGGAGCTGCTGCTGCCGAACGGCGCGCGCGACCTCGCGGCCCTGCTGTCGCGGCGGCATGACGACCGGGCGCTGGCGGCTCTGGCCGAGGTCGAGGCGAAGTCATTGAAGATGCGCGAGCGAATCGCGGCGGCGGTGTCGGCGCGGATGGAAGCGGGCGCGGCCGATCTGGAGGCGACCCGCCGCTGCGCCGCCTTTCTGGCCCTGCCGCCCAACGCCGATCTGGGGCTGAAGCTGGCGTGGGAGAGCGCCGCTTTGCTGTGGAACTGGGCCGGGGACACGGCCACGGATTGGAACCACTATTCCAAGCGGGCGATCCTGTCGGGCATCCTGATCCCGGCCCTGACGATGCGCTGGTTCGACGGGCGCGAGGCCGCCGAGGCCTTCGTCGCCGCCCGCATCGAGAACGTCATGGCCTTCGAGAAATGGAAGGCGGGCAAGGATTTCGACGCGCCGCTGAAGAAGGTGGCGGATGTGCTGAGCCGGGTCCGATACGGGGCGAAGGCGGAGTAATCGGCTCGCTCACCTCCCCATCGCAGATGGGGAGGGGGACCGCCCGGGCGATTCAGCCGGGGGGTGGAGGGGGCGACGCCGGCAGTGGCCATGCGTGCGCGAACCACGCGCAGGATGAATTCCAGCACACCGTCCAGTTCGTCCCTGACATCGATCGCCGCGATCCGGACGACCCGGACCCCGCGCGTCGCGAGCCACCGTGTTCGACGACGGTCATGCTCGATCTGATCCGCATGATCATGGACGCGCCCGTCCACCTCGACCGCCAGCATGGCCGCGGCGCAGTAGAAATCAACGATGTAGGGACCGATGGGATGCTGGCGGCGAAACTTGTAGCCCGCCAGGCGGTGACCGCGCAGCCGCACCCAGAGTCTTGCCTCGGGTGGAGTCATGGGCCGCCGCAGTGTCTTGGCGCGACCGTAGGGGGAGGTGTCGTCCATGCTCACAGACAAGCATGTTCTGTTTTTGTTCGCAACCTGATCAGCCTTCGTCGCCCCCTCCTGACCGCTGACGCGGTCTGTCCTCCCCATTCGCCTGCGCGAATGGAGAGGTGAACGATCAGACCAGAGGCCTCACCCGGTTTACATGGCCCATCTTGCGGCCGGGGCGGGCCTCGGCCTTGCCGTAGAGGTGCAGGCGGGCGTCGGGTTTCGACGACAGCTTGGCCCACTGTTCCACCTCGTCGCCGAGCAGATTGGTCATTTCGACGCGGGCGTGGGCCGTCGTCGGGCCGAGGGGCCAGCCGGCGATGGCGCGGATATGCTGTTCGAACTGGTCGCAGACGCAGCCGTCCTGGGTCCAGTGGCCGGTGTTGTGGACCCGCGGCGCGATCTCATTGACCAGCAGCCTGCCGTTCCCGAGATCGAACAGCTCGACCCCCAGGACGCCGACATAGTCGAGGCCTTCGAGAATGGATTTGGCGATGGCGCGGGCGCGCTTCTCCGTCTTCGCATCGACGGCGGCGGGGGCCAGGGTGGTCCTGAGCACCCCGCCCTTGTGGATGTTCTCGCCCAGCGGATAGACGGCGATCGCGCCGTCGCGACCGCGGGCGCAGATGACCGACAGTTCGCGCGCGAACGAGGCCTTGGCCTCCAGGATCGCCGGGCGCTGGCCGACGGCGGACCAGGCGTCGGCGGCCATGGCGGCCGAGCGGATCCAGACCTGTCCCTTGCCGTCATAGCCCTCGCGCCGGGTCTTGAGCAGGGCCGGGGCGCCGAGGCTGTCCAGCGCGGCCTCGAGGTCGTCGAGGCTGTCCACGGCGGCGAAGTCGACGGTCTGCGCGCCGACGTCGTTCAGGAAGGTCTTTTCGGCGACCCGGTCCTGGGCCACGGCCAGGGCCTTGGGGCCCGGAGCGACCACGGCGCCGCCCTCGGCCAGACGGGCGACCGAGTCGGCCGGGACGTTCTCGAACTCGAAGGTGACGGCTTCGCAGGTCTGGCCCAGAACGGTCAGGGCCGTGGGGTTGTCGTAGGCGGCGACGATCTGGCCCTGGGAGACGCGGCCGGCGGGGCTATTCTCCTCGGGGTCGAGGATGACGACGTTGAAGCCCAGGCGCGAGGCGGCCTGGCTGAGCATTCGCCCCAGCTGGCCGCCGCCGAGCACGCCGAGCGTCGAACCGGGCGGCAGGGGCGAGGCTTTGAGCGTGAGGGCCACTCAGTCCTCGACGGTTTCGTGCACGGCCTCGGTCTGGGCCTCGCGGAAGGCGGTCAGCCGTCCGGCCAGGACCGGATCGGACAGGGCCAGGATCTGGGCGGCGAGGATGCCGGCGTTCCTGGCCCCCGCCTCGCCGACGGCCAGGGTGGCGACGGGGACGCCGCCGGGCATCTGGACAATGGACAGCAGGGAATCGAGACCCTTGAGCGCCTTCGATTCGACCGGCACGCCCAGCACCGGCAATTCGGTCATCGAGGCCGCCATCCCCGGCAGGTGGGCGGCGCCGCCGGCCCCGGCGATGATGACCTTGAAGCCCGCGGCCCGGGCGCCGGTGGCGAAATCGAACAGGCGTTTGGGGGTGCGGTGGGCGCTGACCACGCGGGCGTCCCAGGCCACGCCGAGACGATCCAGCGCATCGGCGGCGTGTTTCATCGTCGGCCAGTCCGAGCGGCTGCCCATGATGATCGCCACGGGCGGAGTCTGAGTCGCCATCAGTGCGCGCCTTTCGCGGGAAAGCGGCGCGATACAGGACTCGCGTTGCGCCCGCAACCGACGGCGTTAGGCTCACAGGCGGCCGGACGTGTTGAGTCGCCGGCTCGAGCCTGATCGTTTGAGGAAGAACCGCTTCGCGGTTCCGCCGAAAGCGTGAATCAGGCTCTCGCAATATGTTGGGCCATTTTCTGGATTCAGGTCGATTCGACCTGAAGCGAAAATGGACCATGGAGCCTTCTTCGCTCGTGGACGACGCCGCCGCCATCGACCCCCATGCCGAGATCGAGCGGCTGCGCGCCGAGGTCGAGCGCCTGCGCCTGCGCGCCGAGGCGGCCGAGGCCGCGGCCGATCACGACGTCCTGACGCCGGCCCTGAACCGGCGCGGATTCCTGGCCGTCCTGCGCAGCGCCATGGCCTTCTGCCAGCGCCACGACGTTCCGGCGGTGCTGCTGTATCTGGACCTCGACGGCTTCAAGGGCGTCAACGACACCCTGGGCCACGCGGCGGGAGACGCCGCCCTGGTTCAGGTGGCCGAACTGCTGCGGGCGAACCTGCGCGAATCGGATGCGGTCGGGCGGCTGGGCGGCGACGAGTTCGCCCTGCTGATGCTCAACGCCGGCCTCGAGGAGGGCCGCGACAAGGCGCGGCGTCTGGCGGCGGCCCTGGAGGCCGACGGCTTTACCTGGGCCGGGGAGCAGGCGCCGCTGGGCGGCTCCTTCGGCGTGCGCGCCTTCGCCGCCCACACAGATCCTGAAGTCTGGCTGGCCGAGGCCGACGCCGCCATGTGGGTGAGGAAGAAGGGGCGGTAGGGGCTGGTCGTGTACGGAGATTCCGTATATATGGGGGTCGTGGATGGAGTTCGAATGGGATCCGAACAAGGCCGCGTCGAACCTGATCAAGCATGGCGTGTCATTCGAGGTCGCCACTCAGGTCTTCGGCGACGATCATGCCCATTTCGAGGACGATCCATACGCACAGGACGAGTATCGACAGACCGTGCTCGGCATGTCGGAGCTTGGGGTCCTGTTCGTCGTCTTTACGGAGCGCCGGCTCAACATTGTGCGCATTATTTCGGCTCGAGGAGCCAATTCGCATGAACGAAGACGATATGGTTCGCTACGTCCCTCCACCGGGGGGATATAAACTCACCGAGGAAGACCGCCGTCGCTTTGAAGCGATGAGCGAGGAGGAGCGCGCCGCCGCTGCGCTGTCCGATCCCGATTGTCCTCCCCTGAGTGAGGAACGGCTGGCGCGGATGAAGCCGATTACGGTGGCCCGTTCGGCGCGGTGGCGTTCGGGCCTGACACAACAGGCCTTCGCCGAGACCTTTGGCTTCAGCCTCGGGCGGCTGCGTGATCTCGAACAAGGAAGGACGAAGCCGGACAAGGCGACGGAGTCCTACCTGCGCTTGATCCGCGCCGATGCCCAGGCAGTCATCAAGACCTTGGCGAAAGCGGCCTGACGCTCGCTCAGGCGATGATGTCCGGCAGGATGCGGTCCTCGATCTTCGAAATCTCGTCGCGCAGGGTCAGTTTCTTGCGCTTCAGCCGGGCGATCATCAGTTGGTCCGGCACCGGCATATGGCCCAGGGCCTCGATCGAGGCGTCGAGGTCGGCGTGCTCGAGCTGAAGCACCTTGAGCCGGGCGTGCAGCGCCAGCTCTTCCTCGGTCAGAAAGGGTTCGTCGTCGTTCATGTGCGGCCCTGATGGGGGATCATACTGTGCGTCGCGCTAGAGCGAAATCGGCCGAGTTGGACTACGTCCAACTCGGCTCAGATTTCGCTCCAGCATGATTCTGGACCATTTTTTGGATTCAGGTCGATTCGACCTGAAGCAAAAATGGTCTAGCCCGGAAGGCGTTCCGCGAGCCGGACGAGGCCCACGCGGGGGGTGATCGGCGACCATTGCCGGGCGACGGCGACCATCGCCTCCAGCGGTGCGCGCGGCGGGCCGGACGGCACGGGGACGAGGGCCTCCAGCGCGATCAGGAGATGCCGTTCGGCGGCCAGTTCGACCGCCTTGACCTGGGCGCGCACGGCCTCGCGGGCGACGTCGTCCAGATCGGGCGCGCGGGGTTTGAGGGCGCGGCGCACGGCGCGCAACGGGGCCACGGCGATCTCCTGCCAGGCGCGGGCGGTGTCGCAGCCGGCTTCCAGCGTGTCGTCGTCCAGAACCCGGCCCGTGGCGGCGGCCCAGGCGGCCCAGAGCAGCAGGGGGGCGTTCTGGCCGCCGGCATCCTGAAGCTCCAGACAGGCGTCGGCCACGCCCTCGGCGGCCCAGGCCCGGGTCGACCAATCCCACAGGCTCATTCGGAGGACGCGCCCTTCAGGCCGTCCCAGCGTTGGACCGCGGACCAGTCGAGGCCGAACAGGTCCAGCGCCCGCCCCACCGACTGATCGACCATATCGGCGATCGAGGCGGGCTTGGCGTAAAGGGCGGGCAGGGGCGGGGCGATGATGGCGCCCATTTCGGCCAGGGCGGTCATGGTGCGCAGATGGCCGAGGTGCAGCGGTGTTTCGCGCACCATCAGCACCAGCGGGCGGCGCTCCTTGAGCACCACATCGGCGGCGCGGGTCAGCAGGGTCGAGGTCACCCCGGTGGCGATCTCGCTCATGGTGCGGACTGAACAGGGCGCGACGATCATCCCCATGGTCTTGAACGAGCCCGAGGCGATCGAGGCGCCGACGTCGTTGAGCCGGTGCGTCACGTCGGCGCGGCCCAGCAGGTCGTCGGCGGAAAGCTCGGTCTCTTGCGAAAGGGTCAGCACGGCGGCGCGGGTGACGACCAGATGGCTTTCGACCCCCAGTTCGCGCAGGGCGTCCAGCGCGCGCACGCCGTAAGTCACGCCGGACGCGCCGGAAATCCCCACGATCAGCCGCTGGGGCGCGCTCCCGGAAAGGTTCCGTACGGCTCCGTTCACAACTTCGGCCAATTCGGGCTCCAGGGTGGTCCGTGTCCGGATGTCAGGCGCTCACCGGAATGTGATTCTACAGCCGGTCAGACCGGGCGCTCAATCTACTGGTCCCTTAGACATGGAGGCGCAAGCCATGACCATCGAAGCTCGTATCCGCGAACTGGGAAACCGTCACCGCAACCTGGACCAGACCATCCAGCGCGAGATGACCCGCCCGGCCACGGACTCGCTTCGCGTAAGGGAGCTCAAGCAGCAGAAGCTCCGGCTCAAGGAAGAGATCACCAGCCTGGAGGCCCGAGCGCATTAGCGACGGCCTCCCGAAAGGACGACGGCCCCGGGAGCGATCCCGGGGCCGTTTTTTGTCACCATCCCCAATGGGGGAGGTGGATCGTCGGCTTTGCCGACGAGACGGAGGGGGCAGCCCCCTCCACCGCTACGCGGTCCCCCTCTCCCGACAGAGGAGGAATCATCAGTCCTTGGAGCCGAACACCGAGGCGGCGGTCGGTTCGGCGCCGCGGCGCTCGCGGGCCTCGGGGACGAATTCGGGTTCGGCCTCCTCGACCGGGGCGTCGACGGGCTGAAGCGTGGCGCCGCCCTTCTTGGCGTCGTCCTTCGCCTTCTTGTCGGCGGCCTTGCGAACCAGTTCGTCCAGGGCCAACTGGCCGACGAGGCCGAGCGTCACCGGATCGACGGGCTTGATGTTGGGGCTGTTCCAGTGGGTGCGGTTGCGCACGCTCTCGATGGTCGATTTGGTGGTGCCGAGCATCTTGGCGATCTGGGCGTCGGTCACCTCGGGGTGGTTGCGCACGAACCACATGATGGCGTCCGGACGGTCCTGGCGGCGCGAGACCGGCGTGTATTTCGGCGGCGCCTTGTGCACCTTCAGCAGTTCGGCGTGGCGGCTGACCACGGCCTGCATGCGGTAGGCGTCGTCGTTCTGGGCCTTGTCCAGCTCTTCGCGGGTCAGCTGGCCGTTGACCAGCGGATCGGCGCCGCGAATGTCCCGCGCCACGTCGCCGTCCGCGATGCCGCGCACTTCCAGCGGATGCAGGCCGCAGAAATCGGCGATCTGCTCGAAGGTCAGCGAGGTGTTGTCGACCAGCCAGACCGCGGTGGCCTTGGGCATGAGGATGTCGGTCATTCAGGCGTTCCGGTTCTTGTTCGAGCCCGAAAGCCGGGCTCTGGATACGACGGCGCCCGGCCTTTCGACCGGGCGTTGATGATGGCGATATAGTCCCATTCGCCGGAAAAGAAAACGGAACCCGACAACGCCATACAGCCAAGGTTCATCCAGCCACGGTGAAGGTAGAGCTCACAGACGCGCCGGGCGTCGACGTTTTCTGGAGGACTTGCCATGCTGATCGAAATGCTGGCCGCCGCGGCGGTCTTCACCGGCGCCGGACAGGAGGCCGCTCCGCAAATCCCGGGCGGTCCCGAACGGGTCGCCCCGCGCGGCGACTATCGCGACAGCTGCAGCGGCGCCTATGTGAACCGGGGCCGGCTGTACGCCGACTGCCGCGACAACCGCGGCAACATCCGCGGCGCCTCGATCGAGCTGAACCGCTGCGCCGACTACGAGATCCGCAACAACGACGGTCTGCTGGTCTGCGGCCCGAACCGCGGCGACTATGAGGATCGCCCGGGCGGCGGGGGCGGTCGCCCCGATCGTCCGGACCGTCCGGACCGGCCCGGCGGCGGCTGGGGGGGCGGCGGCGGGCGCGGTTCCGTCATCATCTTCCGGGATGCGAACTATCGCGGGGCCTCGTTCCGGTTCGACGGCGAAGTTCCGAACCTGGCCAACACCGGCTTCAACGACGCCATTTCGTCGATGCAGTTCCGGGGCGAATGGGAGGCCTGCACCGACGCCTATTTCCGCGGCTCTTGCCAGACCTTCCGGGACGATGTCCGGAACCTGCGCAACACCGGGATGAACGACCGGATTTCCTCGCTGCGCCCGGTGCGCCGCGGCGGACGCTGGTAACCGATCAGGTCGTCAACACGATCTTGCCGACATGGCCGCCCGCCTCCAGCCGGAGGTGGGCGGCCGATGCGTTTTCCAGAGCAAAGGTCGCCTCGACCGGCGGCCGGATCGCGCCGGAGGCGACCCACGGCCAGACGGCGGCTTCCACCGCCGCGATCAGCCGGGCCTTCTCGTCCGCCGGGCGGGCGCGCAGGGTCGAGCCCGTCAGGACGATCCGCTTCAGCATCAGCCGCATCAGGTCGATCTGCGCCAGGGCGCCCGACTGGGTCGCGATCACCGCCCAGCGGCCGAAGGGATTGAGGGCGGCCTGATTGAGCGCGGCGTAGTCGGCTCCGACCATGTCCAGCACCACATCGGCGCCGCCAAAGGCCCGGATCGCCGCCTCCATGTCATCCGACCCTGCGTCGAGGCTGAGATCGGCGCCCAGGCGGCGCGCGGCGTCTGCCTTGCCGGCCCCGCGCGAGGTGGCGATGACGCGGGCGCCGGCCGCCCTGGCCATCTGGATGGCGGTGACGCCGATGCCGCTGGTGGCGCCGTGGATCAGCAGGGTCTCGCCGGGCTTGAGCGCCCCGGCCTCGAAGACATTGGCGAAGACGGTGCAAACGGTTTCGGGCAGGGCGGCGGCCTGGACGAAATCCACGCCGTCGGGAACGGGCAGGGCGTGGCGAGCGTCGACCACGGCGAAGTCGGCATAGCCGCCGCCGCCCAGCAGGGCGCAGACCCCATCGCCGACCGACCAGCGCCCGGCGCCCTCGCCGACCTGATCGACCTCGCCGGCGACCTCAAGGCCCAGGATGTCGGAGGCTCCGGGCGGGGCTGGATAGAGGCCCAGCCGCTGCACGATGTCGGGCCGGTTGACCCCCGCGGCGCGCACACGGATGCGGATCTGGCCCGGTCCGGCGACCGGATCGGGCCGGTCGGAGAGGACCAGTGAGTCGGCCGGACCGGCGCCGCCCGCGATCTCGACTACGCGCATTCACCCGTCCCGTTCTTGCAATCGTCCGTATCCGGGCGTTGAAATAGGCGGTTGAAGGTCGGTTGGCCACGGAGGAGGCGGCGATGTTCGAGGATCTGGAGCCCCGTCCGGCGCGCGGCGCGCCCCTGATCGCCCTGACGCGCGAGGACCTGGACGGCTATTCCGTCGAGGACCTGAAGCAGCGGATCGCCGGGCTGCAGGCCGAGATCGACCGGTCCAACGCCGCCATCGCGGGCAAGTCGTCACAGCGGGACGCCGCCGACGCCATGTTCAATTTCCGTTCTTAACCCTGCAAGGTCCTGACTGGCATGGCCGTTGCACGCGGGGAAAGCGCCGCGCCATGCCGTGCCGGCCGTGATACGGATGCGCCTGTTCCATGAGTCTGGTTGAGTTGATGCCCGCAGACGACACCCTGATTTCGCCCATTGGCCGCAGCCGCGCCGCGGTGGTGGACGATTTCGCCCGTTCGGAGCTGTTCGACCGCACCTTCCACGAAGGGATGGAGCTGGTCGAGGAGACCGCGGCCTATCTGGACGGCGATGGGCGTCGGGAATCCAAGCTGCTGTCGCGCGCCACGGCCCTGGCCTATGCGGGCGAGAGCATGAAGCTGACCACCCGGCTGATGCAGATCGCCTCCTGGCTGCTGGTGCAGCGGGCGGTGCGCGAGGGCGACATGACGGCGGTGACGGCGTGCGAGCCGCGCTATCGCCTGGCCGAACGCCCGGTTGTGGCTGAAACGAGCCACCCGGACCTGCCGATCGCCCTGGTCGAATATCTGGTGCGCGCCGACAAACTGTATGACCGGGCGCTGCATCTGGACCGCCGGATGTATCTGGACGAGCCGGAAGAGGATGCGGTCAATCCGGTGCAGAGCCAGCTGGACCGGCTGACGGCGGCGTTCAGGCAGTGAAAGCCGCTCTTCCCCCGCGCGGCGGGGGAAGTGTCACGTCGATCAGCGCAGCCGATCCAGTGACGATGGGGGTACTGACCAGCAGTCGAAGAAGAATTCCCTCATCGTCCCTGCTCGGGCTGCGCCCGAGGACGGGACACTTCTCCCGCAAGCGGGAGAAGGAGGATTCCCTACGGCCCGACGTCGTTGGCGACGCGCGCGCCGTCATCGACCGGGCGGGGCAGGCTGAGGGCGATGCCGAGGGCCTCCGCCAGTTTGGCGTCGCGGCTGTAGACGTCCTCGCGGAAGGCGACGCGGCCCTGACCGTCGACGAAGGCGGTCCAGTACAGCAGGCGAACGCTGATCTCGCGGCCCGTGGAGATCCGTTTGGTCTCGCGCGAGTCCTGCGCCTCGTCGAACTGTTCCAGCAGGGCCGGGTCCGGCGACAGCAGCAGCCGGGCGAAATCGACCGCGCCCTGAACCCGGACGCAGCCGTGGCTGCGTTGGCGCATGGCAAGATTGAAGACCGCCTTGGCCGGGGTGTCGTGCAGGAAGATGGCGTAGCTGTCGCGCAGCTCGAACTTCACATAGCCCAGCGCGGCCGTCGGTCCGGCGCGCTGGATCACCGTACCATTGGAAATGTACATGTTGTTGGCGGCCAGATAGCCGGGTCCGAGTGGAAGAATTTCGTTCCGGGCGATCGAGGCGGGCACATACCAGGGCGGATTGGCCACGACCGAGGCGAAGGGCTTTTCGAGGCTGGGCGTCTGGGTCGCGGGGGCGCCGACGACGACGCGGTTGGAGTGAACCGGGCGTCCGTCCTTCCAGTAGACCATGATGGCGGCGGCGGTGTTGACCTCGATCCGCTCGGGCGCGACCTCGCGCTTCAGCCAGCGGCGGCGCTCGAGGTTCAGGGCGATCTGACGGGCGCGGTCCTCGGCCGAGGCCGACAGCGAACGCTGGCTGCCGGTGCCGAGGCGACCGTCGGCGAGGAGACCATGGCGGGCCTGGAAACCGCGCGCCGCGGCCTGAAGCTCGGGGCCGTAGACGACGCCCATCGCGGTCAGGCGCGCGCCGTCGGCGGCGGCCAGGTCGCCTTCGGCCACCAGACGCTGGATCAGGACGGGGATGCGGACGTCGCTCATGCCCGGCTCGATCGTCGCGCCCTGACGGAAGGCGGGCCAGCCGCCGTCGCGGATCAGGCGGCGATAGCGGACATAGCCGGCCGACAGATTGGAATAACCGATGTCGGTGGGGGCCAGACCCTCGAACCAGTCCACCAGACGGTTCTGGGCCAGGGCGTCGTTCAGCCCGACGGGCAGGTCGACGCGGTTCTTCTGCATCTCCCACAGGTCTTCGACGACCTCGGGACGGACCCGGCCCTCGGCCAGAACGCGGCCATAGCCCAAGGCGGCGGCCGTGGTGCGCATCTCGGCGGCGTCGGCCACCGCGGCCAGGGCCTCGAAGTCGAAATAGTCGCTCGGCGACAGGCCATGGCGCTCGGCGCGCCCGGCGGCGGCCTGAAGCGCACGGAGACGTTCGGCGGTCCAGACGGGGCGCCAGCCGTTCAGTTCGTAGAAGGCGCGGACATCGGGCTGGACCGCCGCGGGCAGCCGGGCAAGCTGATCATTGAAGCCGTCGTAGAAGGCCACGGCCGCCGGATCGCGGGTCTGGGCCCTTGCCGCCAGTCCCACGGCCGACGCGAAGGCCGACACCGCCGCGCCCAGTCCCAGTTGCCGTCGATTCATCGTCAAGGTCTCTTCGCCCGCTTCGACACGGGACCCCACGTCCACGCCCCCGAAGCCAACACCGGGCATGTTATCGGCGTTCCGGGCAAACAGAAAGGCGCCGGTCCGGGGGACCGACGCCTTTGCCGTCGTCTTGTCCGCGGGTGTGGCCCGAAAGCCCGGCCCGTCAGGACCCGCCTACTTCTTGATGAAGCCGGCGAACTTGTTGTTGAAGCGCGAGACGCGGCCGCCGCGGTCCAGCAGGTGGGCGTTGCCGCCCGTCCAGGCCGGGTGGGTCAGCGGATCGATGTCCAGGTTCAGGACGGCGCCTTCCTTCTGGTAGGTCGAGCGCGTCTGGTAGGTGGCGCCGTCCGTCATCGTCACGGTGATGAAATGGTAGTCGGGGTGCGTGTCCGCCTTCATGGTCCTGGTCCGGTCTCTGCGCGATGACGATGCCGACCGTCGGAGCGCGAAAATGAGAAAACCCGCCAATAGCCCTCAAGAAAGGGTTTGGGGGCGGGAATGAGCGGCGGCGTTTACACCGGGGTGCGTTCCGGGGCAAGAGGCGCGCGCCATGACCGATGCAACCGCCGCCTCCGCCGACGCCGCCGCAGATATCCGGGGACGCCCCGGGGCGGGCGCCTTGCTGGCCGAACAGATGGGCGAGGCGGGTGAACGCCGTGAGCGCCGCCGGGACATTCGACCCCTGGCGCGGCTGCTGCCCTATGCGATGCGTCACAAGGGCCATGTCGCCATGGCCGGCGTCTGGCTGATCCTGTCCACGGCGGCCTCGCTGGCCCTGACGGCGGCGGCGCGCGGAGCGATCGACAACGGGTTCGTGAACGGCGGGGCGCAGCTGAACCTGTGGTTCCTGCTGCTGGGCGCGAACGCCCTGTTCCTGGGGTTCGCCACGGCGGTTCGCTATTATTTCGTCACCAAGACGGGCGAGCGGGTCATCGCTGACCTGCGCAAGGGGCTGTTCGGGCGCATCCTGACGCTGGACCCGGCCTTCTACGCCTCGATGCGGACGGGCGAGGTGCTGTCGCGCCTGACCACGGACATCGCCCTGGTCGAGACCCTGCTGACGACCTCGGTGTCGTTCGCCCTGCGGAATTTCCTGACCCTGGTCGGGGGCACGGCGCTGCTGTTCGTGGTCAGCCCCAAGCTGACGGGCATGGTGTTGCTGGTCGTGCCGGTGCTGCTGGGGCCGATCTTCCTGTTCGGCCGCACGGTGCGCAAGCTGACGGTCGCCTCGCAGGACCGGTTCGCCAATGCGGTGGGGTTCGCGGGCGAGAGCGTGGACGCCATCGAGACGGTGCAGGCCTTCGGCCGCGAGGCCAGCGCCATCGCCCGCTTCGGCAAGGCCGTGGAGGAGGCTTTCGGCGTCTCCCTGACCCGGATGAAGGCGCGGGCCCTGATGACCGCCATGATCATCGTGGTGATGTTCGGCGGGGTGACCCTGGTGTTGTGGCTGGGGGCTCAGGACGTGATCGCGGGTCGGATGAGCAACGGCGCCCTGCTGCAATTCGTGCTCCTGTCGGTGTTCGCGGCCGGGGCGGTGGGGGCGCTCGGCGAGAGCTGGGGCGATGTGCAGAAGGCCGCGGGAGCCATGGAGCGGATCGACGAACTGATGCGCAGCGAGGCGGCCATCCGCCCGCCCGCGACGCCGCGCGCCCTGCCCGAGCCGCCGACGGGCGAGGTGTCGATGTCGGCCGTGCGGTTCGCCTATCCCGGCCGGCCCGACCTGCCGGCGCTGAAGGGATTTTCGCTGACGGTGCGGCCCGGCGAGACCGTGGCCCTGGTCGGGCCTTCGGGCGCGGGCAAGAGCACGGTCTTCCGTCTGCTGCTGCGCTTCTATGATCCGCAGTCCGGCATGGTGTCGGTCGACGGGATCGATGTGCGGGAAGCCGATCCGGTCGCCGTGCGAGGCCGCTTCGCCTGGGTGTCGCAAGAGGCGCCGCTGTTCTCGGGCTCGGCCAGCGAGAACATCCGTTTCGGGCGCGAAGCCGCCACCGACGACGACATCCGCGCCGCCGCCGACGAGGCCCAGGCCCTGGGCTTCGTCGAGGCCTTGCCCGAGGGGTTCGCCACGCCTCTGGGCGAGCGCGGCAAGAGCCTGTCGGGCGGCCAGCGTCAGCGGATGGCCATCGCCCGGGCCCTGGTCCGCGACGCGCCGATCCTGCTGCTGGACGAGGCCACCTCGGCGCTGGACGCCGAGAACGAGCGGCTGGTGCAGGCGGCGTTGGACCAGGCCATGCGGGGCCGCACCACCATCGTCATCGCCCACCGGCTGGCCACCGTGCTGCGCGCCGACCGGATCGTGGTGATGGAGGACGGCAAGGTGGTGCAGGAGGGCACGCACCAGTCGCTAATGGCCCAGGGCGGCCTCTATGCCCGCCTCGCCGAACTACAGTTCCGCGCCGATTAGGCCGTGAGAGCCGGGTCGAGGAATTTCAGGTTTTCCTGCCGGATCTTCGCCGCCGCCTCGTCATAGAGGAAGGGCAGGAAGGCGAACCGCTCGCCCCGGGTCACGGGCGTGGCCTCGTGCAGCACGGAGCATGAGAAGACCACCGCCCCGCCGGGGGGCGGGCGATAGGTGCGCGGGCCGTATTCGGGAAAGCGCAGGTCGCCGCCCACATAGTCGGCGTTCAGATTGATCGAAACCGCGAACCGCCGGTGGGCGGTGCCCTTGGTGGTGTTGTCGCGATGCGGACGGAAGAAGCCGCCGGTCTCGGCGTCATAGCGGGCGACCAGATAGCGTTCGATCCGCGTGGCCCTGAAGTTGAACACCTTTTCGATCTGCGGCAGCAGGCGGCGATTGAGGCGGGCGACCGCCTGCTGCTGCAGCATCTCGTCCTCGATGATCACGTCCGAGCGGCGCTTGTGCTGGTCGTTCATCATCAGGGTGGTGACGCCGTCGACCTCGCGCATGAAACCGGACGGCTCGCCGCCGACCTCGCGGTAGAGCGCGATCAGCCGCTCGCAGAAGGCCGGTTCGAAGATGCGAGGGGTCAGCAGCACGGGGGCCGAGCCCTCGGGTCCGCCGTGACGGCCGGGGGGCGGCAGGGCGGCGACGCGGTCGACGAGGGCGGCGGCCTGGTCGGCCTCAACGCCGGTCATGACGTGCAGGGCCGGGTCGATCAGGAACCAGCGCTCGGTTTCCGTCGCGCCGTAAAGGGCGGCGACCGCGCCGTCCTCGTCGAACAGGAAGCGCAGGCCCGGGATGCCGTCCTCGCGCTTCTTGCGGCCCTTGTCCTTGCCGACAATGACGACAAAGGCGCTGGCGTGGGTGTCGTTGAACGCCGGACGCTGTCGTTCGAGCGCCGTGACGGCGCGGGCCACCGCCGGTCCGGCCGGAACGAAGGCCAGCAGCAGATAGCGGCCCGCGGCCGTGTCGAAGACGTAGCGGGGATTGCTGATCCCCGCGGCCGCGAAGGCAGGAGCGGGATCACCGTACAGAAGCGCCATGGGCGTCACGATGCACGGGAACCCGCTCCCGTTTCAAGGGCGTGTCAGGCCTTGGGTTTCATCTTCAGGCCGCCGATGATCGCGCCGCCGAGGGCGTAGATCACCAGCAGGTGGCTCCAGTCGATCGGCAGCAGACCCATGGGGGCGGTCTCGTAGATGAAGCCGTAGGCCGAGGTCATCAGGGCGAAACAGACGCCCGCGACCAGCCCGATCTTCAACCCTGCCATCCAGCCGCTCGATCCGCCGCGGGCGATGAACCAGCCCAGGCCGACCATGGTGACGAAGGTCTGGCCGAAGCCCCAGGCCATCGGCAGCATGGACATGTCCTCGCTCTTGGTCTTGCCGGTGAGCTCAAGCCAGGTCGCCTCGAAGATCAGGCCGTACCAAAGGAACCCCATGAAGAAGGCGACCACGGTCGCCACGATGATGCCCAGCCAATTCAGTTTCGCCGTCATGATGTGCCCCTCCCAAGGCGCGCGGATGCTCCGCGAACGGATAAGGCTACGCTTGTCGCGTCGCTGGTCAAGGAACGGCGTTCAGTCGAGTTCGGCGGCGATCCGGTCCGCGAGCACGCGCAGGGCGGCGGCCTCGGCCATGGGGGCGTGGCCGTGGCCCTTCATCGGCCGGTCGGCCCAGCGCGGGACGATGTGGAAATGCAGGTGGAAGACCGTCTGGCCGCCGGCCTCGCCGTTCAGCTGCATGATCTGGAAGCCTTCGGGGCGCAGGGCCTTCTCGACGGCGCGGGCTGTGCGCTGGACGGCGACGGTCAGCCGGGCCAGGACCTCGGACTCCATGTCCAGAAGGGTCCTGGCGGTCGAGGTCTTGGAGATCACCAGCACATGACCCTCGGACTGCGGAAAGACGTCCATGAAGGCCAGCACATGGTCGTCCTCCCAGACCGTCACCGAGGGGATGTCGCCGCGGAGGATTTTCGCGAAGATGTTGTCGGGATCGTAGGGCGCGTGCAGGCTCATCGGGGGCTCCGTCGGTCCGGGCCACCGTAGCAACCGGCGGCGGAAACGGGGAGCCCGGCGCGCCGATTCGGGCTATTGTGACGCTTCATTCGGAGAGACGGCCATGCTTCGCTTCATCGTCCAGTTCCTGGTCACCTGTTTCGGCCTGTGGCTGTCGGCGCGGGTGGTGACGGGGGTGGATTTCCTGTCGAACGGATCGCTGCTGGCGGCGGCCCTGCTGTTGGGGATCGCCAATGCGATCGTGCGGCCGATCCTGACCTTCATCACCTTCCCGCTGACCATCATCACCTTCGGCCTGTTCCTGCTGGTGGTGAACGCGGCGATGATCGGACTGGTCGCCTCCCTGCTGGGCGGGTTCGTGGTGGACGGCCTGATGGCGGGGATCGGCGCGGCGGTGGTGACCGGCGTCGTCAGCTGGATCGCCGGCTGGTTCATCGGCGAGGATCCCAAGCGGCCCGCCGCCGACTGAGCGGTCATTCGGCCCTTTTGAACGGCGACAGTTCGGCGGTCATGGCGTCGATCTCGGCCGCGACGGCCGGACGTTCGCCGTCGAGGTAGCGGGCCACGGGCTCGCGCAGGGCCGGATCGGCGATGAAATGGGCGGAGTAGACGGGCGAGGGCAGGTATCCGCGGGCGATCTTGTGCGGCCCTTGCGCCCCCGCCTCGACGCGCGACAGGCCGCGTGAAATGGCGAATTCGACAGCCTGATAGTAGCAGAGCTCGAAATGGAGGAAGGGGACGTCCTCCACCGCGCCCCACTGACGGCCGTAGAGGGCGTCGCGAGCGATCAGGTTCAGGGCGCCGGCGATGGCGTCTCCGTCGCGGAAGGCCATGACCAGGGCGATGCGATCGGCCATGGTCGCGCCGAGGCGGCTGAAGAAGTCCCGGGTCAGATAGGGCCGGCCCCATTTTCGCGCGCCGGTGTCCATGTAGAAGCCGAAGAAGGCGTCCCAGTGGGCGTCCGTGATCTCCGGGCCGGTCAGGACGCGGATGTCGAGCCCGGCGCGGGCTTCGCGGCGTTCGCGGCGGATGGTCTTGCGGCGGCTGGCCGACAGGGCCGACAGGAAGTCGTCGAACGTCGCATAGCCGTCGTTGCGCCAGACGTATTGCATGTCCTGGCGCTGCAGCAGACCGGCCCGGCCCATCCCCTCCCATTCGGGCCGGGTCGGGAAGGTGACGTGCAGGGACGAGACGCCGAGCCGTTCGGTCAGGGCGATCGCGCCTTGTAGAAGGGCCTGCCGCACCGTGGTCGCGTCCGCGTCGGGGTGGGCGAGGAAGCGCGGGCCGGTCACGGGGGTGAAGGGCACGGCGGCCAGCAGCTTGGGATAATAGCGGCCGCCGGCGCGCTCATAGGCGTCGGCCCAGCTGTGGTCGAAGACGTACTCGCCCTGGCTGTGGCCCTTGAGCCAGAGGGGCATGACGCCGAGAACGCGGCCGGCGGCGTCGCGCAGGGCCAGGTGCCGCCCGGCCCAGCCTTGCTGCGGCGCCGCGCTGCCCGAGGCCTCGCAGGCGTCGAGAAAGTCGAAGGAGACGAACGGGTCGCCGGAGGGGGCCGCGCAGGCGTCCCAGGCCTGTCGGCCTATGTCGGCGACGGACGGGTGGACCTGGATCTGGAAACTCACATCCGCTCATCCCCGCGAACGCGGGGACCCAGTGCTTTGGATGATGGGCGCCGCCGATCCTGGTCCAACAGTCGATCCTGCGCACCCTGCCTCGCGAAAGAACTGGGTCCCCGCGTTCGCGGGGATGAGCGGAAAAAGAACGGAATCACCGCACTTCCACGATGGCGTCCACCTCGACGGCGAAGCCGAGGGGCAGCCTGTAGACGCCGACGGCCGAGCGGGCGTGGCGGCCCTTGTCGCCGAACACCTCGACCATCAGGTCCGAGCAGCCGTTGATGACGGCGGGGATGGCCTCGAAGTCGCCGGCGGCCTGGACGAAGCCGCCCAGTTTGACGACGCGCACGACGCGCTCGAGATCGCCGTCCAGGGCGGCCGACATCTGGGCCAGCAGATTGACGCCGCACATGCGGGCGCCGTCCTTCGCCTGTTCCGGGCTCACGTCGGCGCCGACCGTGCCCTTGATCCCGCCCGCGGCGTCGTTCGACAGCTGGCCGGAGATGTGGACCAGGTTTCCGGTCTGGACGAAGGGCACATAGTTGGCCACCGCCCTGGCGGGTTCCGGCAGGTTGATGCCGAGTTCGGCGAGGCGGGCGGCGACGGTCATGGGGGAGGCTCCTGAAGGTTCGGCGGCGGTTTAGCGCGGTGGAGGGGCGTTGTCTTCTCCCTCCCCCGAAGTGGGGAGGGATGTCGGCGCGAAGCGACGACAGGGTGGGGAGTGTCAGGGCAGCGCACGAAGGTGCGGCGGTTCCCCACCCGTCTGTCGCTATCGCGACAGCCACCCTCCCCATGAGGGGAGGGAGAACGCAAAGTGTATGGTATTTTAATACCGTTATAAGATAGATGATATATTTCAAGAGGATGAGCGCGGTATGCGCATTTGCATCGCCTTGACCCCACGCCCCCCTTCCTCTATCAGCGCGCCTTCCGCTCGTCCCTGTCATCGGGAGGGGCAATCGTTCGTCTCCCAGGACCCTTGAAATGCTGAAGAGCACCACGGCTTCGCTGAAGCCGGCCGAGGTCACGAAGAAATGGATCCATATCGACGCCGAAGGCGTCGTGGTGGGCCGTCTCGCGACCTTCATCGCCAACCGTCTGCGCGGCAAGCACCGCGGCGACTACACCCCGCACGTCGATTGCGGCGACTACGTCGTCGTCACCAACGTCGACAAGGTGGTGTTCACCGGCAAGAAGAACACCGACAAGATCTACTACCGCCACACCGGTCACCCGGGCGGCGTCAAGCAGACGACCCCGGAGAAGGTCCTGAACGGCCGTTTCCCGGAACGCGTCCTTGAGAAGGCTGTCGAGCGCATGCTGCCCAAGGAGAGCCCGCTGGCTCGCCTGCAGATGACGCACCTGCGCCTGTTCGCCGGCGCGGCGCACACCCATGAAGCCCAACAGCCGGAAACGATCGACTTCAAGTCGGCGTCCGCCAAGAACACCCGGAGCGTCTGAGCATGACCGACGTGACTGCTGAAACGCCCGCCGTGGAAACCGCGCCGACCGAAACCCTGACCGGCTTCGACGCCCTGAAGGGCATGCAGAGCCCCGGCGCCGGTGAAGAGCACCCGGTCTACGTCCAGAAGCTGGACGCCCAGGGCCGCGCCTATTCGACCGGCAAGCGCAAGAACGCGATCGCCCGCGTGTGGATCAAGCCCGGCTCGGGCAAGATCACCATCAACGGCAAGGATCAGATGCAGTATTTCGCCCGCGAAATCCTGCGCATGATGATCGCCCAGCCGCTGGAGGTGACCGACCGCCTGACCCAGTTCGACGTCGACTGCACCGTGCAGGGCTCGGGCCTGTCGGGCCAGGCCGGCGCGATCCGCCACGGCCTGTCGCACGCCCTGACCCACTATGAGCCGGCGCTGCGCCCGGTCCTGAAGCCGCACGGCTTCCTGACCCGCGACAGCCGCGTCGTCGAGCGCAAGAAGTACGGCCGCGCCAAGGCCCGCAAGTCGTTCCAGTTCTCGAAGCGCTAGGCCGTTTCACATACGGTATGGAGGAGGGCGCTTCGGGAAACCGGAGCGCCCTTTTTCTTTTCTGGTCCGTCGTGCGATCAAGGGCGCGAGAGGGAGATCTGTCATGCGAGCTTTGCTTCTTGGTTTGGTGGCCATTCTGTTGGCGGGCTGCATCACCGGCGATCAGGTCCGGGAAATAGCCGTCGGGATGACCCGCGCCGAAGTGGTTGAGATCATGGGGGCGCCCGACGGTGTTCAGGCGAACGGATCGACCGAGGTTTTGAAATACTCGAACAGGCTGATGTCGGGCTGGAGTTGGGATCGCACCGACTACTATGTGACGCTTACGCAAGGCCGCGTATCCAGCTACGGAAACGGCGAAGTCCGCCAGAATGCACCGCCAAACTTCTCAGGCTACGTACCGCCCGGTGGCTATTCGCCTAGCGCTCCTGTTCCGCAACAGACTTATCCTCGCCCTGCTGTGGTGTGCATGAAGACCGGCGAGGCGCTAACCGGCGCAACCCGCCAATGTGCTTACAACTGCCTAGGAAGCCAGGTGATCCAGACCGTGCAGTCGGTGCAACTCTGTCCGTTGAGTATCAATCGCTAGCGACCCATCGACGGCGAGGCCGGGACGACGGGGCTGGAGATCCGGGAGCGGCTGGAGGCGCGCGCCCGTTGCCCT
>CALSBO010000025.1:0-36627 GCA_943373195.1 Brevundimonas vancanneytii
CTCAACCGCAACCGGCGACTGGCCAAGGACTTCGAAAAGACCCTCGAGAGCTCAACCGCATGGCTCCTGCTCGCCTCGGTCCAACTCATGACCCGACGACTCGCAAACCCCTGAACATGTTCAGAAACATTATGAGTCAGACTCTAAGGCCCCACTGCGTACCGCCGGAGGCCCTATCTTCCTGAATAAGAAGAGATGCAAACCAGCCCAGAACATAGGAACCTGAAGCAATCCGTTCCGGCTCGCCGCCCTTGAGAAAGGCGAAGGCGACGACAATGACGGTAAGACCAGCTCCGATCTGAGCCGACAGCGTGTCAAACATGAAATCGCCCCCATACCGAACGGCATGGGGGCGATACTGCATCGAGTCTGTCCAGACCGGAATGACCGGTATCGTACATGACTCCAAATTAAACGGCGCGGAGCCGGCTTTCGGCCTTCATCGACGGCGGAGCGGGCTCGGCCGGCTTGTTCAGAATGCCGACCGCATAGACGCCGTAACCGAGGCGACGGTGATCCTTGGCCAGTTCTTCATGGCAGGCGACGAGGGCCTCACGAGCCGTCGCCATGGCGGCGATGGCTTCCATGGCCCGGGCTTGCGAGCCGGCGCCGGAGATCGGCGACAGGGTCAGGGCCGTGCGGGCGCCGATCATCGACTGGATCAGGGTGGTCGTTTGCGCGATCGCCGTATCCAGCGCCAGTTCGGCCGCCGTCAGATCGCCGGCAACGCTCTTGATCACTTCAGTCTTGTTCATTCAAGCCTCCCACTTAAGAAACAGATGAACAAGCCGTTAACACGTCTCGGTTACCCCTGGTAGGGATTTGTTGACCATAGCGGAAGAAACTCCGCCGCCGTCGCCGCCGCCCCCGCCGATGGGGGGACCGTCGCCGGGTTTGTCGACCGGGCCGACGGCCAGGGTTTCCAACCCCAGCTTGCGCGCCAGTGCCGTCAGGGTGGTGTGGGTCTGGACGATATGGGCTCGCGCCTGGGACAGGGCGACGACGGCGCCGGCGGTCCCGTCGAAGGCGCGTTGGCCGGTCACGGCGGACAACCAGGCGTCCGCCCGGGCGGCGGGCAGGGCGGCCGCCAGGGTGGCGGTCTCGATCAGGGCCTGATCGATGGCGGCTTCGGCCGCGTAGAGGCGTGCGGCGAGGGCTTCGCCGACGAGCATTCTGGACATGATGGTTCCTCCCAGTGACGGAGCGTCACGAGGGGAGACCAGCACAGGTTGCAATCAAACACAACTAGAAGTCATCATCGGCCATGAGGAAGTGAGCGGTCAGGGCGGCGATCGGCTGGCTCTCGTCATCCTGCCAGGCCTCGGCAAGCACATGAGCGACCCGGCGTCCGGCCTTGCTGATTCGGGCGCGGGCGTGGACGTCCACGGGCCGGCCCGAGCGCAGATAGGCCACGGTGACATTGATCGGGCGCGGCAGACGCAGCCGGGGATAGAGCGCCGCGACCTGGGCCACCGCGGTCAGCTCCAGCAGGGCGGCGGTCGAGCCGCCGTGCAGCGCCGGCAGGACCGGATTGCCGATCAGCCTGTCCGCGAACGGCATGGTGACGGTCAGGGCGTCACTCTCGCGCACGGTCTTCAGGCCCAGAAACCGGGCGTAGGGCAGGCGGTCCAGCAGGTCGCTCATCGTCCGCGCCCCGTCTCAAGACTGGCGGCCTTCAGATTGGCGCCCGCTCCCCGGCCGCCGCTGGAGGCCAGCATATAGGCGCTCTGGGCGGCCGCGACCGGGTCGTCCGGGCTTTCTTCGAACGCCCAGGCGCGCACGAAGGCGACCGACCGGGTCAGGCGGTAGCAGCGGGCCTCGGCGATCAGGTCGCGCCGGGCCCCGGCGGCCCGCATATAGTCGACGCGCAGGTCCAGGGTGGCGATGGTCTCGAACTGGCCGAGCGCGATCCAGACCGCCAGTCCGCCGACATGGTCCAGCAGGGTGGTGACCAGTCCGCCCGACAGCACGCCGGTGTCGGGATCGCCGACCAGATCCTCGCGCCACGGCGCCCGGATGCGAACCCGGTCGCCTTCGACGCTGTCATAGACGAAGCCGAGCGCATGGGTGTGGGCGGCGCCGGCGGCCAGCTGGGGCAGGAGATCATGGATCGAGGGACTCATCGTCCGCTTCTCGGTCCGTCCGGGACGGAGCGCAAGGGCGCCTCGACCGCGCGGGTCAGGCGGCCGAGCGGGTCTTGCGGCCGGTCTGCGGCGCCGCTTCGGCGGCCGCGGCGGTCTGTTCCAGCGCCAGGTTCATGGCCATGCGCAGGCGCTCGGGCTTGATCGGCTTTTCGACCACGGCGGCCATGCCGCTGGCGACGTATTTCCTGGCGTCGTCGAGGTCGGCGTTGGCGGTCAGGGCGACGATCGGGATGTCGCGCGCCGGACCCGTCAGGGCGCGGATCGCCTGGGTCGCCTGCACCCCGTCCATACGCGGCATCTTGATGTCCATCAGGATCAGGTCGAAGCGCCGCTCCTGCACCGCTTCCAGGGCCTCGACGCCGTCCTCGGCCGTTTCAGAGGTGCAGCCGAACATCTCGCACAGGGCCTGGGCCACGACGCGGTTGGTCGCATTGTCGTCGACGATCAGGATGTGTGGATTGCTCGTCCCGCCGCCCTCGCCGCCGAGATTTTCGACGTTGGAAGCCGCCGCGGCCTCGACCTCGGTGCGCTGGACATCCAGATCGAAGGCGAAGGTCGCCCCGCGGCCCGGATTGTTCTCGGCCCAGATGCGGCCGCCCATGCGGTCGGCGATCTGGCGGCAGATCGCCAGGCCCAGGCCGGCGCCGTCCTGTCCCGATCCATGCACGAAGGGCTCGAAGATCGCCTCGACGCGGTCGGCGTCGATGCCGGCCCCGTCGTCCCGGACGCGGCCTTCCAGCTGGATGCGGTCGCCCACGGCGACGGCCTTGA
Organism: Brevundimonas vancanneytii; assembly: GCA_943373195.1. Lineage (GTDB taxonomy): Bacteria > Pseudomonadota > Alphaproteobacteria > Caulobacterales > Caulobacteraceae > Brevundimonas > Brevundimonas vancanneytii_B. The sequence continues at coordinate 2,916 of CALSBO010000025.1, forward strand.
GCCCGGCCTCGACCACGCCGTTGCGGGCGAAGTTCAGGGCGTTGCCAATCAGGTTGTTGAACAGTTGCTTGACCCGCGGGCCGTCGATCACGGCGGCCAGTTCGGTGTCGCCCTCATAGCTGACCATCAGGGTGACGTTGTCCCGCGACGCGCGCGGCGCCCAGGCACCCTGGACCTCGTCCATCAGCGCGCGCAGCGGCGTGGCGGTCGGGTTCAGCTCCAGCTCGCCGGCCTCGGCCCGCGACAGGTCCAGCGCGTCCTGGAGGATGCGCAGCAGGGTCTCGGACGATTCCACGATCGTGGTGATGTGGGCGTGAGCCTGGGCGTTTAGCGGCTGACGCCGCATCAGTTCAGCCACGGCCAGCACGCCGTTCATCGGCGTCCGCAGTTCATGGCTCATGATGGTCAGGAACTGGCTCTTGGAGCGGGCCGATTCCAGGGCCTGGGCGCGGGTGTCGGTCAGGGCGCGGGCCTGGTCTGCCAGTTCGATGTTCTTCTGGCGCTGCAGGTCGTTGACCGCCTGGAGCAGGGAGACCGCCGTGCCGACGCCATGATAGCGGCCGTCTCGCGTGACGATGAAGCCGCGCATCAGGGCCGCCGCGCCGCCCTTCAGCAGGACGTCGCAGAAGGTGTCGATGCTGACCCCGGCCTCGACGACCGCGGGCTCGGCGTCCATCACGTGCAGCACGGGGCGGTGGGCGAACTGGGCGTGGCCGAAGGCGCCGGCGATCTTCAGCAGGAAGGCGTTGCGTTCGACCAGCCCCACCGGACGGCCGTCCTCGACCACGGGAATGACCAGTGTGTCGGGCTCGCGTTCGAAACGCGCGAAGACTTCGCCTCCCGGCGTCTGGGGCGACACGGCCTCGGCGCGTTCAGTCAGAACTTCGATGGTCGGCATTTCGGGCCGGTACTCCACTGCGACCGGTGGACATTGTCCCACAACCGTTTGCGGAAGGGTTAAGGCGGTAACCGCCGTTTTCGCGCCCCTTTTGCCCTGTCCGCGTGGCTGGTGTAGAAGGCCCGCCCGCGACGATCAGCGGTCCATCCCTTTGTCCATGCGCGCGGCCGAGCGGCCGACCGCAGGTTTGTCATGAGCGAAACCCTGCCAACCCCAGCCAAATCGGCCCTTGTCCTGTTCTCGGGCGGTCAGGACAGCGCGACCTGTCTGGCCTGGGCGCTGGGGCGATATGCGCGGGTCGAGACCGTCGGCTTCGACTACGGCCAACGCCACGCGGTCGAGATGGAGGCGCGCCTGAAGGTGCGTGAGGGCATGGCGGCGGTCCTGCCGCAGTGGGCCGGGCGGCTGGGACCGGACCACGTGGTCGATCTGGCCGGCTACGGCCGCATCGCCGACAGCGCCCTCACCGCCGATCGCGCCATCGAGCTGGACGCGCGCGGCTTGCCGACCACCTTCGTGCCCGGCCGCAATCTGGTCTTTCTGGCCTGTGCGGCCGCGCTGGCGGATCGTCGCGGTCTGGACGTGCTGGTCGGCGGCATGTGCGAGACCGACTATTCCGGCTATCCCGACTGCCGCCGCGAGACGATCGACGCCATGGCGACAGCGCTCGGCCTGGGCCTGGACAAGCCCGTCGTCATCGAAACCCCCTTGATGGCCCTCACCAAGGCCCAGACCTGGACCCTGTCCGAAAGTCTCGGCGGGACCGCCCTGGTCGAACTGATCGTCGAGGCCTCGCACACCTGCTATCGCGGCGACCGCGCCCATCGACACGGCTGGGGCTACGGCTGCGGCGACTGCCCGGCCTGCGAGTTGCGCGCGGCCGGCCACGCGGAATGGGCGGCCGCATGACCTATTCGGCCAAGGAGGTGTTTCTGACGGTGCAGGGCGAGGGCGGACAGGCCGGGCGTCCGGCCGTCTTCCTGCGCTTCGCCGGCTGCAATCTGTGGAACGGGCTCGAGCGGGACCGGGCGGCGGCGGTCTGCACCTTCTGCGACACCGATTTCGTCGGCGTCGATGGCGACGGCGGCGGCAAGTTCACGACAGCAGACACCCTCGCGGACCATGTCGCGGCGATGTGGCGGGGCCGGGCAGGGGACCCGAAACTGGTGGTCTGCACCGGCGGCGAGCCGCTGCTGCAACTCGACGCCGCCCTGATCGAGGCGCTTCACGCGCGCGATTTCGAGATCGCCGTGGAATCCAACGGCACGCTGGCCGCTCCGGACGGCATCGACTGGATCTGCGTCAGCCCCAAGGCCGAAGCGCCCGTCGTCCAGACCGCAGGGCATGAGCTGAAACTGGTCTTCCCCCAGGCCTCCGCCATGCCCGACCGGTTTGAACACCTGCCGTTCGAACGCTTCTGGCTCCAGCCCATGGACGGCCCCGACCGGGCGGCCAACACGGCGGCGGCCATCGACTATTGCCTGACCCACCCCAAATGGCGGCTCAGCGTCCAGACCCACAAATACATCGGCGTAAGATGAGCGTTTTCGAGATCACCAAGGCGGCGACCTTCGACGCGGCCCACCACTTTCCCAACGAGCCGGACGGCAGTCCGTACCGCCGGATGCACGGCCATTCCTTCTCGGTCGAGGCCACGGTGCGCGGCGAGGCGCTGGACAGCCACGGCTGGGTCGCGGACCTCGGCGCCCTGGACCGCGCCCTGAAGGCGGCGGCGGAAGAACTGGATCACGGCCTGCTCAACGACAAGCCCGGACTGGAGCTGCCGACGCTCGAGAATCTGTGCCTGTGGTTCGCCGACCGGCTCAAGCCGGACTGGCCGGGTCTGAGCCGCATCATGGTCTCGCGTCCGACGATCCACGAGCGCTGCGTTCTGACCCTCTAGATCACCATTCGCCGCTCTAGCAGTCGCGGCCCTGACGCTGGCGCTGTTCGCAGCGCCGCTGTTCGCGCTCGTATTCGCGCTGTTCGCGTTCCCGCCGAGCCCGGGTCTCTTCATCCGAGGTGGTGACGGCGTCGACGCCGGCGCCCACCACGGCGCCCGTCACCTTGGCCGCCCCGCCGACGACCGCGCCCGCCGTGCCGACGGCGGCCCCGACGATACAGCCTTGCAGGAGCAGGCTCGCGCCGACGGCTGCGACCAAGGTCCCGCTGGTTCTGATGGTTCTGATCATGACGCCTTCTCCCGATGCGGCAGGGTTAACCGGCAATCGTGAACCTAGTCTGACCGGACGATCAGACGAGATCAGGGCCGCGGACGGATGGTGGGCGGCGAGGGGTTCGAACCCCCGACCCCCTCGGTGTAAACGAGGTGCTCTGACCAGCTGAGCTAGCCGCCCGTCCGCGCGAAATCGACCGGATTCCCGTATCCTAGAACCGGAAGCTGGCGCGCAAGAACAGCAGATACCGGACATAGTCCTCGATCATTTCCGCGTCGGCGCTGATGGTCAGCATGCCCAGTTCGTTGCCGACGTTCAGGCGCAGACCCACGATCGGACCGCCGCCCTCGATCGAGCCGCCGTCCAGGACGAAGTCCGGGCCGCCCGAGCGGAAGCGGGCGATGGTCTCGCCCGGATCGACCGAGATGTTCTGGCGCCAGCCGACCCGCATCTCCGGACGCAGCCAGCTATTCTCGCCCATCGACATGCCGAGGTTGACCGCCGCCGTGGCAGAGAACAGGTGGCCGTTGCGGTCGTCGATCTCCAGGTCGAAGCCGTCGCCGCCGCCTTCTTCGACGCGGCCGTCCTCGCTGAGCGAGAAGAATTCGGCATAGACCTCGGGCCGGACGCTGAAGCGACCGAAATTGCGCTCGTAGGAGGCGCCGCCGGCGGCGGCCAGGGAGAAGCCGGTCCAGTCCGATTCATTGGCGAGGCTCAGCCCGCCGCCGACGAAACGGCGCTTGGATTTGAAGGTCGCGTAGCCGGCCGCGCCCCGCGCCCAGGTGGTCCAGTACTGACCTTGGGCGCGCCAGTAGAGGCCCAGTTCCAGCAGGCTGGCCGTCAGCACCTCCTCGGCCGCGGACTCGGGGTCTTCCAGGTCGGACGAGGTGAAGGCCGCCGTGATTCCCACGGCGCCGAAGCCCGTGCCGCGCTCGACGCCGCCCGCGACGCCGAAGCCTTCGGAGCGGAAGCCGTAGGTGTCGGTCTTGTCCTTGTCGGCGTAGAAATTGATCTCCTGCACCCAGGCGCTGGTCTCGCCCGGGGCGGCCGAGGCGTTGCGGCCCGTCAGGGCACGCGTCACGGCGTCGGTGCCCGACGACAACGACAGCAGCGGACCGCCGGCGTGATCCGGCAACAGCTGCTCGTACAGGTTGACGAAGTCGTCGCGTCCGCTCTGGGCCAGGAAGGCGTTGCGGATACCCACCGCTCCCGCGCCGCCTATGGCCGAATAGAAGGAGTCGTACAGCGCCGCCTCGACCGGGATGAAACCGGCCTCGGCCGCGGTGCGGCGGCGCACGTCGACGAAGACCTGGCCCGCCGGAACATCGGCGCCCGCGCCGACGACGTAGAGGAACGGCGAGTTGTCATCGACCGAATCCAGGTCGATCGCCCCGAAATTCAGCGTCGCCGCATCGATCAGGGTGAACCGCGTTGGGGCCGCCAGCAACGAGGTGAAGCGGACGCCCAGACCGGCGCCGTCGGCGAGGGTGGCCGTTCCGGCGACATTGAACCCGCCGGACGTGCTGTTCGCCGGATCGATGGTGACGATCAAGTCTCCGTCCGCACCGATGTTGAGACTGCTGATACTCAGCGGGGACGTATGCCGGGCGTCGAGCAAGCCATTCCCGATATTGATGGCCAGATCGCCGCCGCTGTCGGAAAGGGCGCCGCGCACGACGCCGCCGCCGGTGATCGACAAGGTGTCGGCCCCCGTGCCGAAGTCAATGTCGCCCAAGACCAGACCGTTGCGAATGTCGACCGTATCGCCGCCTGAACCCAGCAGGATGTCGCCGACAATGATCGGCTCGATGCTGTCCGGCACGCCGTCGCCGTCGGTGTCGGGGTCCAGCGCTGTCGGCGTGGCCGCGACGCCGTTCTGCAGGATCGTCACGCCGGTGGTGTTGGCCGCGACGTTGATGGCCGTGGTGGTTCCGGTGATCGGGTCGCCGTCGGCGTTGGGGTTCAGGGTGGCTTGCAGCGAGCGGGTGTTGGTGATCGAGACCAGCGTGCCGCTGAGGTCGTTGATCGCCGTCACTGTGGCGATGCCGCCGCCGGCCGAGGCCAGGATGGAGCCGTTGTTGGTGAAACTGGTCAGGGTCGCGCCGGCGTCGATCTGGATCGCGGTCGCGCTGGCGGCGGCGGTCTCGCTGGCTACGCCAGCGGTGATCGCGCCCGAATTGTAGAACTGCGGCGTCGATGCGCCTTGGCCGAAGCGATAGGCCGTGGCGCTGGCTTCGCTCGCCAGGGCGGCGGTTGTGCCTTCATTGCGGACACCGCCGTCGATCGTCACCGTCTGGCCGGCGTTGCCCCCGAACACGACCGCATTGGCCGCGATGTTGTCATAGACGCCCTGGCCGGTGATCGTGCCGCGGTTGATGAAGCCGTAGGCGTTGTCGCCCGTCCCGACGACGCCCAGTGTCACCGACTGGGTGGTCGAACCGACAAGGACGGCCGGCGCTTCGCCGTAGCTGTTGATGGTGCCCGTGCCCTCCTGCGCGTCGGGGATCCCGTCGTTGTCCTCATCCAGGTTGGTCGCGCTGGTGTCGGTCGGAGCGCGGTCGACGACCACGCCGCCGCCCACATTGCCGGCGATGATGACGGCCGGACCGCCCTGCAGCTTGTCTTCGGCCTCCAGGCCTTCCTCGAAGGCGTCGCTGCCGCGCGAGGTATAGCGATAGCCGGTGGCGTCGATGGCGCCCTGCAGCGTCAACCGTCCGCCGATATCGCCGCCGATGGAGACCGCGGACGCGTTCAGGCCGCGGGCGGTCACCGGGCCCAGCAGGCTGAAATCGCCGGTGACGGACCCCTGGGTCCGGATCGCGACGGAGTTGTCGCCGAACACGCGGACGGCGCCTTGGGTCAGGACGTCGCCGACCAGGCCGGATTCGATCGAGATGCCGTAGGAGTTGTTGCCCTCGACGATGATGGCGCCGTTGCTGCCGACGATCAGATCGCCCGTCACCGGAGCCCCCGCCGCATAGCGGACGCCAAAACGGCCCGTGCCGGTGGCCCAGGCCCCGTCGATGTCGCCATCGTTGTCGGTATCGACATCCGAGGCGAGATCGTCGGCGATCCGGATCGTCGAACCGATCGTGATGGTGGATGTCACGCCGGCGTTGACCAACACCGCGGTGGCGCCGTCGGCGGCCGGCGACATGGTGATCGTGGACGACCCGTCCATGGTGAAGTCGTGGTTCGAATCGACGTTAACCGCATTGCCCGAGACCAGGGCGACGCTGCCGCCCGTGGTAATGCGAACATCGTCGGGACCGGCGCCGTTGGGGTTCGAGGTCAGGACCGGCGTCGTCCGCGCGGTCGAAATCACGACCTCGGCCATGGCGCCGGTGGCCGCCAACAGGGGAGCGATCGCAACGGCGGTCGCGAGCAGAATACGCATTCGGTAGAAACCCCTGTGGACGATACGCGCAGAGACGCCGGCGATCCTCTAACAGGGACCATGCCAGCCTGCCTCAAGTTTCTCGAATTTGAGGCGAATGCAAGGCCGAAGGCGGACCTCCAGGCCACACTGAAAGCGAGGCTATTGCCAAGTGCGCGATCAAAGTGATATCACTTTTATATCGAAATTGGGAGGGACCGATGATCCGTACGCACTCCACATCCACCGAAACCCCGGCCGTCACCGCCAACGGCATACTGATGCTGCTGGTCGGAATGACCCTGCTCGTCGTGGGGCCGGTCAGCATCGCCCAGGACCCTGACAGCGCCCTGCGGATCGTCGCGGGCGTCAGCGGGGCCGTCGTCGGCCTGCTGCTGATCTGCGGCCTGTACTCGCTCCAGCCCAACGAAGGCATGGCCATCATGCTGTTCGGCGCCTACCGCGGCACCGACCGCAAGACCGGGCTTCGCTGGGTCCTGCCGTGGTACAGCCGCAAGAAGGTGTCCCTGCGGGTCCGCAACCTGACCAGCGACAAGCTCAAGGTGAACGACAAGCGCGGCAGCCCCATCGAAATCGCCGCCAATGTGGTCTGGCGCGTCCAGGATTCGGCCCAGGCCCTGTTCGATGTCGATGACTACCAGGCCTTCGTGAGCATCCAGGTCGATACCGCCCTGCGCGATATCGCCAGCCACTACGCCTACGATCACGGCGAGGAGGGGGCGGAGTCCGAGATGACCCTGCGCGCCGACGCCGAGGACGTGGCCGCCCGGCTTCGCGACGAACTGGTCGGACGGGTCGCCGCCGCGGGCGTGGCCGTGGACGAGGCCCGCCTGGCCCACCTGGCCTATGCGCCCGAGATCGCCGGGGCCATGCTGCGTCGCCAGCAGGCCGAGGCCATCCTGTCCGCCCGCCGCCTGATCGTGCGCGGCGCCGTCGGCATGGTCGAGAACGCGCTGGCCGATCTCAACGAGCGCGGCGTGGTCGAGCTGGACGAGGACCGCAAGGCGGCCATGGTCTCCAACCTCCTGGTCGTGCTCTGCGCCGACCGCGAGGCCCAGCCGGTCGTCAACACGGGCACCCTGTACGGCTGACATGGCCCGGCCGCGAAAGCCCTTCCTGATGCGCGCCTCGTCCGGGGTGATGGCGGCGGTCGAACGATTGGCCGCCGCCGAGCTGCGCTCGGTCAACGCCCAGGTCGAATGTCTGCTGCGCGAGGCCCTCGCACGGCGTGGGATTTCACCTTCGGAAGACACTCCGCCGACGGACAGCGCTTGAGCTTCGCCGTCGTCGGCGTTACGGGCCGGGCATGGTGAAGTCGCACATGTCCAAGGTCCGCAAGGCCCGCCGTATCCAGCGGCGGGTCCGGCGCGTCGGTCCGACCAGCATCAGCGCGACCGAACGCGAGCTGATGACTCTGGCCGGTCTCGAGGTGCAGGAAGGCGAACTGCGCCTGTTCCCCGGCTGGGACGAGGAGGTCTCCGAGACCCTCGCCGCGACCAAGGCCGCCGGCGACGACGGCCGACCCCGACTGGTCGACACCACCATGCTCTATGCGCCCCGTTCGGGCGGGGTGAAGCGCTATCTCCAGTCCAAGAAGGCCTGGCTGGAAGCCAACCGTCCCGGCGTGGCCCATTCGCTGGTCGTGCCCGGCGCCCACCACAAGGCGGGCGACGACGGCCTGGTCCAGTTGCACGCCACCAAGCTCCCGTTCGGCGACGGCTATCGCTGGCCGACCTCGGTCAGCCGCTGGGCGGCCTGGGTCGCCTCGCTCAATCCCTCGATCATCGAGGCCGGCGATCCCTATACGCCGGGGCAGGGGGCCCTGGCCGCCGGTCAGCGCGCCGGCTGCCCGGTCGTCGGTTTCTGTCATTCGGACCCGGCCGGTCTGGCCGCCCTGCATTTCGGCGAATGGGCCAAGAAGCCGGTCGAGAAGCGCTGGGCCCGGCTGTTCGGCCAGTTCGACCGCGTCGTCTCGCCCAGCCGCTACATCGCCCGGCGTCTGGAAGAGGCGGGAGTCGGCAACATCGTCATCCGCCCGCTGGGAGTCGAGATCGACACCTTCCGGCCCGACCGACGCGACCGCGACTGGCTGCTGAAAAAGCTGAACCTGCCCGCCTCGGCCCGGCTGCTGTGCTTCGCCGGCCGCCCGGCGCGCGAGAAGAACATCGACGTCCTGATCCAGGCGGTCCAGGCGCTCGGCGATCCCTATCACCTGATCCTGGTCGGGGCCGGGGCCGGAATGCCGGCCGAGGAGCGAGTCGTCTCCCTGCCGTACGAGGCCAACCCCAAGGCCGTGGCCAAGATCATCGCCTCCTGCGACGCCTTCGTGCACGCCAATGACAAGGAACCGTTCGGCCTGATCGTGCTGGAGGCCATGGCCTGCGGCCGCCCGGTGGTCGGGGTCAACGCCGGCGGGGTCAAGGAGACGGTCGACGACACCGTCGGCCAGTTGGCCAGAAGCGCCGACCCGCGCCACTACGCCGCCGCCGTCGAGGCCCTATTCGCCCGCGACATCGAGGCCCTGGGCGCCGCCGCCCGGGTCCGAACCGTCGAACGCTTCGCCTGGAACCGCGTCTTCGAGGACCTCAGCTCCGTCTATGCCGAGGTCAGCGGCGAACCCGCCTTCGCCCTGCCGGGCGAGGTCAAGACGCACTGATCATTTTATCCGTCATCCTCGGGCTCGTCCCGAGGACCCATTGTACGGTTCGTACGGGCGGCCCCGGCTTGCTCCACGCGCGGCGGGCCGTCACAGTCAACCAGACACCGTCGAATGGGTCCTCGGGACACGCCCGAGGATGACGGGGATTGAGATCATGAAACGCCTCCTGCTCGCGACCGCCCTGTCGCTGCTCGCCGCCGGCTCGGCCATGGCCCAGACCGTGGTCCTGGTCCGCCATGCCGAGAAGGCCGACGCCAGCGCCGATCCGGTTCTGTCAGAAGAGGGTCAGCGTCGGGCGATGGCCCTCGCCGTCGCGCTCAGCGGCTCCGACCTGACCCATGTCTTCACCTCCCCGCTTCAGCGCACACGGCTGACCGCCCGTCCGGCCGCGGAGGCGCACGCCATCAACCCCGAAGCGATCTCGCTGGAGGGCGGGACAGAGGCCCATGTTCGCAGGGTGGCCAACCGCGTCCGCAGTCTGCCGGCCGACGCCGTCGTGCTGGTCGTCGGTCACAGCAATACGGTGCCGCTCATCGCCGGGGCGCTGGGCGAGACCGGTCCATCGGAAATGGCCGACTGCGAATACGACCGGCTGATCGTGATTTCCCTCGAGGACGACGGCGATTCCCCCGCCGTCGTCAGCCGCTACGGGGAACCGGCGAACTGCTGAACCAATCGGCATGTACCCGCCCAAGAGCACCTCCAGCAGGCAAGGGCAACTTGCCTCTTGTCATCCCCGACGGAGCGAAGCGGAGATCGGGGACGGGAGACGCCTCCTCTCCGATCTCTCCCGGACAGCCCTCTTGGGCTGAGCCGGGAGACGGGCGGGGGCCGCTCCGGTCGTTGGAGCCGCACGCCGCCCACGGGATAGACCCTTGGTTCCCGTGCAGTGGCAGCCTTGCTCCCGGCTCAGCCCAAGAGGGCTGTCCGTGAGGCAGAAATAGGGAGGTACTTCAATCGTCCCCGATCTCCGCTTCGCTCCGTCGGGGATGACAAAAACGCGCTCTCCGCTTCGCTACTTCGGGGATGACAAGGCGTCCAGACCTTCAGCAGGCGTCGATTGAACCTGATTGAACCCGCTACCCATCCGTCTCCCGGACGATCTCTATCCAAGAACCACGCGGATCACTGTCGGACTTCGCGAATAACCGCGCCGTTGACCTCGAAAATCTTGTCGCCGACCCCGACGTAGATCGGCAGGCGGTTCTGGAGCGACAGGAAGACGTGGGTCTCGACCGGCGTCTGCGAGACGATCTGGCTGACGACCAGTCCGGCGAGCTGTCGCCCGGGCGACGGCTCCGACTTCGGCATGGCCAGACAGCTGTTGGACAACTGGTCGCGACCGAGGATCGTCATCCCGTCGGCGCTGATGGTGAAGCGATAGTGGCCGCCCACCGGCACGATGTTGGCGTCGGTCGTCGAGGTCAGCAGCCAGACCAGCCAGCCGTCGCTGTCCGGATCGTCCGCGACGACGGAGTTCATATTGGGTCCACAGCGCAATCGGCCAATGTTTGCCGCGGCTGTCTGGCGTGCCCGGAAACGCGACAGTTCCAGATCGGAGAGAACGCCGTCTGTGACGATCTCCACGGGTCCGGCTTGGCCATCCCGAACCACGACGTCCCAGCCTGGCCGGACGACCTCTCCGTCAAGCGACACGAATCGGACCCGCTGGTCCTCACCGTCCGGAACCACGATCCAGCCGCGCAGGCCGGCTGGCGGCGATCCCTCGAAACGGGCCAGAAGGGCGTCGGTGGCGACCCATGCCGCCACGTCCTGCCGATAGATTTCCTGCCCCATGGCCGAAATCTTCGACAGCGGCCACTCCGCGATCGGGACCGGAGCCGGCGAGGGTTGCGGGATCGGTGTCAGAGCGGGCGGCGCCGACTGGGCCAGCGTTGGCGCATGACAGGTCAGGGCGAGCCCGAGGGCCAGAACGGCGGCGATACGCATGAGCAACTCCCGGTTTGCGGGAGCACCCTAGGCTCACACGTCCAGATCGGCCACCGCGAACTGGGCGTTGTCCTGGATGAACTGGAACCGGGCCTCGGCCTTCTTGCCCATCAGCCGTTCGACCAGATCCTCGATCTCGTCCTCCGAGGCGGGCACCGTGACCCGCGCCAGGGTGCGCTTCCTCGGGTCCATGGTGGTCTCCTTGAGCTGGGAGGCCATCATCTCGCCCAGACCCTTGAACCGGCCGATCTCGACCTTCTTGCCCTTGAACACCGTGGCGAGCAGTTCGTCGCGGTGGGCGTCGTCGCGGGCGTATTCCGACAGCGGCCCGGCGCTGATCCGGTAGAGCGGGGGCAGGGCCATGAACAGCCGCCCCTGACGGATCGTCTCGGGCATGGAGCGATAGAAGAAGGTGATCAGCAGGGCCGCGATATGGGCGCCGTCCACGTCGGCGTCGGTCATGATGACGATCCGCTCGTAGCGCAGGTCCTCGATGTTGAACCGGCTGCCCGGCTGCACGCCCAGGGCCAGGGCCAGGTCGGACAGTTCGATATTGGCCCGCAGCTTGTCGGCCGTGGCCGAGGCGACGTTCAGGATCTTGCCCCGCAGCGGCAGGATGGCCTGGGTCGTCCGGTCGCGCGCCTGTTTGGCCGAGCCGCCGGCCGAATCGCCCTCGACGATGAACAGTTCGGTGCCGTTGGCCGACTGGCGCGAACAGTCCGACAGCTTTCCGGGCAGGCGCAGCTTGCGCGTCGCCTGGGCCCGCTGGACCTCCTTGTCCTTGCGCCGCTTCAGCCGGTCCTCGGCCCGCTCGATGACGAAGCCGAGCAGGGTGTTGGCCTGTTTCGGGCTTTCGGTCAGCCAGTGGTCGAGCGGATCGCGGATCAGCTGTTCGACCAGCCGCTGGGCGTCGGGCGACGACAGGCGGTCCTTGGTCTGGCCCTGGAACTCGGGATTGCGCACGAAGACGCTGATCAAAGCCCCGGCGTTGGCGATGACGTCCTCGGCCGTGATCAGCCCCGCCCGCTTCTCATTGGTCAGCTCGCCATAGGCCTTCAGCCCCTTGACCAGCGCCGCGCGGAAGCCGGCCTCATGCGTCCCGCCGTCGGGCGTCGAGACGGTGTTGCAATAGGAACTGACGAAGCCGTCGGCCTCGCCGAAGCCGATCGGGCTCCAGGTCACGGCCCATTCGACGGCCCCGGCCTCGCCCTTGCGCTCGACCCGTCCGGCGAAGGCCGGCGTCACGGTCTCGATCTCGCCGATCCGTTCCGACAGGGCGTCGGCCAAGCCGTTCGGGAAGTGGAACACCGCCTCGGTCGCCGTATGATCGGTGATCCGCTCGGGCGCGCAGGTCCAGCGGATCTCGACGCCGCGGAACAGATAGGCCTTGGACCGGGCCATGCGGAACAGGCGGGCGGGTTTGAACGCCGCGCCGACGCCGAAAATCTCCTCGTCCGGCCGGAACCGGATCAGGGTGCCCTTCTTCTTCGACGGCTGGCCCCGGACGATCGATCCCAGCGGCAGGCCCCGGCTGAACGACTGGGTCCATTCGTGTCCGTCGCGCCAGACGGTGACGTCCAGCCGCTCGCTCAGGGCGTTGACGACGCTGACGCCGACGCCGTGCAAACCACCCGAGGTTTCATAGGCTTTTCCGGAGAACTTGCCGCCGGAGTGGAGCACGGTCATGACCACTTCCAGCGCCGACTTGCCGGGGTGCTTCGGATGCGGATCGACCGGAATGCCGCGTCCGTCGTCCCGGACCGACAGCCAGCCCTCGGCGTCGAGGTCGACGGTGATCAGCTTCGCATGACGGGCCACGGCCTCGTCCATGGCGTTGTCCAGCACCTCGGCGAACAGGTGGTGCAGGGCCCGCTCGTCCGTGCCGCCGATATACATGCCGGGGCGTTTGCGGACAGGCTCCAGCCCTTCCAGCACCTCGATCGAGGAGGCGGAATAGCTGCCGGGCAGGGCGGGCGCGGACGGGGCGGGAGCGACCCGCACGGGTTCGGGTTCCGGCCTCGGCGCGACGGCCTGGGGCGTCAGGGCCGGGTCGGGCGCGGGGGCGGCTGGGGTCGGCGCATGCGCGGGCTCCGGGCCTTGCGGCTCGGGCATGTCATCGAACAGGGAAGGCGCGGCGTTGGGACCCATGCGGATACTGTGAGACGATTCGGGGACCGGTCTGGTAGGCCCGGCGGCGCTTCTCCACAAGCGGGGCGGGGGCCGCGCTGGTCGAGGGAAGGAAGCTGCGCGTCAGCACCGCCATGAACAGCGCCCAGGGCAGGCCCTGGTGGGTCAGCAGGATGCTTTCGGACAGGCTCAAGGCCAGGAAGGCGGCCATGAAGCCCAACGACCACCAACCCTCGTCAGGCCCCGCGCGGTTTGACCGGAACAGGCCGATCACCACGGTCAGGATCATCAGCGCGCCGACGGCGAAGGCGCCGGTCCAGCCCAGGTCCATGAGCAGGTCGATCCAGCCGTTGTGGGCCGACGGCACCAGCCAGCCGGTCTCCTTGCGCACCCAGTCCGCCGGCACGGAGTCACGGCCCCAGAAGGCGCCGTAGCCGTACCCCGTCCACGGTCGCTCGCCCACGCGCCGCATCAGGCTTTCCCAGATGTCGGTGCGCCCGGTCAGGGACGGGTCCTTGCCCAAGGCCTCCAGCACCAGGGCCGAATTGGTCTCCCACAGCCAGATGCCGCCCCCCACGGCCACCATGGCGAACCACAGGGCGACGACGGCGAACGCCGGCCCGCCGCGCCTCAGCAGCCAGAAGCCGCCCACCACGCCCAGGGCGATGAACAGGCACAGCAGCGAGGTCTTGGACTGGGTCGCCAGCACCAGTCCGCTGGACAGGATCAGGGCGGTCAGCGGCAGCCACCGCTTCGGGTCCGGCGAGGCCAGGCAGGCGGCCGAGGCCGTGGCCCCAATCACCATCACCGCGCCCATCTGGTTCTTCTGGTACCACAGGCCGCGCCACAGCCCGGCGTTGACGTCCTGATGAATGCCGATGGCGGGAAAGGCGACCACCATCACCAGACTGCCGACCGCCATGATCACCGTGGCCAGCATCAGCAGGCGCGGCAGATGCGGACCCCGGAACACCGTGCCCAGATACAGGGCGAACAGGCCGCTGATGGCCAGGGCGATGGTCCGCCGCTGGGTCACTTCCGGATCGATCGACCAGTATTTCGAGGCGAAGGTCAGGGCCAGCAGGCCCAGCAGAATGATCGCCGCGGGCCAGACGCGCCACATCCGGTCGATCCGCGCCGCGACCAGCAAGGCGATCGCCGCATAGGCCGGCAGCCAGACCAGCCGCAGGATCGGCGTCTCCTCCTGCGTCGGCGCGAACACCGGCCCGATCAAGGCGCCGGTCAGCATGGCGATGATGACAATGCACAGCGCCCGCTCCCACAGGGCGGGGGCGGGTTCGGCCGGCGCCTCGACTGGACGGGACTCACGCACGGATGCAGGGTCGGCGCTCAGGCTTAACGAAGGGTTGGGGCGGGCGTCGTCCTCCCTGTTCGGGAGGGGGCGCCAGGTGTTGTCAGGACTGTTCGGCGCGCGGACCTTTCTCGATGCCGAGGTCGAGCAATGGCATCTCGACGTCTGGACCACGCTGATCGAGCGGTTCGGCGAGGGGCGGTCGCTCGCGGAGACGCCGGTCGCCCTCCCGACGCGGGAATTCTTTCCGCCGACCGAGGCGACCGGCCATGACAAGGCCGAACACGTCTTCGCCTGCGTCAAGGCGATCATGGGGATGCCGGACTGGCCCTGCTCGCTGGTCCAGCAACCGCACAGCGCCGTCGGAGCCCAGGTCGCCCAGTTCGTTCACATCGCCGGTGACGATGCGCCGGGCGGCACGTTCCGGACCGAACCCGACGGCGCCGTCGTGATTACCTATGCGCCGGGCCTGCTGGACGGCCCCATGGGACTGGTCGCGACGCTCGCCCACGAAATGGCTCACTATCTGCTCGCCTCCGAAGCCGATCTGGTCGAGGACGAAACCCACGAGCTGATGACGGACCTGACCGTCGCCTTCGCCGGCCTCGGCGTGTTCGGAGCCAATTCCGCCTTCAGCTTCGAACAGCACGGCGACGCCTTCAGCCAGGGCTGGCGCAGCCGCTCCTCCGGCTATCTCTCGCCGCGCAGCTGGGCCTTCGCCCTCGCCGTGTTCGGCGAATTGCGCGGCGACGACGGCGGGATGGCGAACTACCTCAAGCCCGACATCGAGGGGCTGCGGCGGCAGGCGGTAAAGTATCTGCGGAAACGGCCGGAGTTGCTGGACGCGCTGCGCGGCGCGTCGTGATCAAGCCTTCTCCACAAACGTATCGATCACCTTCTTCTCGCCCGCCTTCTCGAAGTCGATCAGCAGTTTGTTGCCCTCGATCGCCGTCACCGCGCCGTAGCCGAATTTCTGGTGGAACACGCGCTGGCCCAGCGACCAGTCGGCGCCCGCCTTCGGGTCGGCCGTGGCCACCAGCCGTCCATCCCCCTCGATCAAGGCGTGCCGCGCGGGCCGCGCCGCCGGGCTCCGTCCCGCGGTGAACGACTGCGCCCGTTTCCAGCCGGGGGAGGCGTAGCCCGCGCCGAACGTCGGCATCTCGTCCCAGCGGCTCTTGGCGTCCTTCATGCCCGGGGTGACGCCGTAATAGCCGGTGTCGCTCTCGGCCTCGACGTGGGCCATCGGCAGTTCGTCGACGAACCGGCTGGGCAGTTGCGAGGTCCAGCGGCCGTACACCAGCCGGTTGGCCGCGAATGAGATGCGCGCGTCCGACTTGGCCCGGGTGACGCCGACATAGGCCAGGCGGCGTTCCTCCTCGAGGCCCTTTTCGCCCTTTTCATCGATGCTGCGCTGGCTGGGAAAGACGCCTTCCTCCCACCCGGGCAGGAAGACCAGCGGGAACTCCAGCCCCTTGGCCCCGTGCAGGGTCATGATCTGCACCGAGTCCGCGCTTTCACCCCGGTCCAGGTCCATGACCAGCGAGACGTGCTCCAGATAGGCGGGCAGGGTCTCGAACTGCTGCATGGACTGGGTCAGCTCCTTGAGGTTATCCAGCCGCGTCTGGCCGGTCGCCCGGTCGGCCTTCTGCATGTCGGTGTAGCCGCTCTCCTCCAGCACCGTCTCGGTCAGCTCCCAGTGGGTCGTGGTCTGGGCGAAGGCGCGCCAGCGGTCGATGTCGCGGACGAAATTCGACAGCGCCGTCCGCGTCCGCGCCTGCAACTCGTCCGAGACGATCAGGTCGCGCACCGCGCTCATGGCCGACACCCCCGACAACCGGGCGATCTGCAGCACCTTCTGCACGCTGGTGTCGCCGATGCCGCGCTTGGGAACGTTGACGATCCGCTCGAAGGCCAGGTCGTCGTCCTCGGACAGGATCAGCCGCAGATAGGCGTGGGTGTCGCGAATCTCGGCCCGTTCGAAGAAGCGCGGCCCGCCGATCACCACATAGGGTACGGCCAGCAGCACGAACCGCTCCTCGAACGCCCGCATCTGGAACGAGGCGCGCACCAGCACGGCCATGTCCTTGTAGGGCGTGCCCGCGCGCCGCGCCGTCTCGATCTCGTCGGCGACCAGCCGGGCCTCGGCCTCGCCGTCCCAGACGCCGCGAACCCGCACCTTGTCGCCGCTCAGGTCCTCGGTCCACAGCGTCTTGCCCAGCCGGTCGCGGTTGGCCGCGATCAAGCCTGACGCCGCGCCCAGAATATGCTGCGTGGACCGATAGTTGCGCTCCAGTCTTACGACCTTGGCGCCGGGGAAGTCGCGTTCGAACCGCAGGATGTTGTCCACCTCGGCCCCGCGCCAGCCATAGATCGACTGGTCGTCGTCGCCGACGCAGCAGACGTTGCCGGTCGAGGCCGTCAGCAGCCGCAGCCAGAGGTATTGGGCGACATTGGTGTCCTGGTATTCGTCGACCAGAATGTAGCGGAAGCGCCGCCTGTATTCCTCGGCAATATCCGCATGTTTGGACAGAATTGTCAGGTTGTGCAGCAGCAGGTCGCCGAAGTCGCAGGCGTTCAGCGAAACCAGCCGCGCCTGATAGGCGACGTATAGGGCATGGCCCTTGCCGTTGGCGAAATCCTCCGACGGCGGCAGTTTGTCCGGCGTCCAGCCGCGGTTTTTCCAGTGGTCGATCAGGCCGTTCAGCGACTTGGGCGTCCACCGCTTGGTGTCCAGCCTCTCGGCCTCCAGCACCTGTTTGCAGACCCGCTCCTGGTCGTCCGTATCGAGGATGGTGAAGGTGGACTTCAGCCCCACCAGCTCCGCATGCCGCCGCAGGATTTGCGCCGCCACCGAGTGGAAGGTCCCCAGCCAGCGCAGCCCCTCGGATGAAGGTCCGATCAGATGGGTGACCCGCTCGCGCATCTCGCGCGCGGCCTTGTTGGTGAAGGTGACGACCAGCAGTTCCCACGGCCGCGCCCCGCCCATGGCCAGAATGTGCGCCAGTCGCGTGGTCAGCACCCGTGTCTTGCCCGTGCCGGCTCCGGCCAGCACCAGCACCGGCCCGTCGACCGTCTCGACCGCCAGCCGCTGTTCGGGGTTCAGCCCCGCCAGATAGTAGGCGGCGGGCGCCGGGACGCCCCCGGGGCCGCGCGAACGGGCCAGGTCGGAAATACGCGGGGCAGGGGTGTCGGGGAGACTCATCGAGAGAACATAAGGGGCACGGGCGCGGATGTCAGTGGCGGCGTGCATATGCTCTCACGGAACCGTCAAGCCTGACCGCCGTTCCGTCAGCCGACAGGGTTCAACGGGAGAGACTCCATGGCCGACAACATCAACAACAACGGCGGCGGCGGCAACGCCGGCATGGCCTTCATCATCGGCGGCATCGTCGTCGTCCTGGCCATTGTGGCCTATTTCGTCTTCGCCCGCGGCGGCATGGCTCCCGAGAGCAAGGACATCAATGTCGATGTCGATCTGCCGGAAGTCTCGGCCCCGGCCGTGCCGCCCACCGCCCCTGCGAACTGACCGATGACCGATCCCAATGTCCCTCCGCCGGAACGGCCGGAAGTCGTCCATCACACCACGATCAACAATCCGCCCTCGCGCGGCGGCGGCGGTAGCTGGATTGCCCTGCTGGTCGGCGGCCTGGTGATTGTGGTCATCGTCATCGCCGTGGTGATGTTCTCGAACGGCGGCGTCACCGTGCCCGACAGCAGCACGGACGTCGCGGTCGACATCGACCTGCCGCGGCCCGAACTGCCCGACGCGCCCACGATTCCCGACCTGCCCGACGTGCCGCCGGTCGAACCCCCGACCTTGCCCCAGCCGGGTCCGGCGCCGGCGGGCTGACGGCCTCAGCGCAGCTGGTAGGTCACCGTGGCGACGACGCGGACGCGCTTGTTCAGCGAGCTGGGCTCGCTGTCGATGTCCTCGCGGGCCAGAATCTCGAACGAGCCCTGCGTCGCCTGACGGATGGGGCCGAGCGGCGCGCCGGAGTCCTTGGCGAACTGTTCGGCGCCCGACCGGGCGGACGCCGTGGCCTCCGCGATCATCGAGGGCCGGACCTCATTGAGCTTGGTGTAGACGTAGACGGGGTCGCCGAAACCGATCAGCACATCCTGGCGGACCAGTTCGTCGAGGGATCTCTGCGTCTGGGCCACCCGGGCGACGTCCCGCGTCCGGATGGTGACGGCGTTGCTGGCTGTGTATTGCAGCACCTGGGTTCCGGCGGGCTGATAGGCGTTGGCCTTGTTGTCGATCACGGAGAGACGGCCGTTGGTGAGCACGTCGTCCGGATAGCCCTGCGCCGTCAGAAAGGCCCGAACCTTGGTCAGATCGCCGTCGATACGCCCGGTGACGGCGTCGAGATCATCGCCTGAATAGCTGAAGCTGATCGTCAGGACGGCCAGGTCGGCGACCACGTCGCGCTCGGCCACGCCGCGCACCGTCACCTGCCGGTTGCCGACCTGGGCGTTGACCAGGCCGGAGCCGATGAAGCCCCCCGCGCCGATCAGCCCGATGGCGATCAGGCCGCCGAAAACGGCCGGCGGAATCAGGGTCTTGTCGATCTTGTCGAACACGGCGGTCATTCCTCTGGAAACCCGACCATGCGCCAACCTTGGCGGGTGTCAATCGGGCGAACGGGGTGCGATGAAAGATTGATCTCCGCCCGCCCATGACAGGGCCAGAAGCCGGCAGGCCGAGGCCAGCGGCGTGCGTCCGCGGCGCTCGTCGATCCGCTTCATCAGCCCCGCCTGCGACAGGCCGCCCACCGCCGCGATCCCGTCCAGAACGGCCCAGAATTCCGGCTCCAGCGCCACCGAGGTGGCGTGGCCGGACAGGGACACCGACCGTTTCCTCAGCATGCCCGCCGCCCCTCCAGCGCCCGGTCCTCGACCCGGATCCGCCAGCCGACCAGTAGCGCGTTGGCCAGGCTCCAGACCAGAGCGATCCAGACCTGTCCGAAGGCCAGCGGCAGCACCGCGATCTCCAGCGAGGCGACCCAGTAGTTGGGGTGGCGCACGAACCGGTACGGCCCGCGCCTGACCAGCGGCGCCGAGGGCAGGGTGATGATCCGCGTGGTCCAGAACCGGCCCAGGGTGGCGATCACCCACAGCCGCCCCAGTTGCAACACCGCATAGGCCGCCAGCAGCCATCCGTTCGGAATCGTCTCCGCCGGCGTGGCCATCGCGATCGCCGCCAGCCAGGTCGCGTGCAGCAGGACGAAGAGCGGATAGTGGCCGCCTCCGACCTCGACCGCCCCTTCGGCCAGCAGGCGCCGGGTGTTCCGGTTCGCCAGCCACAGCTCCACCAGCCGCTGCGCCGCCACGAGGATCAGCACGCCCCACAGCCACATCAGGCGTGCACCAGCATCAGTCCGGCGGTGAAACCCGGCCCCAGGGTGGTCATCAGCAGCGGCCCCTTCACCCCGTCGTCGAGCATGGCCTTGAGCACGAACAGCACTGTCGCCGCGCTCATGTTTCCGTGGTCGCGCAGCACCGCCCGGGTGTGGACCAGCGCGCCTTCGTCCAGACCGAAGCAGGCTTCCAGCGCCTCGATCACCTTGGCCCCGCCCGGATGGCAGACGAAGCCGCCCACGTCCGCCGCCGTCATGCCGTGGTCGGCCAGGAACCGCGTCGCCACCGGCCGGAAATCGTTCTGGACCAAGGTCGGAATATCGCGGCTGAACACCACCTTCAGCCCGTCGTCGGCGACCTCCCAGCCCATGACGTCGAGGCTGTCGGGCCAGGTGTGTTCACGGCTGGCGCCCAGCGCCGGGCCTCGCGCGTCATCGCGGCAACTGATCACCGCCGCCGCCGCCCCGTCGCCGAACAGGGCGGTGGCGACCAGATTGCTCTTGGTCCGGTCCTGGGCGCGGAAGGTGAGGGCGCACAGCTCGACCACCAGCAACAGCACCCGCTCGTCCGGATGGGCCCGGGCCATGTCGGCGGCGCGCGCCAGACCGACCACGCCCCCGGCGCAGCCGAGGCCGAAGATCGGCGCCCGCCGCACGTCCGGCCGGAACGGCATGACCTGCATCAGCCGCGCATCGAGCGCCGGGGTGGCGATCCCGGTCGTGCAGACCACCACGATGGCGTCGATGTCGGCCGCCGCCAGTCCGGCCTGCTCCAGCGCCTTGCCGGCGGCCTCGGCCAGCAGGGGCACGGCGTTGTCGAGGAACAGATCGTTGCGTTCGGAGAAGCTGTGCGGCCTTAGATACCAATCGATCGGCACGCACGAATGCCGCGTCTCTATCAGCGCGTTGCGATAGATCGGGGCCAGCCGCTCGAAGCCGCCGTGGGTGGTGGCGAACATCTCCGCCCCGTTGGCCGCGACATCCTCCTGACGCAGCACATGCGGCGGCCAGGCCAGGGCGAGGGATTGCAACCGCACGACCGGGCTCGGGAAGGGGAGGGAAGGGCTCAAGGGACCGCTTTCAAACGAACATTATCAATGATAATCTATGGTCCGCGGTTCCGTTCCCGGCGCCCGCTTCATCTCCCACACTGCGCCATCCTCCCGGACGCCGCCATGACTCTGACTTCCTCCGATGTCGACGACTTCCGCAAGGTCCGGTCCGAGCGCCTGCGCCCGTTGACGGCCCTGCGCGCCTTTCAGCGCCTGATCCGTGACAAGGAGGATACCGCCGAGGTCTTCCGCATCATGCAGGCCCTCAGCGGACGCTCGGTCTCGCGCGGCTATCAGCGCATGCTGTCGTCCGTCGAAGGCGGTCGCCAGGCCTTCCTGCGCGAAGAACTGGCGCACAAGCTCGACGACCCGGCCTGGCTGGCGCGTTTCCAGCCCGGCACGGTCGGCGCAGCCTACCGCGGCTTCCGTGAAGCGCGCGGCTTCACCGCCGACGGCCTGGCCGAACTGGAGCGCGAAGTCGTGCCCTTCATCGACGCGCCGCATCCGGTCGTCTGGTATTCGCGCCGCCTGCGCGACATCCACGACATCTGGCACGTCCTGACCGGCTACGGCACCGACGCCTTGGGCGAGGCCTGCGTGGTCGCCTTTTCCTACGGCCAGACGCGCAACCTCGGCTTCGCCTTCATCGGCTGGGGCGCGGCCCGCGAGATCCAGCGCGAGGTGCGCTCCATCCCCGCCCGCCGCGCCGTCTGGCAGGCCTGGCGCAACGGCAAGGCGGCCCGCTGGCTGCCCGGCCTCGACTACGAAGCCCTGTTCGACCTGCCGCTCGAGGCCGCCCGCGCGCGGCTCAATATCCACCCGGCAAGCGTCTACCAGACGGTTCCGGCGGAAATCCGCGGCGGACTGAAACTGCGCGGCTGATCGCGGCCCGCGGACATCATAAGCCCTGCTTGTGCCGCCCGGCCGATAACTCGGCTTGCCCCGCCCGGCGGCATCCTCCACTTCAACCGGGTGACCGCCCCCAGCGAAATCCTGCCTGTCGCCCGTCCGCCCCTGTCACGGACCACCCTGCTGGGGGTCGGCGGGGTGCTGATCTGCGCCCTGATCTGGGGCACGACCTGGTACGCCATCACCCTGCAGCTGGGGACCGTGGATACGATCGCCTCCATCGTCTGGCGCTTCGGTCTGGCGGCGGCGCTCCTGTTTCTTGGCTGTCTGATCGCGCGCCGGAACCTGCGCCTCACCCGCGCCCAACACCTGGCCGCCCTGGCCCAGGGCTTCTTCGCCTTCACGATCAGCTACAGCTTCACCTACGTCTCCTCGGGCCACGTCGCCTCCGCCATCGTGGCGGTGACCTTCGCCGCCCTGACCTTCATCAACCTGGTCCTGTTCCGCATTGCTGCGGGCCAGAAGGCCGCCGCCCTGTCCTGGGGCGGGGCGATCCTCGGCCTTGTCGGTGTCGCGGTGCTGTCGGGCGGCGAGGTGCTCAAATCCGGCTTCGATGGCCGCGCGGCGCTCGGCGTCGGCCTCGCCCTGATCGCCACCACGGCGTCGGCCTTCGGCAATTTCTTCGCCTGGAAGGGCCAGACCCATGGGTCGCAGGCCATCCCTGCCACGGCCTGGGCCATGGCCTATGGGACCGGCTTGCTGGCGGTCTACGGCCTGGTCACGGGCGTGGAGTTCACCATCGACCTCAGCCTCACCTATGTCGGCTCGCTGCTCTACCTGTCGGTGTTCGGCTCGGTGATCGCCTTCGGCCTGTATTTCACCATCGCCCGCGTCATCGGCTACGCCATGGCCAGCTATATCTCGGCCCTGACCCCGCCCATCGCCATGCTGGTCTCGGTGCTGTTCGAGGGCGCGCGTTTCGGCTGGCCGGCCCTGGCCGGTCTGGTGCTGGTCCTCTCCGGCCAGGCCCTGCTGATCCGCGCGCCGAAAGCGGCGGCCTAGGGCCTGCATTCATTGTCCGCTCATCCCCGCGAAAGCGGGGACCCAGTCCTGTCCAGCGAAACGCCGGCGCTTCAGGACCGAGGGTGGTGCGCGACCGGATTCCGACCCATCACCCAAAGAACCGGGTCCCCGCTTTGGCGGGGATGAGCGGGAGAGGGGACCGGGATTGTGAGTGCAGGTTAGTCGAACCAGCCGCGCTTTTTCTTCTTCGGCTTTTCAACCTCTGTCCCGGCCTTCTTCGCCGCCTCTTCCTCGCGACGTTTGCGCTCGGCCGTGACCCGCAGGGCCACCAGAACGGGGATCAGCCCGCGGCGGATACGCGGGTCCTGTCGCGGGTCGGCCATGGCTCAGTCCTCCAGCTTCGATCCGTCCAGAAGCCGGGCGGCGCGTTCGCGTTCCGTCTCGGCCCGGGTCCGCTCGCCCTTGGTCCGGCCATGCGAGGCGCGGTTGGCGCTCGCCGTCGCCCTGGCCTCGGCCTTCGCCCGGTCCTTGCGCGCCCGGTTCAGATTGACGATCTCGCCCATTCCGACCTCCGATATGCAACCCGACGCCGGGTCGAACGGTTTTCCTGTCCCCTACAATCGACAGGAGCCTTGCCATGGTAGACCCGACTCAAATCCGCGAACACCTCGAAGTCGTCGGCTCGGACGGCGAGCACGTCGGCCGCGTCGACCACGTTGTCGGCGACCAGATCGAACTGGCCAAGCTCGACCTCGCCGGCGGCTTCAAACATCATATGATCCCGGTCAGCTGGGTCGATCACGTCGACGAGCACGTCCATCTCAACGTCACCCGGGACGACGCCAAGGCCCGCTGGACTGAAAAGCCGCACTAGCCGCCTCGTCATCGCGATTGAAGGCCCCGCCGATCGCGCGGGGCCTTTGTCGCGCCGTCAGCCGGGCGGCGCGGCCGGCTGGGCCGGCGGCGGCGGCTGCGCCTGTTTGACGCCGGTCTCCCGGCCCAGCAGCCAGGCCCGGATGCGTTCGACAAACACCCGGTTGGCGATCTCTTCGGGCGGCTCGTCCGACATCACCGCCGACATATCGTCGCTCATCGCCTGACTGCGCAGATAATAGCTGTGCTCCACGAACGGGTCGGCGTCGCCCGCGACCACCCGGCAATCCACCAGCGCCACCTTCTTGGGCAGCAGATCCACCAGCCGCGGGCCGTCCGAGCCCAGCCGGTCCGGATTGGCCTTGGTCCGGTCCGACACCGTCAATCCCTTGTCATTGGGGTTGAAATAGACCGTCACCTGTCGCCCGATCCGGGGCAGAAGCCTTAGTTTGTCGTCATGCTCGAACGCGTCGTCGTCCTCGTCGGCGGCGGCCAGCATGATCTGGTCGAACAGTCGGGTCAGGCTGTCCCGGTCCTTGCGCAACAGGGACTGCAACGCCTGCCTCAGCACATAGACGCCCATGCTGTGCGCCAGCAGATGCACCCGCCGCTGGCAATAGTCCTGGCTGTCCAGCGCCAGCACGAAGTCGCGGAATTTCAGAAACGCCCGCGCGATCGACGGCCCCGACGCCCGGGCGTCCTCCCGGTCGCTGTAATAGGACATCCACGGGATCGCATCCCCGTCCGAGGGCCAGCTGAACACCACCACATTCACCGGATGGCTCCCGACCTTCAGGCTCTGCGCCAACAGCGCCCCGGCCTGCAACGCGCCGGTGAAGCTGACGTTGAACCCATGAATGAAGACCAGGGTGTCGCAGCGCGGCCCGAACGCCATCGCCGCGCGCAAATCCTCCATGAACATGCCGCCGCCGGTCTTCAGCACATTCGGCTGGTTCAGCACGTCCGGATAGACGTGTAGCGTCTTCAGCGCGGGCTTGACGGGATCGGCCGTGAGATCGGCCCGCCCGAACCGCAGCGCCGCCACCCCATCCGGGTTGAAGGTCTTGCCGAAGACCTGTTTCTTGTTCTGCGGCTGATAGTTCCGGTTCGTGGCGAAGAACACGCGGACGTCGGCCATGCCATCCTCCCTTCGTGGATCGGGTCCAACCTAGGCTGTTCCGCGGCGTTCGCCTATCGCGGGAAAGTCGAACGCCCCGGCTTACCGCGAATTCACGATGACGCCGCTGTTCCGCGCGGTCTCCGGCGCATATCTGAGGGTCAGCGCCGACTTGCGGCGCGACGGAAAGACGCCTGTGATCCGACTGGTCCTCAACCTGCTCTGGTTCGTGTTCGGGGGCTGGCTGTCGGGCCTGCTCTGGCTGTTCGGCGGCGCCGTCCTGGCCCTGACCATCGTCGGCCTGCCGTGGACCTTCGCCGCCTGGCGGATCGCCAGCTACTCCTTCTGGCCCTTCGGCCGAGAAGTGGTCTGGCGCGACGAACCGGGCGCCCGGGACGTGGGGACCGGCCCGCTCGGCCTGGTGCTGAACATCGTCTGGTTCGTCTTCGCCGGCTGGTACATCGCCCTGTCGCACCTGCTGATCGCCGTGGCCGAGTTCATCACCATCATCGGCATCCCCTTCGCGCTCAAGGACCTCGAACTGGCCAAACTGGCCCTGGCGCCGATCGGCCGGACGATCCGCGACAAGCCCTGATCAATCCTCGGCCAGCAGGACCTCCAGCATCATCTCGCGCCGCGTCAGGAAGTTTCGGGTCACCTGATAATGGTCGGTGTCCTCGTAGTCGATCCGGTCCACGCCATGCTCCGACACCTGATAGATCCAGGCGTTCGGATATCCGAGGATGATCGGAGAATGGGTGGCGATGATCAGTTGCGACCGGGCCAGCACCAGTTCGTGCATCTTGGCCAGGAAAGACAGCTGGCGTGAGGGCGACAACGCGGCCTCGGGCTCGTCGAGGATGTACAGGCCGTCGCCGATGAACCGGTTTTCGAACAGGGCGAAGAAGCTCTCGCCGTGCGACTGTTCATGCAGGGATTGAGCACCGAAACGACGAGCGCCCACCCCTTCCAGATAGCTGGCGACGGTGAAAAAGCTCTCGGCCCTCAGGAAGAATCCATCCTGCACCCGCCCCGGCGACCGCACCGGCCTCACAAACCTGTGCAGCGGCGAGTGGGACTCTCTCGTCCAAAACTTGTGCTCGCGCCCGCCGCCCTCGGCGTTGAACCCCCAGGCCACGGCCAAGGCCTCGATCAGGGTCGACTTGCCCGACCCGTTCTCTCCGACCAGGAAGGTGACGTTGGGATGGAACGGCAGGCTGTGCAGGGTGCGGACCGCCGGCAGGTTGAACGGATAGACGCCGTCATCCCACCCCTCGCGCCGCTCGAACCGCGCCTCGATCCAGTAGGGACGGGTGAGGGCGGTCACCAGGTCCGGAAGTCCTCGCCGAAGACGCCGTCGCGCGCGATCCGTTCGCTGTGTGCCTTCAAGGCCTCGGCATTCTCCTCCGCCCATCGTTTGGCACGGGCTTCGGCGCCGGCCGGATCGACCTTTTGAAGATACAGGCGCAGGCTACGCTCATCTACGCCGGTGACGTCGATGCCCAGCCTCGCGGCCTGTTCAAGCAGTTCGGGCTCTATCTCGACCTTCTTCAATTCGGGCTTGGCCATGGCTCGAGGTTACCGCGAAATCGAAGGCCTCGCTACCAACCCGAAGTAGGCGCCATCATCGGGTCACCCCGCATCGCGCCCGGCCTTCAGCGGCCGCCATTCCAGACCGCCGGGCAGTTCGAAGTCGGCATGGTCCACCTGCAGCACCCGCCGTCGTGTCGGCGTCAGGACCCGCTCCGACATATGCAGGATCGGCGTGCGATAGGCCCAGATGTCGCCGGCCTCCGCGCAACAGACCCTTTGCTCTTCGGACGCCGCCACGCTCTCGGCCTGATCCGCCGCGATCCGTCCGAGACGATGCGACCTGAGCGCGATCCGCAGCGGCGCGTTGGCGTCGTCCACCGCGTCGAGATGGACCCTCAGTGTGACCATCCGCGCGAGCACGTCGAACGGCGGCGCGACGTGCGGGACGCCGCCCTTTGTCGACCATGGCGTGAAGCCTTCGACATCGATCCGCGCCGCAACGGGGATGGTCCGGTCCTGATGCCAGGCCACGATCCAGTTGGCGTCCACGGTCTTGTCGAACAGGACCGCGCGAACGGCGCGGGCCGCGGACGAACTCAGGCTCGCAGCGACGCCGCCAATCGGGCCGGAGGTCGCCAGCAACGCGGCCAGCCGGGCCTCTCCATCCAGCCGCGTTCCCGGCCTGTCGCCGATCCGCTCATCCGCGAGTGTTCGCAGGGCCTCGATCTGGTCCGCCGTCAGCTGCCGCTCAAACCGCAGAGCCCCGTCGCGCTCGAAGGCCGTGCGATCCATCACCCCGGCGAGATCATCTTCTCGGGCCGCACCGCCTCGTCGAACTCGGCGTCGGTCAGATAGCCGCCGCCGACGGCCTCCTCGCGCAAGGTCGTCCCGTTCTTGTGCGCCGTCTTGGCGATCCTGGCGCAGGCATCATAGCCCAGCTTGCCGTTCAGGGCCGTGACCAGCATCAGCGAATTGTCGAGCCCGCGCTTGATGTTGTCCTCGCGCGGCTCGATCCCGACCACGCAGTTGTCGGTGAACGACACCGCCGCATCGGCCATCAGCCGGACCGACTGCAGGAAATTGTAGGCCATCACCGGGTTGAAGACGTTCAGCTCGAAATGCCCCTGCGACCCCGCGAAGGTGACCGCCGCATGGTTGCCGAACACCTGGACGCACACTTGGGTCAGGGCCTCGCACTGGGTCGGATTGACCTTGCCCGGCATGATCGAACTGCCCGGCTCGTTCTCCGGCAGGGCCAGTTCGCCCAGGCCCGAACGAGGGCCCGAGCCGAGGAAGCGGATGTCGTTGGCGATCTTGAACAGCGAGGCGGCGACCGTGTTGATGGCCCCGTGGCTGAACACCATGGCGTCATGCGCGGCCAGGGCTTCGAACTTGTTCGGCGCCGTCGTGAATTTCAGTCCGGTGATCTGGGCGATCTTGTCGGCCACGCCTTCCGCGAAACCGATGGGGGCGTTCAGGCCGGTGCCGACGGCGGTGCCGCCCTGGGCCAGCTGCATCAGGTCGGGCAGGGTGCTCTCGATCCGCTCGATGCCCTTGGCCACCTGCTGGACATAGCCCGAAAACTCCTGGCCCAGGGTCAGCGGCGTGGCGTCCTGGGTGTGGGTGCGGCCGATCTTGATGATGTCCTTCCACGCCCGCGCCTTGTCGTTCAGGGCGTTGTGCAGCGTCTGCAGGGCGGGCAGCAGGCGATGGACGATCTCCTCGGCGCAGGCCACGTGCATGGCCGTCGGATAGGTGTCGTTCGACGACTGGCTCATATTGACGTGGTCGTTGGGGTGGACGGGCTTCTTCGTTCCCATCTCGCCGCCCAGCATCTCGATGGCGCGGTTCGAGATCACCTCATTGGCGTTCATGTTCGACTGGGTGCCCGATCCG
Organism: Brevundimonas vancanneytii; assembly: GCA_943373195.1. Classification (GTDB taxonomy): domain Bacteria; phylum Pseudomonadota; class Alphaproteobacteria; order Caulobacterales; family Caulobacteraceae; genus Brevundimonas; species Brevundimonas vancanneytii_B. The sequence continues at coordinate 31,136 of CALSBO010000025.1, forward strand.
GTCTGCCAGACCACCAGCGGGAAATGCGCGTCCAGCTTGCCCTCGATCACCTCGTCGGCGGCCCTGACGATGGCCTCGCCGATCGCCGGGTCCAGCCGGCCCAGCGCCATGTTCGTCTCCGCCGCCGCCCGCTTTACGATCCCCAGCGCCCTCACGACCGGCAGCGGCTGCTTCTCCAGGCCGATCCTGAAATTGCCCAGCGACCGCTGCGCCTGCGCTCCCCAGTAGCGGTCGGCGGAGACCTCGATGGGGCCGAAGGTATCGGTTTCGGTGCGGGTCTTGGTCATCGTGGGCGGGCTCATCGGACGTGGCGGAGGCTTGCGCGGCGGTGTAGCACGGGCGGGCGAGGGGGCAAGGCGGGGGCGACGATGCGGCGATCGGCGACAGCGGTGACAGGGCTCATTCTCGCGGCCATGCCGGGAGGTTGCGCCACGGTCGCCGCCGATCCACGCCCCCGCGTCGTCCTCGACACCGACGCCGGACGCATGGTCATGGCGCTGGAGCTCGACCGCGCCCCGCTGAGCGTCTGCAATGTCCTGTCCTATGTCACCGACGGCGATTATGACGGCGGGGCCTTCTTCCGCACCGTGGTGCGGGCGACCAACGACAATCCGAACCCCATCGACGTCATCCAGGCGGCGACGCCCCGCGGCGCCGACGACGCCCTGCGTCCGCCCGCACCGCTGGAACGCACCCGCGACACCGGCCTGCGCCATGTCTCCGGCGCGGTCTCCCTGGCGCGCGACGGTCCCGACACGGCGACCTCCAGCTTCTTCATCGTCACCCACGACACGCCCGCCCTCGACTTCGGCGGCGGCCGCAATCCCGACGGTCAGGGGTTCGCCGTCTTCGGGCGGCTGATCGAGGGCCTCGACGTCGCCCGCCGCATCCAGATGTCGCCCGCTGACGCCGGGGAGCGACTGACCCCGCCCGTCGTCATCCGCTCGGCCCGTCTGATCGGCGAGGTCCCGCCGCAATGCCGACCATGACCCCCGGCTGGATCGGCGCCGGCAAGGTCCGCGCCCGTGAGACCGCGGGCGCCGTCGAGATCACCATCGACGGCCTGACCACCCAGGCCAAATACTACAAGCCACTCGTCTATGAGTTCATGCGCAAGGAGTGGAGCTCGCGCCCGTCCTGGGGCGACTACACCGTCGAGATCGTCATGGAGCATGTCGGCGAGCCGCCGCACATCGACCTCGACAACCTGGCCAAGGCCCTGCTGGACGCCATCAAGGGCTATCTGTTCCACGACGACGCCCAGGTCGCGCGGCTGCTGGTCGAACGCCGCGAGGGCGAGCGCGAACGGATCACCCTGCGCGTGTTTCCGCGTCAGCTCTCGGGAGGCATGCCCGGATAGCGATGGAAGGCCGGCAGGCCGTCGACCCCCGCCATCCACCCGATCCGTTCCGCGGTCTGGATCTGGGCCTGGAGGGGCAGGGCGTCCGGATCGTCCAGGGTCGCGCTCTGCACATCGGTCATGCCGGGGAAGATGACGGCGTTGGTGTAGAACAGGCCGGTCCCGCAGCGGCCGCAGAAATAGCGGCGGCCGTCGTCCGACGACTCATACATCCGCGTCTCGCCGGTGATCGCGATCTGGTCGGTCGGGGCCAGGGCCCAGGCCACCGCCGGGGCGCCGCTGGCCTTGCGGCAGTCGGTGCAGTGACAGAGGGCGTGATGGCCGACGGCTTCAGGCATCTGATAGCGGACCGCGCCGCAGTGACAGCCTCCAGACAGCATGATGGTCCTCCCGTTGAGCGCATGTTCCTTATATGTTCTTTTCGCGCACCGCCGCCTTCCGGTCAAGCGGGCGGACGCGAGAACCGCAACGTCGGCAGCCTTAGCTGCATCTCCGCCCCGACGAACAACTGAGGCTCGGACGGCTGTTCCACCCCGCGTTCTGTCTCCTTGCGCGCCACACAGGTCCGCGTCGCCGCCGCCAGCGCCAGGAAGTCGCTCGCCGTCGGCAGAGTCTCCAGGATGCAGCCGTCGAACCACGGATAGGTCTCGTCGGCGCCGCAGCCGAACGAGGGCCGCTCGCGGCTCGAGGCGGTCAGGACCATGCGGTGGGGCGCCGCCAGGGCGTTGATGAAGATGCCGGAATAACAGGCCGAGACGATCACCACCGTCGGCCGGGTCCCGCAGGCTCCGCGCACCATGTTCGCCATCATGTCCGGAGTCATCCGCGGCGCCTCGCCGAACACCATGGCGTTGGGCGCCCCGTGCGAGGTGAAATACAGCAGACACCCCGCCGTCCCGCGCCTCGCCGCCGCGTTCAGCCCGTCCAGCACCGCCGAGGCCGAGGTCGGCTCGGGCACGTCGGGCCGCAGGCTGTAGTCGACCATGTTGGCGCGCGAGAACCCGGCGGCGAGGAACCCCTTCACCAGGTCGCGACGGGCGTTGTCGAAGGCCTGGATCGGCCGGTTGGCCCCGTCGCGCCAGTCCGCCGCCACGATCGCCGAGGTCCAGCCCGCGAACCGGCCGGGCGGCGCGGGCGTCTGGGCCTGGGCGCTGCCTGCGAACCCCAGCAAGGCCGCCAGAACGACGATCAATCCCCGACCCATGCGCTCCCCCAAAAGCTCAAGCCGGGTTTGAGACTATCGCAAGGGGCGGGGAGGGAAAGGGCCTACTTCTTCCGGAACTGGTCCAGCGAGACGACCTTGGGACCGTCGTCGTCGCCGTCGGACGGGTCGCGCGCGGGTTCCGCGGCGGCCACCTCGGCGGCGATCTCCTCGACCGTGGCCGGGGCCTCGAACTGCAGCAGGAACTGCACCGACGGATCATAGAACCGCGTCACGGCGGTGTAGGGCATGGCCAGCACCTTGGGCATGCCGCCGAACTTCAGCATGACCGAGAATTTGGTCGGTTCGACCTTCAGGTCCCAATACTGGTGCTGCAGGACGACGGTCATCTCGTCCGGATATTTAGCCAGGATGTCGGGCGGCACGCTGACGCCCGGTGCGCGGGTCTTGAACGTCACATAGAAATGGTGCGCGCCCGGAATGCCCTCGGGCAGGGCGGCCCGCTCCAGCGCCGAGCGCACGACGCCGCGCAGGGCGTCCTGCGCCAGCTGCTCATAGTGCATCTCGTCGACGGGGGGCGTCTCTTCGGCCATGGGTCGCCTCGGCTGTTCGCGCGACTGATAGCGGTGCGCGGGCGCGGGCGGAAGGCGCCCAGATGGTGAATTCGACGATGAGGAATAGTGCCAGGGGTTCTGTTGGCAGGCCCCCTGGCGGCCCCGCCCCGGGAACTGATCCCCGAGGACTTAAGTGTTCGAAATCACCCGAACCGCTTACGCGGCGAGAGCGACTTCTCCAGCGAAGTTATCGTTCGCAGTTAGAAAATGGCCCGATACGGTGGGCCAGGACGGGCGAAAGCAGTCCTCTTTACACGTCCGTCGATGCTAGTCGGCCCCATGCTCGCTCCGCCGATAACGCGGGGAAGAAATGGTGGAGCCGCCGGGAATCGCACCCGGGTCCGGTCCGCTTATTACAAGCGCGTTTATCGCCATAGTCCGGGCGAACCCGGACAGGGGGAATATAGGCGCTTTGCCCCGACCTTCCAAGGGCTTCGCCGAGCCGCCCCGGCCTAGGCCGTCATTCCCCCGTCGCGGGCCGCGCCTTGACCCCGACTAGACGACCTGCGCTCTGTGACCCACAACCGGGGAGAATTCCGATGCGTCCTGTGACCTTCGCCGCCGTGGCCGCCGCGCCTCTGCTGCTGCTCGCGGCCTGTGACCAGCTGATGCCCGCGCCTGCGCCCGCGCCGGATCCCGCGCCGCCGCCGCCCGCGACGGCCACGGTCTTCGGCGGCCTGGACCTCAGCCAGCCCTTCACGGTCCGGGGCAACGAGCCCTTCTGGGCCGTGGCGGTCACCTCGGGGACGCTCGACTACAACGGCGTCGACCGGCCCCAGGAGACCGCCGCCGATCCCGGGCCCCAGATCACCACGACCGTGGCGACCTATACGGTCACCACCAGCCTCAACAATCCGCTGGTCGTGGTTCTGACCGTCGGCCCCTGTTCGGACGGCATGAGCGATACGGTCTATCCGCTGAACGCGACCGTCATCCGCCCGGGCGAAACCCTGATCGGCTGCGCCGGGGTCTGACAGCGGGCAGGACAGATCAGACCCGCGCCCAGTCCGGCGTCTGGTTCCTGAACCACGTCAACTGCCGCTTGGCGTAGTTGCGCGTGGCCTGGCGCGTCGCCTCGACGGCGGCCTCCAGCGTCGTCTCGCCCGCCAGATGCGCCGCGAATTCGCGCACCCCGACCGCCTTCGTGGCGGGCAGGGCGGGGTCCAGCCGGCGCGCGACCAGGGTCCGCACCTCGTCCAGCGCCCCGGCCTCGACCATCCGCGCCACCCTGAGGTCGCAGTTGGCATACAGCCCCGCGCGGTCCGGCTCGATCACCTGACCGGTCCAGCTGCCCGGCGTCAGCAGCGGCGTGGTGTGGGCGGTCCAGTCGCTGAGCGACCGCCCGGTATGCCGCGCCACCGCCCAGGCGCGGGTCAGCCGCTGGCGGTCGCCCGCCTCGATCCGCGCCTCGGCGGCAGCGTCCATCTCGGCCAGTTCGCGCCGGAAAGCCGCCTCGCCGCCGGCGTCGAAGGCCGCGCCCGCGGCCTCACGCACATCCAGCGGCACATCGGGAATATTCGCCAACCCCTTGGTCAGGGCTGTGAAATACAGGCCCGTTCCGCCCACGACCACCACCGGCCGCCGCGCCGCCGCCAGTTCCGCCAACACCGGCGCCGCGGCCCGGCTCCAGCGCCCGACCGACCAGGCCTCCGACGCATCGGCCACGCCGTACAGCCGGTGCTCGGCCAGCGCCTCTTCCTCGACCGGCGGCCGGGCGCTCAGCACGCGCAGGTCGGCGTACAGTTGCTGGCTGTCGGCGTTGACGATCACGGCGCCCGTCCGGCGGGCGATGTCCAGCGCCCGCCGCGACTTGCCCGAGGCGGTCGGGCCGGCCAGCAGGGTGATCAGGGGAGAACTCATGCCTCCCCAATATCCGTCATCCTCGGGCTTGTCCCGAGGACCCATCGTGGTTCCACCCGGGTTTCGGCCCGGACGCAACGCCTCTCGCCCTTCCGCTCACGCTCCCGATCCGGCATGGGTCCTCGGGACAAGCCCGAGGATGACGGGCTGATGCTGATACCGGATACCCACCTTGCCCGACCGCGAAACCGTTCTCGCCGCCCTCGACGCCGTCATCGATCCCAAATCCGGCCAGGGGCTGGTCGCCGCCGGCCTGGTGCAGGGGCTGGTGGTCGCCGACGACCGGGCCGGCTTCGCGCTCGAGGTCGCGGCATTGGACGCCGCCCTCTATGCGCCCGTCCGCGACGCCGCCGAGGCCGCGCTCAAGGCCCTGCCGGGGATGGAGAGGGTCGCCGTCGTCCTGACCGCCGAGGCCTTGAAGGTATCCGCCCCGCGCCGCGCCTCCCTCTCGCCCCAGGCGGTCGATCAGGGCCGGCCGAAAGCCCCCGTCGCCACG
>CALSBO010000026.1:0-36398 GCA_943373195.1 Brevundimonas vancanneytii
CGGTCGGCCCCCTCCACCATCCTTCGGATGGTCCCCCTCCCCCGATGGGGGAGGAATGCGCGAGCCAGGCTCATCCCTTCACGCTCCCGGCCAGCATGCCGCGGATGTAGTAGCGCTGCAGGGCCAGGAAGAGGATCAGCACCGGGGCCACCGTGATCACCGCCCCGGCCATCATCAGTTCGATGTCCTGCACATGCTCGCGCGACAGCGCGGCCAGCGCCACCGGCAGCGTATAGTTGGACTGGTCCGTCAGGATGATCAGCGGCCACAGGAAGTCGTTCCAGCTGCCCAGGAAGACGAACAGGGCCAGGGTGACGATGATCGGCTGCAGCGTCGGCAGAACCACGCGGCGGAAGATCTGGCCCTCGGAAGCGCCGTCGATGCGCGCGGCCTCCAGCATTTCGTCGGGGATGCTCAGCGCATACTGGCGCACCAGGAACAGGCCGAAGATGGAAGCCAGCCAGGGCACCAGCGCGCCGGCCCAGGTGTTCACCAGCCCCATCTGTTTCAGCATCAGGAACAGCGGCAGGGTGCCGATCTGGGCGGGCACCACCAGCGCGGCCACGAGGGCCTGAAAGACCTTGTCGCGACCCCTGAAGGCCAGTTTGGCGAAGGCGTAACCGGCGGGCACGGTGAAGGCGAGCGCCAGCCCCGTGGCCAGCGAGGCGAGGGCGAAGCTGTTCCACAGATAGCGGCCCATGCCCTGGGTCAGGAACAGGTCGCGGTAGTGGTCCAGCGTCCAGGTCTTCGGCAGCAGGGGCGGTGGGAAGACCGCGGCCTCGCCGGTCGACATGAAGCTGACCGACACCATCCACAGCAGGGGGAACAGGACGATCAGGCCGATGAGGGCGACGGCTAGATTCAAAAGGACGGCGCGGAGCTTCATACGGCCAGCCCCCCAAAATCTCCGTCATCCTCGGGCTTGTCCCGAGGACCCGTTCGTCCGCCGTACGACGTGCGAAAGCTCGGCGCAACGATCGTGGTTTTCCTTGAGGCGTTCCGGAAAGCCCAACGATGGGTCCTCGGGACAAGCCCGAGGATGACGGGAGTTGTGGTCATTCGTAGGCCCCCATCCGTTTGGCGACCGCAAGCTGCACCAGGGTGACCGCCAGAATGCACAGGAACAGGACGAAGGCGACGGCGCTGGCGGAGCCGAGGTTCCACCATTTGAAGCCCTCTTCGTACATGAAGTAGAGCACCGTCACGGTGGACTGGGCCGGTCCGCCCTGGGTCATCACATAGGGTTCGGCGAACAGCTGGAAGAAGCCCGCCACCGAGATGATCGAGACCAGCAGCAGGGTGGGCGCGATGGCCGGCAGGGTGACGTGCCGGAACTGCTTCCACGGCCCGGCCCCGTCGATGCGCGCGGCCTCGTACAGGTCATCCGGCACGGTCTGAAGCACCGCCAGGAAGATCAGCATATTGTAGCCGAAGATCTTCCACACCACGAACATCAGTATGGCCGGGATCGAGGTCTTCGGATCGCCCAGCCAGTCGACCGGCGGCAGGCCGAGGCTCTGGATCGCCCAGTTGATGACGCCGTATCTGGTGTGCAGCAGATAGTTCCACAGCACCGCCGTGGCCACGAGGGTGGTGACATAGGGGGCGAAGAACATCACCCGCCACAGCGGCCGCCATTTGATCACTCGGGCGTTGAGGATCACCGCCGCGCCGAGCGAGGTGATGATCGACAGCGGCACGCCGATCACGGCGAACAGGCCAGTGTTCTTCATCGCCGTCCAGAACAGCGGATTGCCCAGCAGCCGCTCATAGTTCCGCAGGCCGACGAAGCGGACGTTGCCGATGTCGGCCAGGGCGTAGATGTCGAAATCGGTCAGGCTGAGAAGCAGGGCCGAGAACACCGGCACGGCGAAGAAGACCGCTATGGCGATCAGGGCCGGGGCGACGAAGCCCCAGGCGGCGCGCTCGCGCGAGCGCGGCGTGCCGGCCCTTCGCGCGGGTTTGGCGATGATCGCTGCATCGACCGCGGTCATGTCGCCCTCCCCTGTTCGATCATCCAGCGCCGCTTTTCCAGCAGCCGGTCGGCGCGGCGGTCGATCTCGGCGGCGGCGGCCGCGGGCGTGAATTCGCCGCGCACCATTCGCTCGGCCACGATCTGCATCTCGGTGACGATCCGCTCCCACTCGGGCACCTTGGGCACGGCCTTGGCCCGCGACAGCTGACCCTTGAAAGCGGCGATATAGGGGTCGCCGGCCACGGCGGGCGCGGCCCAGGCGCTCTCGCGCGCCGGCAGGTCGCCGGTGATGACGTTGAAGCGCGCCTGCACCGCCGGATCGGACAGGTAGCGGACAAGCTTCCAGGCCGCGTCCTGATGCGGCGAATGGCGATAGACCACCAGCGACGACCCGCCCGGCGCCGAGGCGCCCGGCCCGGTCGGCCCCGGCACGCCCGAGGTCATCCATCGCGTTGCCGGTTTCAGCCGGTCCCTGAACTCGCCGATGGTCCAGGGACCGGAGAAATAGAAGCTGAAATACCCCCGCTCGAACTCGGTCCAGACGTTGGAGATCTGGGTCGAGGAGGCCACCGGGGCCAGACCCTCGTCGAACAGGCTCTTGTAGAATTCGAGGGCGGCGACGAACGAGGCGCTGGAGAAATTGCCCCGCGTGTCGCGCTCGCGCAGCAGCGGCTCGGCGCCCTGCAGGCCGAAGGTCAGCAGCTGTTCGAACTCATTGACCGGCAGCAGGACGGCGAAACTGCCCGGTCCCGCGACCCGCTTGACGGCATGCATGGCGGCCTTCCAGCCGCCCCAGGTCTGGGGCACGGCGTCGAACCCGGCCCGCTCCAGCAGGTCGGAGCGGTAGTAGATCAGACGGGTGTCGACATACCAGGGCGTGCCCACCACCCGCCCGCCGATGCGGTTGGTCTCCAGCACCGCCGGGAACTGGTCGGTCAGCAGGTCGGCGGCGAAGTCCGGCGTCGGGCTGATGGCGCCGATGGCGGCCATTTCCGACACCCAGGTGTTGCCCACCTGGCTGAGGTCCGGCAGCGAATCCCCGGCATAGGCGGTCAGCAGTTTGGAATGGGCCGCGGTCCAGGGCAGGGCCTGGACGTCGACGGTGATGCCGGGGTTCAACCGCTCGAACGCCGGCAGGATCCGCGGCAGGTTCGTCGCCTCGTTCCCCATGGCCCAGAACGACAGGCGGGTGGTCCCGTCGTCGCGGCGGCCGCAACTCGCCAGACCGGACGCCGCGGCCCCGGCCAGCAGCCCGAGCGTCGCCCGCCGATCCGGCCGGTGCTCTGTCACGCCCTATCCAGCCAACCGCCGGTGAACCCGGCCCGCTTCAGGCCGCGCACCAGATTGGCGTCGCCTTGCATCCGCTCCCAGACGACGGCGGAGCGGTGGTTCTCGATCATGATGACGATCGGCCCCTGGTCGATGCCCAGATAGTCGCCGTCGACCCAGCCCACGCCCGGGACGATGCGGCCGTGCTGCAGGCGGCCTTCCCGCTCGGTCAGGGTCGGGTTGAAGGAATCCAGGAAGCCGAACTCGGTATAGACCCCCGCGCCGTAGAGGGTCTTCATCTCGACCACGCCGCGCTCGACCGCCTCGGGCGAGAACGGCATGGAGGCGGCCATGGCGGTCGGGGCGATGGTGCCGTCGTCCCGCTCGCCCGGCCCGCGCGCGGAATAGCTGAAGAACTCCCGCTCGCGCCCGCCGACGACCTGTTTGAAATCGCCCGGTCCGTCGCAGGCCGTCAGGCCCCAGACGTTCTCGGAATAGCCGGCCCAGCCGCCCGGATTGTCGATGGCGTAGGCGCGCTGGGCCCGAACCGCCCGGACGCTGTTCTCGAAATAGTCGAAGCCGCCGATCTCGCCCGATTTCGCCCGCATGAAGGCGTCGCGGATGCCGCGATAATCGACGAACATGTGGCTGTACTGGTGCCCGAACATCGGCGCGAAATGCAGGTACGCCTGGCCCCAGCGATCCGTCCAGCTACGGTCATAGACGCTGCACCATTCGTCCCAGACGGTCGACGGGACCGGGTGGGTGCGACTGCCGATGGCCAGCAGCAGCACCAGCATGCCCTCGTTGTAGACGTGCCAATCGGCCTCGATGAAGCCCGTCTCCGGATGCCAGCCCATGGAGATGCGGTTGGGGCGCACCATGACCCAGTCCCACTCGATCCGGTCATAGACCGCCTGGGCCAGCCGCCGGATCTCGGCCTCGTCGGCATGGTCGCCGTCGAACCAGCGGGCGGCGAACAGCATGCCGGCGACCAGCAGCGTGGTGTCGACGGTCGACAGCTCGGTGCGGTCGAACCGGTGGCCGGTCCGCATGTCGAGGAAATGGTAGAAGAAGCCCTTGTACCCCGTCACGCCCGTCGCCTCGGGCCCCTGGGGCGCATCGTGGAAGAAGCGGATGGTGGTCAGGGCGCGCTCCCGCGCCTCCTCGCGGCTCATCCAGCCGCGCTCGACGCCGATCGGCCAGCAGGTCAGGGCGAAGCCGACGGCGGCCACCGAACAGAAGGACTCGGTCGGCCAGCGGTCGGGCGTCAGGCCGTTGGACCGGTTGGTGACATGGGTGAACCAGTTGAACGTGCGCTGTTGCAGTTCGTCCATCGCCGGATAGACCCGCGGGGGTCCGGGCCGGAAATAGTCCAGGCCCGCGCCGCCGCAGCCGGACAGTCCCAGCGCCGCCGCACCGGCGACCGTGGAGCCCATCAGAAACCGGCGACGATCCATGGGCTCCATCCTCATACTCAAACGCGCGTCGGTCAAAAAGTCGGCCGCCCCCCGTCAGGATCGGGGAGCGGCCGTCAGGCTCGGGAACGCCCTACCAGCGGTAGCGCATGCCCAGCTGGAAGCTGCGGGTCGGAAGGAACTGACCGCGCGGGTCTCCGTACTGGGCCGAGCACAGGCACTGTTCGAAGTTCGAATAGTTCTCGAAGTTGAACACATTGATCGCGTCCAGGATCAGCTCGACCGACTGGCCGTTGAAGACCTCGAACGATTTGGTCAGGCGCAGGTCGATCTGGCGGAAGGCGAAGGCGTTCGAGAAGATGAAGTCCTGCTTCTCCGGCCGGCCGCCGTTCCAGCAGATGTCCGGGTTGGACGCCGTGGGGCAGACGAACTGGGTGAAGGGCAGGCCCGATCCGAGGGTCAGGATGCCCGACAGGCGGAAGTCGTAAGGCAGGGCGACGATGCCCGTGGCCACGATCCGGTGCCGTTCGTCCTGGTTCGTCGGGAAGGTCGGCGACAGACCCGGCCGGTTGTAGTCGAAGTCGAAGCCGGTGAGGCCGCCGTCCCGGCTGCCGTTCCGTTCGGCTTCCGACAGGGTGTAGGCGAACGACATCCCCCAGCCGCTCTGGGTGTCGAACGGCCGGTCGACCGTCAGATACATGGCCTTGAAGGTCTGTTCGGCGTCATTGTTGCCGAAGAAGATCAGGTTGCGGAACTCGGGGTAGCCGACCGAGCTTGGGGTCGGGCCCGAGAAGCGGCCGCCCGTTTCGGTCAGGGCGTTGGCGATATACCAGGCGAACAGGTTCTCGGTCTTGCCGTAGGCGAAGGTCAGGGCCGTCTGGAAATCGCCGAACTTCTGGCGGACGCCGAAGTTGAACTGGTCGGTTCGCGGCGGCTCCATGTCATTGTTGAGCAGGAAGATTTCGCCCTGACCCGGAATCGACGCCAGCAGGGGATCAAGCCCGGCCGGGGTCAGGTAGGTCGGACTCCAGGCGACGGTGTTGACCCCGCCGCGCATGCCGCCGGCCACCGAGAAGAAGACCTCCCTGTTGAACTGGAAGGGCTTGAACCGCTCGTCGAAGGCGAAGTTGAAGCCGACCCGGTCGTAGTAGCGGCCCGCGCCGCCGAAGATCACCGTCCGCTCGTCGTCGAAGACGTCATAGGAGAAGCCGATCCGCGGCTGGAAGGCGCCGGTGAAGGCGTCACGGCCGTCGGTGATGTAGTCCGCCGGGTTGAAATAGGACGGGAAGTCGTAACCCGGCAGGGCCTGGATGCGGTTCAGCGTTTCGCGGATCGCGACCGGGGTCGAATAGTCGTTGTTGACGGCGTTGTCCTCATAGTCCCAGCGCAGACCGAGATTGACCTCCAGCTGGCTGGAGATCTGCCAGTCGTCCTGGATGTAGAGGCCGAAGACATTGTTGTCGACGTTGGCCGCGGGGACCGGGAAGCCCAGTTCCACCCGGACCGGAATATCGATGCTGCCGTTGATTTCCGGACGCGCGTCGACGTCGAAGATGAACTGCGGGTTCCGCCCGAACTGCTTGTTCACATACATGTTCTGGGCGGAGAACTTCACACCCATCTTGAGGGTGTGCTGGCCGTTCCATTCGATGTCGTTGAACGTCAGGTCGTTCCGGAACGTGAAGCTGCGCTGGCGAATGTCCTGGTTGTTGCTTTGACCGCCGGTGTTGAAGATCGTCTGTTGACGATTGTACACACTGTACTGGAAGCCGGGATCGGCGCTGTTGTCGCCGAAGACAACGTAAGAGCGACCGTAGTCCGAGAAGTTCAACGCCGTCGGATTGTAGGTGTACTCATAGAAGTCGAACTGGGCCTCGTTCAGGAAGCCGTCGCCTTGGTACTGATGGCGCAGGACGACCGAGGCCACGTCGGTGTTGATCTGATTGGCGCGGCTGTAGGCGTTGTTGAAGCCGAAGTCGCGGATATCGGCCTCGGTCCGGTAAGTGGCGCTGAGGTCGAGGCGTTGACGGTCGTCGATCGACCACGACAGCTTGCCGAAGAACAGGTCCTCCTCGAACGGCGCATCGAAGGTGCCGCCGTCGGCGGCGAACAGCGGCGCATAGATGCCGCTGGTCGTGTTGACGGTGTTGCGGCGAGTCTCGTCCTTGCGTTCATAGGCGGCGAAGAAATGCAGCCGGTCCTCGATGATCGGTCCGCCGATCGACCCGCCGTACTGCAGCCGCTCGACGCCGACTTCGTTGCCGTTGAAGTCCTCGGACGTCCAGTCTGCGTTCTGGTAGGCGACGAAGGCGTCGCCGGACAGTTCGTTGGTCCCCGAGCGGGTCACCGAGGTGATGATCGAGGACGAGGCCTGCTCGTACTCGGCCTTGAAATTCTGGGAGACGACCCGGAACTCCTGGATGGCCACCTGCGGGAAGGGATTGCCGCGGCTGTCGTCCTGGCCGCCGACGCCGCCGTCGATGATGGTCGACTTCTGGTTCTGGCCGTCGATGAAGACGTTGATCGCCGAAGCGCCCTGGCCGCCGGCCGAGATGGTGCGCTCGGTCTCGCCCTCGGTCACCCGCACGCCGGGCGCCAGGGCCGCGAAATTCAGGAAGTTGCGGCTGATCTGCGGAAGGTTGTTGATCTGGACCTGGCTGACGTTGGTGGCGACCTCGGACGTGCGCACCTCGAAAATGCGGCGACCGCCGGTGACGATCACGTCGTCCAGGGAGGCGGCGGCGGGGTCTGTGGAACCGGTTACAATCGCGGCCACATCAAGATCCAGCGTGGCGACCTGACCCAGGGCGATGGTGACCAGGTCCTCGGTCGACTGGCCGTCCGAGGTGGCGACATCGATCCGGTAGGTGCCGGGACGCAGACCGGCGAGCACATAGCCCCCGTCCTCGCCGATGCGACCGCGGCTGACATAGCCGGTGGCGACCTCGGTGGCGGTGATCGTGCCGCCGGTCTCGACCGCCTGCCCCTCATAGACGGTGCCCCGCAGGGTGGAGGTGGCGCCCTGGGCCGAGACCCCTCCGGCGCAGGCCAGGGACACGGCCATGGCGAGAGCCGACGCGGCCCCCAGATACTGTACGGACTTGCGGGTCATCAGGAATTCTCCCCCTTCAGAGATGGCGTGTCGGCGTCGGCGCGAGGCCGTCCGCCGGATGTGGATCGGGTCGAGGTCGCCGGGTTGCTGGACGGGCGCACGACCAGTTCCGGGCGCACGACCTCGCAGGCGGTGTCGGCGACGGCTTCGCCCGCTGCGTTGACAAGGCGGACCAGACGCTCGAGCGCACGTCGTCCGGTTTCCGCGATCTGGATTCTCAGCGTGGTCAGGGCGGGCCGGACCAGGCCGGCGATCGGGACGTCGTCGAAGCCGATGATGGCCACGTCCTCGGGCACGCGCAGTCCGGCGTCCTGCAGGGCCAGCATGGCGCCGACGGCCATCATGTCATTGCCCGCGAAGACGGCGTCCGGGGGCGTCGGGCGGCCGGCCAGTTCGACGCCGGCGTCATGGCCGGACGTCTGGGTGAAGGCGCCTTCGATCACGGTGGTCGGCAGGCCCGCCCTCGCCATGGCCTCCAGATAACCCGCCAGCCGGGTCTCGGCCTCGAGGTTGCCCGTGGGACCCGAGATATGGGCGATGCGGCGACGGCCGGTGGCGACCAGATGTTCGACGGCCTGGATCGCGCCGCCGTGGTTGTCGACGACGATGGAGGCGCGACCGGCGTCGGCCCCGCCGTTCATCAGCAGGATCGGCGTCCGCCCGGCCAGGCCCGCGGCCAGGTTGGCGGCGTCCAGATGGGGCGACAGCACGATCAGGCCGTCGACCCGCCCGCGCATCGAACGGATCGCCGCCGAGGCTTCCTCGGCGTCGTCGTGCGAACTGGAGACGATCAGATGATAGCCCAGCGACCGTGCGGCCAGGTCCATGCCGCGGATCAGTTCGGAGAAGAACTCGCCGTACAGGTCCGGCAGGATGACGCCGATCGTCTGGGTCTTGCTGGTCGACAGGCTGCGGGCGCCGGAGTGGGGGACATATTGCAGGGCCTCGGCGGCCTCAAAGACCCGCTTCTTGGTCGCCTCGGTGACCGGACCGGCCCCGTTCAGAACACGCGAGACCGAGGCGACGGACACGTCCGCCCGTTCCGCGACATCGCGAATCGTGGCGGCCTTCATGCCCCCGTCCTTGCGCAGATGTGCCGGATCGCCGTCGGCGCCAAAGTCCATCCTCCCTGAGCGTTTCCAGTCCCGGCCCGCTTTGCGCGGGTCCGTCCGAAAAAACCGTGTAACCGATTACATGACACACTAGTAATGCCCCCCGCAAGTGCCCTAGTTTGGCCATACCAGGGTTGTGCTGACGGCGCGACCCGCGCATCCCCCGGCCCCGGCCGGCCCTTCCAGTCCGCGTTCCCGCTCGCCAAGGCTCTCTGAAATGACTTCAAAAAACACAGATAACTATCGGTTCCCCGAGGGTTTTCTGTGGGGCGCAGCGACCGCCGCCTATCAGATCGAAGGCTCGTCCATGGCCGACGGCGCGGGGGCCTCGATCTGGGACCGGTTCAGCCACACGCCGGGCATGATGTTGAACGGCGACACCGGCGATGTGGCCTGCGACCACTACAACCGCTGGCGCGAGGACATCGCGATCATGCGGCGGCTGAACCTGCAGGCCTACCGGTTCTCGGTCAGCTGGAGCCGGGTGATGCCCGAGGGGCGCGGTCGCATCAACGACAAGGGTCTGGCCTTCTACGACTGTCTCATCGATGGCCTGCTCGAGGCCGGGATCGAGCCCCTGTGCACCCTGTATCACTGGGACCTGCCCGCGGCGCTGGACGATCGCGGCGGCTGGCTGAACCCGGACATCGCCGACTGGTTCGCCGACTACGGCCAGGTCCTGTTCGAGAAATTCAAGGGCCGGGTGAAGACCTGGGGCACGATCAACGAACCCTGGGTCATCGTCGACGGCGGCTATCTGCACGGCGCCCTCGCCCCCGGCCACAAGTCGGCCTTCGAGGCTATGATCGCCGGCCACAACGTCCTGCGCGCCCATGGCGCCGCGGTGAAGCGGTTCCGTGAAACGGGCGAGGGCCAGATCGGCATCGTCCTCAACATCGAGCCGAAATACCCCGCCTCGGACAAGCCCGAGGACGAGGCCGCGCGCAAACGCGCCGAGGCCCAGATGAACCGCTGGTTCCTCGACCCCCTGATGGGCCGCGGCTATCCGGATGAGCTCAAGGACGTCTATGGCGAGGCCTACCGCGAGTTCCCCAAGGAAGACTTCGACCTGATCGCCACCCCGACCGACTGGATGGGGCTGAACTGGTACACCCGCTCGGTGCCCGAGAATGCGCCCGACGCCTGGCCCGTCCGCGCCCGCCCGGTGAAACAGGTCCAGCACGCCCATACCGAGACCGGCTGGGAGGTCTATCCCCCGGCCCTGACCGACACCCTGGTCTGGCTGCACGAACAGACGGGCGGGAAGCTGCCGCTGATGGTCACCGAGAACGGCTCGGCCTGGTACGATCCCCCCCACGCCATCGACGGCCGGGTCCATGACCCGATGCGGGTCGAATACCTCAAGAACCACCTCAAGGCCCTGCACGACGCCATCGGCAAGGGCGTCGACATCCGCGGCTATATGGCGTGGTCGTTGCTCGACAATCTCGAATGGTCGCTGGGCTATTCCAAGCGGTTCGGCATCACCCACGTCAATTTCCAGACGCAGGAGCGGACCATCAAGGATTCCGGCCTGCTCTACGCCGAGGTCATCAAGACCCACGGCGCGGTGCTGGACACGCTTTAGCAGCGATGCCTCTCCCTCCCCTTTATGGGGAGGGACGGCGAGGCGAAGCCGAGCCCGGGTGGGGAAGTGCGGACCGTCCGCTGACAGGATTGGCCGCTACAGCTCCCCACCCGGATCGCTTCGCGATCGTCCCTCCCCACTTCGGGGGAGGGAGAACGCCGCGCTTTACCTCACCCGCGCGTAATAGGCCTCGATCAGGTCCAGCCGCTCAGCGAACGGGATCGGCCCCGCCACCGGGCCGTCGTTGGTGAACTCCAGCAGCCGGTCGCGCTGGGCCCCGAATTCCGGCCAGACGGGACGGCCCGGTCCATTGGGATTCCCCTTGGCCGCAAAGGTCGTCCAGTAGTCGGCCATGGCCGTCGCCGCCCGCGCATCGCGCTCGCCCATCGGCCGCCCGACGGTGTGCAGATTGTCGAACACATAGGGCCGCTCGGACGCATGGGTCGCCCCGCCGCTGGGCTCGGGATTGGAGGCGGCGACCACGTCGAACCGGTACAGATACGTCGGATGCCCGTTGGCCGCGTGCAGCCGCGCCAGCCGCCGCGCGGGCTCGCTGAACACGAGGTCGGTCAATACGCGCGCGTCATAGCCGTCCTGACCGCCATAGGCCGCGAGAAAGGCCGCCCGCTCGGCCTGCGTCATCGCGTCGTCCAGCGCGCCATACGGGCTGAGGTCCGCCGGCTTCATCCACCGGAACTCCGCGCTGTTCGTGCCGACGATCAGCGGCACCGGCGCTTCGAGACCGGCGGCGAAGGCGGGTTCGACATCGTCCGCGACCAGCGTCCCGTCCCGCACCAGCAGATCGCCGCCATAGAAGCTGGGCGCCGGGGCCAGAAGCTTCTCAGCCGGAATGTCCCTCAACTGCGCCGCCGTCGCGGCCTCCGGGGCGAGAGTCTCCGCGAACGCCCGCCCCCGGTCCTGCATCGACGGCCCGCCGTCGCGGCGCGCGCTCGCCAGAGGCGTGCCTTCGTCCCGCCCCAGCCCCGACTGCACCACCGCTCGATGGAACAGCCCCCGCGCGCGCGGCGCGATCATCAGCCGGGTCACCATCGTCCCGCCCGCCGACTCGCCAAAGACGGTGACATTGTTTGCATCGCCGCCGAAGGCCGCGGCGTTGTCCCGCACCCATCTCAACGCCGCGACGATATCCATCAGCCCATAGTTCGCCGCCGGCTCGCCCGGCGCCCGCTCGGCCGCCAGCGCGGGATGATCGAAGACCCCCAGCCGCCCGAGCCGGTAGTTGACCGTCACCACCACCACGCCGCGCTTCGCGAGGTTCGTCCCGTCATACAGCGCCGCCGTGCCAGAGCCGTTGTTCAGCCCGCCGCCGTGGATCCAGACCATGACCGGCAGGGGCTGGTCGCCGCGCGCCTCCGGCGTCCAGACGTTCAGTGTCAGACAGTCTTCGCTCATCGGAAGCGGACCCACGCCGGGGTCGCCGTTCGAGGGCGGCTGGATGCAGATGGCCCCGACCGCGCCCGCGTCACGCTCGCCTTGCCATTCCCCGGCCGGTCGCGGCGCCCGCCAGCGCAACGGCCCGACCGGCGGCGCGGCATAGGGGACCGCCTTGAAACTGTCGGCGCCGTCCGCCGTTCGCCCGACCAGCACGCCCTGCCCGGTCGTGACGCGCGGATCGGAAGGCGAGGCCGGGTGGGTCATCAGCACCGCCGCTGCGAGAATGGACGCCAGGAACATCGCCCGACCCTAGACGGCTCCAGCCGAACCGTCACCGGCGGCGCCAAATCGCAAGCTGTGCGTTAGGGTGATCGACAGGGAGGGCGGATGCCGACACACAGCGGATTTGAGCGACTGGCGGGCGGGGTCGAACTCGCCTACCCCTTGGCGGACCGGGCGGCCGACACTTCGGCGCGCCGTGATCGAGGGACCTGTTCATGAGCCAGACGCTCCCGGGCCGCCGCGTGCTGGTGGTGGAGGACGAATCCCTCGTCGCCATGCTGCTGGAGACCATTCTCGAGGACATGGGCGTCACGCCCGTCGGTCCCGCCGGGACGGTCGAGGACGGCCTGGCGATGGCCGCCGATCCGGCCCCGCTCGACGCCGCCCTGCTGGACGTCAATGTCGCCGGCCGGCAGGTCTTTCCGATCGCCGAGGCGCTGAAGGCGCGCGGCGTGCCGTTCGTCTTCTCGACCGGCTATGGCGAGGGCGGTCTGCCCGACGAATGGCGCGGCCACCCGACGGTCCAGAAACCCTTCACCGAAAGCGCCATCCGCGAGGCGCTGATGCGGGCGATGGGGGTGGAGCAGGTTTAGGGTATGGGGTGTAGGGGATGGGGTATGGGGGTTCGCCCGCGATCGAGCCCTATCCCCCATACCCCATACCCCATACCCCATACCCCCTACCGCCCCAGGTCCTTCACCACCGCCCGTGCCGCATTGTGTCCCGGCGCGCCGGTGACGCCGCCGCCCGGATGCGCGCCCGAGCCGCACAGATACAGCCCCGGCACCGGCATGCGGTGATCGGCGTGGCCCAGCACCGGGCGGGCGCTGAACAGCTGGTCCAGCGTCAGCCGACCGTGGAAGATGTCGCCGCCGACCAGGCCGAAACGCCGCTCCAGATCGCGCGGCCCCAGCGCCAGCCGCCCGACCACCGAGGCCTTGAAGCCCGGCGCGTAGCCGTCGACCGTCTCGATCATCAGATCCGCAACCGTGTCGCGGTGCTCGTCGCCCAGGGTCGGATCGACATGCTGGCAGAACAGACTGGCGACGTGCTGGCCGGCCGGGGCCAGGCTGTCGTCCAGGGTCGAGGGGATCAGCATCTCGACGATCGGTTTTGACGACCAGCCGTTCAGCCGCGCCTCCGCATGGGCCCGGTCCATATAGGCCAGCGACGGGGCCATGATGATCCCGGCGGTCAGGTGATC
The DNA here is from genome assembly GCA_943373195.1 of Brevundimonas vancanneytii. Classification (GTDB taxonomy): domain Bacteria; phylum Pseudomonadota; class Alphaproteobacteria; order Caulobacterales; family Caulobacteraceae; genus Brevundimonas; species Brevundimonas vancanneytii_B. The sequence continues at coordinate 13,356 of CALSBO010000026.1, forward strand.
GCCCGTCCCCGGCAGGGCGGTGAAGTTCGGCAATTCCGACAGGGCCACATTCATGCGGAAGGTGCCTGAGCCGGACTGGTAGGCGCCTATCCGCTCGCGGAAATCGGCCGGCACGACCGCGTCGTCCACGAACTTCTCGAACAGCAGGCGCGGATGCAGGTTCGACACCACCGCCCGCGCCCGGACCACGTCCCCGGCCTCGGTCACCGCGCCGACGGCCCGGCCCTTTTCGGTCAGGACAGAGGCGATCGGCGTCTCCAGCCGCACCTCGGCGCCCTGTTCGGCGCAGGCCGCGGCCATCGCCTGGGTGATCGCCCCCATGCCGCCCAGGGCGTGGCCCCAGACGCCCTTGCGCCCGTTCACCTCGCCGAAGACGTGGTGCAGCAGCACATAGGCCGAGCCCGGGGTATAGGGACTGCCGTAGGCGCCGACGATGCTGTCGAAGCCGAACAGGGCCTTGATCGGGTCGCTCTCGAACCAGCCGTCCAGCCAGTCGCCCGCCGACTTGGCGAACAGGTCCAGCAGGTCGCGCCGGCCTTGCGTGTCCAGCCCCGCCGCCTGCCGCCCTAGGGCGCCCGCGGTCAGCAGCTCGGGCAACATCGCCATCCAGCCGCCCTCCACCACATTCGGCGGCGCCTTCAGGATCCAGGCGCGCAGCACCCCGGCCACCACTTCCAGCCGCCGCTCGTATTCGGGCAGCCGCTCGGCGTCCCGCTTCGAGAATTTCGCCACCTGTTCCTGCGTCCGCCCCTCGCCCGCCAGGAAATGCCGCCCGTCGTCCAGGGGCAGGAAGTTGGACACCTTGCGCTCGACCACGGTCAGACCGTGCCGGGCCAGCTCCATGTCGGCGATGACCTTGGGATTGAGCAGGCTGACGGTGTAGCTGGCGGTCGAGTTGCGGAAGCCGGGATGGAATTCCTCGGTCACCGCCGCCCCGCCGACGACATGGCGCCGCTCCAGCACCGTCACCTTCAGCCCGGCCTTCGCCAGATAGAAGGCGCAGACGAGGCCGTTATGGCCCCCGCCCAGGATGACGACGTCGGTGGTGGTGGTGGTCATGGATGCTCCGTTCCGCCTCCTAGCGGGTCGAGGGTCGAGGGTCGAGGGTCGAAGGTCGAAGCGAGCGCACGGCCCCCGACGCGCCTCCGCCTATTCCCTCGACCCTCGCCCCTCGACCCTCACCCCTTCCTCTTCCGGCCGATGCACCAGCGACACCAGCACGACGCTGATCATCATCAGCAGGAACCAGCTGCCCAGCTTGGCCAGGGACACCATTTCCCAGCCGTCCTCCTGACCCGGATAGGCCCAGGCCTGGGCGTAGGTGCCGACATTCTCGGCCAGCCAGATGAAAACGGCGACGAGGAAGAACCCCAGCAGGAACGGCATCCGCCGCCGTCGGCGGTCGGGCGTAAAATGGAACCAGCCGCGCCCGAACAGCACCGCCGTCGCCGCGAACAGGCCCAGCCGCACATCCGGCAGCCAGTGATGGGCGAAAAAGTTGACGTAGATCGCCGCCGCCAGCAGCCACGTCGTCCACAGCGGCGGATAGTGGCGGAATTTGATGTCGAAGATGCGCCAGATGCGGGCGATGTAGCTGCCGACCGCCGCATACATGAAGCCCGAGAACAGCGGCACCATGCCGATGCGCAGGACGCTGTCCTCGGGATAGATCCACGACCCGGCCTGGGTCTTGAACAGCTCCATGATGGTGCCGACCACATGGAAGACGAAGATCACCCTCGCCTCCTCCCAGCTCTCCAGCTTCAGGATCAGCATGCCTGCCTGGATGGCCAGCGCCCCGATGACGAGGAAGTCGTAGCGGCTAACGGGCGCGTCGTCCGGCCACCACAGATGGGTTCCCAGCAACAGCGCCAGCATCGCCCCGCCAAACAGACAGGCCCACGCCTGTTTGATGCCGAACATCAGGAATTCGAAGCCGTAGCGGGACCATGCGGCGCGGTCGGCCCAGGTCTGCAGCCGACCCAGCCAGTGACGGCCCCACGTCTCAAGCGGAAGGCGGCGGGGTTCGGTCATCGGCGTCAGAGTGCGCCGGAAGATTGGTCATCTCCGGCGGCTTCGCTGACGGCAGGACGCCGCCGGTTCGCCGCACGGAAGGCGCGGGGCGTCGCCCCGACCTGATCCTTGAAGGCGCGGTTGAATGGGCCGATGGACCCGAATCCGCACTCAAAGGCGACCACCAGAATGGGCTGGTCCTGATCCGGGTCGGCAAGCAGTCGCTTCGCGCGCTCGATCCTGTGATGATTGATCAGGCGGTTGAAGTTCGAAAAGCCCAGCATCGTACCGATGCACTGGGAGACCTTGTATTCCGGTTCTCTCAGGCGGGCGGCCACGTCGCCGATCTTGAGGTCGGGCCGGGTGTCGATCGCCTCCTCACGGAGCAGACGCAGAAGCCGTTCGGAAAGGCGGGCGTCCTCGGTCGTCGGCGCGCGCCGGGCAGCCGGCGACCTGTCCATCCGGGCGAGGGGATGGCGCAGACGGAACCAGACCGCCGCCGATGCTCCGATCAGACCGACGACAGCGCATGCGATTTTGATCAGGTCGTTGCGATAGGCCTCAGCCGGCGCCCCGTTCGAAGCCTGAAGCCCCAGGGTCGAGACCACCACCAGCCACCCATAGATCGCGAGGAATACGATCCGGAACCGCTTCTCCGAAGGCGTCAGATCGCTCCGGCGCGCGTGGAACGGCTCGATGAAAGTCAGCAGCAGGGCCGTCGAACCGCTGAGCGCATAGGCGTTGTCGGCGAAACGCGAGAGGCCGCTCTCGACCGGCGCCATGACGGACAGGGCGCCTGTGACCGCAATCACGCCCGCCACGATGCGGGGCCACCAGACGTCGCGCGGCGCGGGATCAAACAGGGCTCGCGTCAGGAGCCAGGCCCATCCGCAGGCCCCGGCGCCGACGATCGAGAACAGGACTTCAGCGACGCCGTCGCTCAGCCGTCCTGCGACGTAGCAGACGAAAGAGACCGCGCAGAAGGCCGCATAGGTCTCAAGCCGGCCAGACGCCCGCCTGGGCCATGAAGCGCGGCTGACGGGCGGAAGGCTCATGGCTGACTGCGTGGACACCGATCCTCCCGGGCGCTCACGGATTCATGACCCGTGCAAACCGACCTGTCCAGCACGCGGCTCGAGCTCTCAGAGGCGGGGCGAACAGAATTTCTGGCCGATTTCCAAATCGGCGAGACACCCGTTCGGAGTCGTCCACATCCATGCCCACGCCCCATTTTCGGGGCCGGTCGGGAGAACCCATGTCCAGCAATCAATCCCCGGCGCCCAGGGCGGGCGTCGCCGCCGGAATCCTGCAGTGGTCAGGCATCGTCTGGTTCCTGGTCGCCGCCTTCGGCCAGGCGGCGTTCATCGGGTTTATTCTCGCCTTCTACGGCACGCGAACCGCGGCCGGAAATTTCGCCGGCTGGAACGACAAGCCGTTGATCGACGGCTACATCGCCGGCGACAGGACAGGGAATTTCGTCTTCGCCGCCCATGTCCTGTTGGCGTCGGTCGTGACGCTGGCCGGACTGATGCAACTCATTCCTCCGCTAAGGCGCGCCTTCCCGACCGTACATCGCTGGACCGGGCGAACCTTCCTCGTCATCGCCTGCTTCATGGCGCTGAGCGGCGCCTGGTTGACGATCGTCCGGGGGACTTCGCTGTCCGCCGTCTCCTCCATCGCCATCCTCATCGACGGGCTGCTGATCCTCATCTTCGCGGGCCTGGCGTGGCGGCATGCGGTCAAGCGACGGTTCGAGCAACACCGGATCTGGGCCATGCGCACCTTCATGGTGGTGAGCGGCGTGTGGTTTCTCCGGGTCGGGCTGATGGGCTGGGTGTTGATCAACCAAGGGCCGGTTGGGATGACGAAGAACCTGTCCGGTCCGGCCGACATCGTCCTCACCTTCGGCAGCTATCTGATCCCGCTGGCCCTGCTGGAGCTCTATTTCAGGGCGGGCCGCGGCATCCGGGCGGCACCGAAGATCCTGACCGCGGCATTGGTCTTCGCCGCCGCGGCCTTCACGGCCATCGGCGTCTTCGGAACGATCGCCCTCATGTGGAGACCCTATCTCTAGGCAGGGCGGCTACCCCCGCCCGCGATAAGTCGGCACGCCCTGGTCGGGCAGCCACAGCCCCTCGGGCGCGACGCCCGTCTGCCAGAACACGTCGATCGGAATGCCGCCGCGCGGGTACCAGTAGCCGCCGATGCGCAGCCATTTCGGGGCCAGCAGTTCGGCCAGTCTCTTGCCGATGGCCACCGTGCAGTCCTCATGGAAGGCGCCGTGGTTGCGGAAACTGGTCAGGTACAGTTTCAGCGACTTCGACTCGACCAGCCAGTCGCCCGGCGCATAGTCGATGACGATGTGGGCGAAGTCCGGCTGGCCCGTCACCGGGCACAGGCTGGTGAACTCCGGCGCCGTGAACCGCGTCAGATACAGGGTCCCCGCATGCGGGTTTGGCGCCCGCTCCAGCTCCGCCGTTTCCGGGCTGGTCGGGGCGGCGATGATCTGGCCGAGCTGATGCAGGCCTGAGGTGTCGGTGGTCATGGCGGCGGTTTAGCGGGTCGAGGGTCGGGGGTCGAGAGTCGGGGTGTGGGGATGGGGTGTGGGGATGGGGCTCAGGATCCACGACGTCACCTCTGGCGAAACTTCCGCTCGCCCAGACTCTCGGGCGCTGGACCCTCACCCCACACCCCACACCCCACACCCCAAACCCCAAACCCCAAACTCATTTGCCTTCCCCGCCGTCACCCCGCTATCCGTAGTCAAAGACAACGGGGAGCACCGTCATGGCCATTCCGGCATCGCTGAAAAAAGGCCTCACGCTGCCGGTGATCGCCGCGCCCATGTTCCTGGTTTCGGGACCGGATCTGGTGGTCGAATGCTGCAACGCCGGGGTGATCGGGACCTTCCCCTCGCTGAACCAGCGCACCACCGAGGGCTATCGGGAGTGGGTTCACGCGATCAAGAGCCGGCTGACCCCTGACGCGGCGGCCTGGGGGGTCAATCACATCGTCCATCCCACCAACCCCCGCCTGCTGGCCGACATGGCGGTGACGGTCGAGGAGAAGGCGCCCCTGGTCATCACCTCGCTCGGCGCGGTGCGCGACGTGGTCGATGCGGTGCACGGTTACGGCGGGGTGGTGTTCCACGACATCGCCAATGTCCGCCATGCCAGGAAGGCGGCGCAGGCGGGCGTCGACGGCCTGATCCTGGTGGCCAACGGCGCGGGCGGCCACGCGGGCGTGGTCAATCCCTTCGCCCTGGTCGAGGAGGTGCGATCGTTCTTCGACGGGACCATCATCCTGTCCGGCTGTCTGTCGACCGGCGGCGACGTGGCGGCGGCGACCATGATGGGCGCCGACTTCGCCTATATGGGCACCCGCTTCATCTCCACGACCGAGAGCGAGGCCCAGGCCGAGTACAAGCAGATGATCGTCGACGCCGGGGCGTCCGACATCACCTACACCCCCGCCGTCTCGGGCATTCCAGCCAACTTCCTGACCCCGTCCCTCGTGGCCAACGGCATCGACCCGAAATCCCTGCCCGAGCACAAGCTGGACATGGCCGACGAGGCCAAGGCCTGGAAAACGGTCTGGTCGGCGGGCCAGGGGTCGGCCGGCGTGCGCGACGTTCTGCCGACCGCCGAATTGGTCGCCCGTCTGCGCATGGAACATTCGCACGCCTGTGACAAATTCGACAAGAACCGGCTCTAGACCCCGCCTCGTTCAAAAGAGGCGACTCACATGCTCCGCACCCTGACGACCACCGCCGTCGCGGCGACCGCCCTGCTCGTCTGCGCCGTTCCGGCCGCCGCCCAGGACGGCCCCCTCGCGGGCAGCTGGTCCTTCGCCTTCGGCGCCGCGACCGACAACCGCTCCAAGGACGCGTCCAAATCCGACGGCGACGGCTATGTGTGGGGCGAGGCCGACTGGGAAAGCGCCTCGGGCCTGTTCTACGCCGGACCGTCGTTCGAGACGATCCGCAGTTCGACCGGCTCGGAGCTGGAGCTGAAGGTCGACGCGGGCCTGCGTCCCGAGATCGCCGGCTTCGACCTCGACCTCAATGCGGCCTATAAATACCAGGTGGGCGCCAACCCCGGCGCGGACGAAGACTCCTGGGAGTTCACCGCCGACCTCAAACGGTCGATCGGCCCGGCCAGTGGCCGTATCCGCCTACAATACACGCCCGACAGCATTGGCTCGACCGAAGCCTGGACCTGGGTCGAGGCCCGCGTAGGCTGGGACTTCACCGACAAGCTGCGGGGCACCGCCTCGGTCGGCCGCCGCGAACAGGACAACAGCATCGACTACACCGGCTGGAACGCGGGCTTCACCTATGCGCTGACAGAGCGTCTGGAGGCCGAGCTGCGCTATCACGCCACCGACGCCGACGTGCCGGGCGAGCAATATGCCGACGCTTTGGTGGCCGGGATCAGCTTCGCCTTCTGAGGCGGCCCATCCAGTCCTCGCTTTTCCGGCCAAGGTCCCTATCTTTGGCGGATGAGCAACCACCGTCCCACGACCCTCGAACGCGCCTATGAACTGGCGCGCGGCGGAGGCTGCCGCACCGTCGGCGAGATCAAACAGGCGCTGCAGTCCGAGGGTTTCGAGCGAATTCAGGATTCCCTGTACGGCCCGACCCTGACCGCGGCCCTGCGCAAGCTGTGTCAGGAACACTATGTCGCCGCCCCCGAGGGCGAAGCCGCGGAGTAGCCGCCCGGCAGGCGCCTTGATTTCGGCGCGCCGCCGGTCCAAAAGCGTTTTTGTCGAGCTCTCTGCGAAACGCCACCCTCTGCTTTCGCACTGAGGTCTAGCCGCTCCCTTCAGACCCGACAGGCCACAGGGGCTTTTCCCTGGGGCCAACTGCTAGCGGAGGTCCTGAAAATGGCTACCGGCACTGTGAAATGGTTCAACTCGACCAAGGGCTACGGCTTCATCCAGCCTGACGACGGCGGCAAGGACGTTTTCGTCCACATCTCGGCCGTCGAACAAGCGGGCCTGCGCGGCCTGGATGAAAACCAGAAGGTTTCCTACGAAATCGAGCGCGACAAGCGTTCGGGCAAGGAATCGGCTGGTCAGCTGAAGACCGAAGGCTGAGTTCACGCGCCCTGACCGGCGCATGATTTCGACGGCGGCGCGGGCGAAAGCCGGCGCCGCCGTTTTGCTGTCCGAACGGCGCCGCTTGCTATTGGGCGACAAAGCGCCCATCTCCGGCTCCGTCGATCTCTTGCGAAACGCTGCTGCCCCTTTGCATCGCGCACCGAGGTCCAAAGCCGATCCCATTCAGACCCGACAGGCCGACCCGGAACCTCTTCCGGCGGTCAACGCCTAACGGAGGTCTCAAAATGGCTACCGGCACTGTGAAATGGTACAACTCCACCAAGGGTTATGGCTTCATCGCCCCCGATGACGGCGGCAAGGACGTTTTCGTCCACGCCTCGGCCGTCGAAACGTCCGACCTGGGCACGCTCAACGAAAACCAGAAGATTTCCTACGAAGTCGAACGCGACTCGCGTTCGGGCAAGGAATCGGCCGGTCGCCTGAAGGCCGCCGAATAGTTTCCGACAAGCGACCCTGCCGGGGCTAACCCCCGGCTGACGGAAGGGCCGGCCGCCGAACAGGCGCCGGCCCGACTGTTTTTCAAACTTCAGGAGACGCCGATGACCCCGCTGGCCGACATGATCCCCACCATGACCGATCCGGACCTGAAGGCCCTGCGCGTCAACGCCCTGCGCCTGTCCGGCTCGACCACGGCCTCGCCGACCCAGGTCGCCTCCGCCGCCGACGTCATTCCGCTGATCGACGACGAACTGGCCCGGCGCAGCGCCGACAAGTCGACCGCGGCTGTCAAAAAGCCTCGCGCCCCTGCCAAGAAGAAGGTCGTCCCCGCCAGCGGCCACCAGACCGCCCTGCCGGGCAGCAAGGCGGCTTGAGGCGGTAGCGCCCGATTTCCTGCTACCCTCTCCAGGTTCTCCTGGAGACATCCCGTGCCCGATCCCGCCCCGCCCCCTTTCGTCGCTCGCCTGAGCCGGCCCGTCACGATCGACCACACCTATTCGCGGATCATCGGTCCGAAGGGTGAGTTCGCGCGCATCAGGATCGCCTTTGAGCCAACCGTCGGCGACGATAACATCGACTTCGCGGACCGAAGCGCGGTCGAACTTCCCGGCGAATACACATCGGGGATCGAGGATGCCGTCCGCGTCGCGCTTTCGGAAGGGGCCTTCAAGGGGTGTCCCCTAGTCGGGGTAACCGCCACACTCGAAGGCGGTGCCTATCACGACGTCGATTCCGGCCGTGCGGAATTTGACGCTGCCGCGCGCGGTGCCGTGGAAAAGCTCGCTCTCAGCGCCGCCATCATCTGGCCGCCGAACGATCCCCGCTTTCCGCAGGCTGCCGCCGCGCGCGCCTAACCCATCGCCTGATCCAGGTCCGCGATCAAGTCTTCGACATCCTCGACCCCGACCGACAGCCGGATCAGGTTCTCGGTCACCCCGCCGGCCTCGCGCACCTCTTTCGGCACCGAGGCGTGGGTCATGATGGCCGGGTGGTTGACCAGGCTTTCGACCCCGCCCAGCGATTCCGCCAGGGTGAAGACCTGCACCCGCTCCAGCACCTGTTTCGTCCGTGACAGGTCGCCGTCGATGAAGGCGGTGACCATGCCGCCGAACCGGCCGTTCATCTGGCGCGCGGCCAGATCGTGCTGCGGATGGCTGATCAGACCGGGATAGACCACGCGGGCGATCCCCTTCCGGTCTTCCAGCCAGCGCGCCACGGCCAGGGCGTTCTCATTGTGCGCCTTCATCCGCAGTCCCAGGGTCTTCAGGCCCCGGTTGGCCAGGAAGGCGTCGAACGGCCCCATCACCCCGCCGACCGAATTCTGCAGGAATTTGATCTCCATCGCGAGATCGGGATTCGCGGTCGCCAGCGCGCCGCCGATGATGTCGGAGTGGCCATTCAGATATTTGGTCGCCGAATGCATGACCACGTCGGCGCCCAGTTTCAGCGGCTGCTGGCTCCAGGGCGTGGCGAAGGTGTTGTCGACGATCAGAAGCAGGTCGTGCGCCCTGGCGATCTTCGACAGGCCGCCGATGTCGGCCAGCTTCATCAGCGGATTGGTCGGGGTCTCGGCCCAGATCAGCCTGGTCTTCGGCGTGATCGCCGCCTCGACGGCTTTCAGGTCCGCCATATCCACATAGCTGAAATCCAGCCCCGCCGAGCGCCGCCGCACCCGCTCGAACAGCCGCCACGAGCCGCCGTACAGATCGTCGCCGGTGACGATGTGCGACCCGGCGTCCAACAGCTCCAGCGCCGTCGAGGTCGCCGCCATGCCGCTGGCGAAGCCGAAGCCGTGGGTCCCGCCCTCCAGATCGGCCAGACAGGCCTCGAACGCCTCGCGCGTCGGGTTCTTGCCGCGGGCGTATTCATAGCCCTTGTTCACACCCGGGCTTTCCTGGGCATAGGTCGAGGTGGCGTAGATGGGTGTCATCACCGCGCCCGTGGTCGGATCGGGACGTTGACCCGCGTGGATGGCGCGGGTCGAGAAACCCTGACTGTTCTTGAGCTTGGTCATCAATCGTCCGGGTGACGGCTTTCCATGAAGGCGCGGGTTCGGCGGAAGACCGCGCACCATGCAGGCAGATCGTACTGATGCCCGTCGAAGTCCAGCCCCTGAACCTCGACAGCGGCCCCGGCGCGACGCAGATCTTCCGCCAGGCTCAAGGTCGCACGGACCGGCACGGCCTCGTCGGTCCGTGCGTGAAGCAGCAGGAACGACAGATCGCGGCCCGCGACACCCTCATCGATGAACCCTCCGCCAGCCGCGAGAACAAACGAACGGACGGGCGACGCGGGATCGGCCGCGGCGTCGACCGCGACGCCGGCTCCGCGCGAATACCCCCACATCGACACCCGGTCGGGCGCGACGCCCGGTTGGGCCGCCAGCTGGGAGGCGGCGTCCAGCGCCGCCTGCCGCCAGGCCCGCGCCGTGACCACCCGGCGGCGCGCATCGGGCGCGGCCGCGTCGAAATAGGCCGGAAGGATCACCCAATAGCCCCGCGACGCCAGCTGGATGGCGTGGGCGTCGAACAGGATCGCGTTCATCTCGAACCCCGTGCCGCCATGGAGCATGACGACCCCCGCCCCGTTTGCCTCGCCGCGTGGGGTATAGAGGTGAGCCCGCACCGGGCGGCCCCGGCTCTGGAAGGTGATCAGTTCGCGGGACGCCCGCACCGCCACGTCGTCGGTGCAACCGGGCACGCCGACCGGTGGCGCGGTTTGCGGGGCTCGCGCCCCGGCCGCCGGTCCGCCCGCGAGACCCAGAACCGTGGCCGCGGCCCCGACCGCCAGCAGGGTCAGCCCGCCGCGGCTGCGCAACGCCGGGCTCACTGGGCGGGGGTTGTCGGGACAGGCGTCGCGTCGGGCGCCAGCAGATTGGCGTCCAGGAAGGCGCGCGTCAGCCGGAACGCCTCGCACCAGGCTGCGGGATTCAGTTCATGCTGGTTGGAGTCCAGCATCTGAATTTCGACCGTCGCGCCCCTCAGGCGGAGATTGGCGGCCAGGCTGCGCATCGAGCTGGGGCTGACGGCGGTATCGGCGCGCCCGTGCATCAACAGCACCGGAACCTCGCGCCGCCCGCGCGAGGGCGCGCTCCAGATGTCCATGCCGGTCTCCAGGCCGATGGCGATCGCCGCGGGCGCATCCGGAACCACGGAGCCGTCGGTGGCCATGAAGCCGCCGTAGGAATAGCCCCACAAGGCGACCCGCGCCGGGTCGACGTTCGGCTGGCCGCCGGCAAAGCGCACCGCGTCCGCCCCGACCCGCGTCCATGCGGCCATATCGATCCCCGTCCGGCGTGCGCGGTAGGGCCGGGCATCAAAATAGTTGGCGACCAGCACGACATAACCGCGCGACGCCAGCTGGATGGCGTGAGGGTCGAAGCGCTGGGCGTCGCCGTTGAACGCCAGCGCGCCGGGCAGCAACACGACCGCGGCCCCGTTGTGGTAACGCGGCTTGTAGATCAGGGCGTTGATGGTGTGGCCGTCGCTGGTGAACTGGATCAGCTCGCGCGTCGCATTCTGGCGCACCTCGTCGGCACATCCGGTCACGGCCGGCGCGGCGGGAGCGGTCTGCGGAGGGGTTTGGGCGGAGGCGGGGACGGCGATGAGGAAGAAGCCGGCGGCGGCGGCGATCGCGAGGCCCAGGGTCGGTATGCGTGTCATCGGTCGGCTCGACTGTTGATGAAGTCCCGCCGCCAGTCAGGCGCACAAATCCGCTGCCGTCCAGCCTATTCGCCACAAATACGCCACATCATGACCGGTTTGCCGCCCCGAGCGTGTCGGCCTTGTCATCCGATGAGGGTCGCGTCGAAGAACGCGGTCGAGCGTCGGAAGATGTCGCACCAGGTGGCGGCGTCATATCCGTGGCCTTCCCAATCCAGCGTCTGGATTTCGACCGTGGCCCCACGGCCGCGCAGACTGGAGGCCAGTTCCTCGGTCGAGGCCGGGGAGATGACCGGGTCTCGCCGGGCCCGGATCAGCAGGACCGGCATCCGGCGCCGCCCCCGCCCTGCGGCCCAGGCGTCCGTACCCGCCGCCAACCCCACCGCCGCGCGCACCGTTGAGGACGGATCGACCGCCGCGTCGGCCGCCAGATAGCCGCCGAGCGAATAGCCCCACAGCCCGGTCCGCGACGGGTCCACGCCCTCCAGACCGCCCACATGGCGCGCGCCGTCCAGCGCCGCCCGGCGCCAGGCCCGAACCTCGGACGCCGTTCGCGCGGCCCTCGGCGCCCGGGCGTCGTAGTAGTTTGGGACCAGGACCAGATAGCCTCGCGACGCCAGCTGGATCGCGTGCGAGTCGAGGGTCGCGGCGTCATTCAGAAGCCCCCGCGCGCCGTGCAGAAGGACGATGGCGGCGCCATTCGGATGCCTCGGTCTGTACAGCAGCCCGCGCACCGTGCGGTCCGCGCTCTGGTACTCCGTCTGCTCGCGCGTCGCCGCCTGGGTTACGTCACCGGGGCAGGCGCTTGCGGCTGTTTGCGCCGCAGCGGGCCCCGCCGTCAGCAGGAGCCCGGCGAGCATGGCGTGAAGGAGCCGGCCCGCGCGCATCGGCCTATCGGTTGAGGCTGAGGTGGTTGATCAGGTCCGTCCGCGTAATCAGGCCAACGAAGGTTTCGCCGTCCAGCACGATCGCCACGCGGTCGCGGTCGAACAGGGGAATCAGGGCGTCCAGGCTCTCCCCCACCTGAACCGTATCGAGGTCGCGGGTCATCGCCGACGCGACCGGACGGGCGAACCGTTCCTGGCGAGTGATCTCGTCGGTATTCATGACGTGGACCAGATCACTCTCGTCGAGGATGCCGACCAGCCGGCCGTCCTGGATGATCGGCAGCTGCGACACATCCGACCCGCGCATGCGTTTGAAGGCGGTATCCAGGGTGTCCTCTGGACCAGCCACCACCACGTCGCCGTTCTCGTATTTGCGGCTGATCAGGTCCGACAAGTCCCCATGCAACGGCTGGTCGCCGAGGCCCTGATCGGCCAGCCAGGCGTCATTGTAGACCTTCGACAGATATTTCGCCCCGGTGTCGCAGACGAAGGTGACCACCCGTTTCGCCTCGGTCTGGGCCCGGCACCAGCGCAGGGCCGCGGCGATCAGGGTGCCGGACGACGACCCGGCCAGCACCCCTTCCCTGAGCAGCAGTTCGCGAACCGTGGCGATGGCTTCCGCGTCGGGGATCGAATAGGCGCGGTCGATCAGAGTGATGTCGGCGGTGTCCGGCACGAAATTCTGGCCGATGCCCTCTACCGTATAGCTGCCCTCGGGTCCGGGCACGCCGTCATTGACGAGGCCCGCCAGGGTCGAGCCCACCGGGTCGGCCAGGATGATCTCGGCCTTCGAGCCGACGCTCTTCAGATAGCGGCCGATGCCGGTGATGGTGCCGCCCGAGCCGATACCGGCCACGAGGGCGTCGACGTCGCCGTCCATCTGCTCCCAGATTTCCGGCCCCGTGGTCCTGAAGTGGGCCAGCGAATTGGCGTCGTTGGCGAACTGGTTGACGTAAAATCCGCCCGGAATCTGCTGCGCCAGCCGCTCGGCCATGTCGGTGTAATATTCTGGATGCCCGTGGGGAACATCTGATCGCGTCAGCCGAACATCCGCGCCCATGGCCCTGAGATGCTGGATTTTTTCCTTGGACATCTTGTCCGGGATGACCAGAAGCACCTTGTAGCCCTTGGCTTGGCCCACCAGCGTCAGCGCCAGACCCGTATTGCCGGCCGTCGCCTCGACGATGGTTCCGCCTGGCTTCAGATACCCCTCGGCTTCCGCCGCCGCGATCATCGACACGGCGATGCGGTCCTTGATCGATCCACCCGGGTTCTGCGCCTCCAGCTTCAGGAACAGACGGCACGGACCGGTGTCGATCCGGGTCACCTCCACCATCGGCGTCTTTCCGATCAGGTCCAGCAGCGAACCGATCGGACCGGACAGGACGGGGTTGGCGGCGAGAGACATCGGCGACTCCGGAAGAAGGTCGGGCCGGAAGCTAGGCGTGGCGCGGCGGCGGAACAACCCGGCTGGCGGCGAACGCGATTTATGGCTATATTTATGGCCAGAACAGGAGGCGTGACGTGGCGAACTACGGTGTTGCGGAAGCGAAGAACAAGTTCACCCACCTGTTGGAGCGTGTCGAGGACGGTGAGCGCATCGTGATCACCCGGCATGGCAAGCCGATCGTCGAGATCGTGAAGGCTCCGGCTGCCGCGCCGTCGAAACCCGTATCCGCCAAGGCGATCGCAGCCGCACTGGAGAGGCTGCGCATCTTGCGTGAAAGCCTGCCGCCGGCAGACATGCCGGCCGCCGACATGATCCGTGAGATGCGAGACGAAGGCGTTTAGTGTTCACATATCTGGACGCCAGTCTGGTGGCCGCTATCCTGTTCAGGGAACCTGCGTCGGACCGGGTAATCGCCCTCGTGCTATCCTTGGGCGTCGAGGTTGTGGTCGGCGACCTCGCCTCCGCGGAGGTCTCGTCTGCTGTCTCTCGACGCTTTCGAATGGGACGGGTCAGCCGGAAGACCGCGCATGCGCTGCTGTCGGCCCTTGATGAACTGAGATCGAGACTGCCGGCCGCGGCGGCTCTCGATGTTGAAGATGTCCGCAACGCCGAGCAACTGGTTCGGTCATTCGAACTCAAGCTTCGAGCTCCTGACGCCATTCACGCCGCCGTCTGCCTGCGGCACAATTATCAACTGGCCACGTTGGATACCGGGCTGGCCCACGCGGCCCGCCTCCTCGGCGTGGCCTGCATCAATCCCGCCGATCCAGTCGGCGAACAGAAGAACTGAATGACAAAAACTCCCAAGAGGCCCCCCGCTGGCCTCCCCGACACTGAAACCCTGATCGCCTTCCTCCGCGAAGCCGGTTCGGCCGAGAAAGCCGACATCGCGCGCCATTTCGGCCTCAAGGGCGCCGAGCGCCGTATGCTGCGCGAAATGATCCGCGAGCTTGAAGTCGCCGGAAAGCTGGGCAAGCGCGGCCGCAAGGGCTTTTCCGAGGTCGGCGCCCTGCCTCCGGTGGGCGTCGCCGATGTGGTCGAACGCGACATGGACGGCGAATACTATGTCCGGCTGGTCGAGGCCTCGCCCGACGCACCGCGCGCGTTGCTGATGCCCGACAACGGCAAGACCGGTCCCGCCCCCGGTATGGGCGACCGCGTCCTGGTCAAGTTCGCCCGTGGCGAGGACGGCTGGGAAGCCCGGTTGATCAAGAAGCTCGACGCCGGCGCCAATAAGGTGCTGGGCGTGATCCGCAAGTCCAACAAGGAAGTCCGGGTCGAACCCGTCGACCGCCGGTCCAAGGACGTCCTGCTGGTGCCCCACGCCCAGGCCGAGGGCCTGCGCGACGGCGATCTGGTGCTGGCCGCCATCGAGAAGGGCGACCAGCGCTACGGTCCCAAGCGCGGCAAGATTCTCGAAAAGATCGGCCACGAGGGCGACGCCCGCGCCGCCTCCCTGATCGCCATCGCCGCCCACAACGTGCCGATGGGCTTCTCCGAAGCCGTCCAGAAGGAGGCCGAGGATCAGGAGCTGCCGTCGCTGAAGGGCCGCGAGGACCTGCGCGACCTGCCGCTGATCACCATCGACCCCGCCGACGCGCGGGACCATGACGACGCCGTCCATGCGATGCGCGACGAGGACCCCAGGAACGCCGACGGCTGGATCGTCTGGGTCGCCATCGCCGACGTCGCCGCCTACGTCCGGCCCAACACCAATCTGGACCGCGAGGCCCGCGACAAGGGCAACTCCACCTATTTCCCCGACCGCGTCGAGCCGATGCTGCCCGAACGCCTGTCCAACGGCCTGTGCAGCCTGAAGGAAGGCGAAAACCGCGCCTGTCTGGCCGTGCGAATGGTGTTCGACAGGGACGGCAAGAAGACCGGGCACAAATTCGTCCGCGGCCTGATGCGGTCGCACGCCAAGCTCAGCTACGAACAGGCCCAGGCCGCCATCGACGGCCGGACCGACGACATGACCGGCCCGATCATGGCGGCCATCCTCGAGCCGCTGTGGGCCGCATACCGGACCATGCTCAAGGGCCGGCTGAAGCGTAGCCCGCTGGCCATCGAGAGCCCGGAACGGCGCATCCGCATGAACGATCAGGGCCAGATCATCTCGATCGAACCCCGCGTCTCGCTCGAAGCCCACCGGCTGATCGAAGAGATGATGATCCAGGCCAATGTCTGCGCCGCCGAGACGCTGGAGCAGAAGAAGACACCCCTGCTCTATCGCGTCCACGAGGCCCCCAGCCAGGAGAAGCTGTTCAACCTGGGCGATTTCCTCCAGACCATCGGCAAGCCGTGGAACAAGGGCGAGCCGGCCACGACCAAACGGTTCAACAAACTGCTGGACGAGACCCGCGGCGGGGACCACGCCGAAGTCGTCAACGAGGTCGTCCTGCGCACCCAGATGCAGGCCATCTATTCGGCCGAGAACGTGGGCCATTTCGGCCTGAACCTCGACCGCTACGCCCATTTCACCTCGCCGATCCGGCGCTATTCCGACCTGATCGTCCACCGCGGCCTGATCCGGGCGCTGGGGCTTGGAAAGGACGGGCTGACGGACCGCGAGATCAGCGAACTGCCCGCCATCGCCGAACAGGTGACGCTGACGGAGCGCCGCTCCATGGCCGCCGAGCGCGCCGCCATGGATCGCTATATGGCGGCCTTCCTGCAGGAGCGGGTCGGGGCGACCTTTCCCGGCCGCATCACCGGCGTGACCCGTTTCGGCCTGTTCATCCGGCTGGAAGAGACCGGCGCCGACGGCCTGGTCCCGGTCTCGTCTCTGGGGACCGAATACTTCACCCACGACGACAAGTCCCACGCCCTGGTGGGCGAACGCACCGGCGCGCGCTGGAAGCTGGGGCGGAATGTCGAGGTCCGACTCAAGGAGGCCACGCCCATCACAGGCGGTCTGGTCTTCGAAATGCTCTCCGACCCCGCCCCGCGCGATCCCACCGCCCCCGCGCCCCGTCTCGGCCAGCGCGCCCGCGGCCCCGGCGGCGGAGGCTTCCCCAAGCGCGGCGCCGGCCGTCCCGGCGGACCCAAGCCCTCGGGCGGGTTGAAGGGCGTACGCAAGGGCAAGCGGCGCTGATGGCAGGAATCGTCACGACTTCGCCGCAGGCATTCGGCTAACGTCGTCGCGGGAGGACGTGATGATCAGACCGAATCGGACCGCCGCGGCTGTGCTGGCCGCCTTCGTCCTCGCCGCGCCGGCCACGGCGAACGACACCGTCGCCTCCATGGGCGCGGGCGGTCTGGTCTTCCAGCGCACCGATGGGATCGAGATGCGGTCCGAGGACCTGTATGTCTCCGCCCGGGAGATCCGCGTCCTCTACCGGTTCTTCAACCTCACCGAAAACGACATCGCCACCCTGGTCGCCTTCCCCATGCCCGACCTGCTCGGCGGCATCGAAGGCGATGTCGCGATCGAGGACCCCCTGCGGATGCCCTTCACCACCACGGTGAACGGGCGGCGCGTGGCGACCAACGTCGAACAGAAGGCCGTGCTGAACGGCGTCGATCACTCCGACATGCTGCGCGGACTCGGCCTGCCGCTCTCGCCGCGCGGCGAGGCGACGAGGCTGGCGCTCTCCACCCTGCCCCGGCCGCAGATCGACATGCTGATCGAGATGGAGATGGTCGAGGACCGGTCCCGGAGCGAGGCCGGGGTTCACCAGCCTGATCTCCTTCCCATGTGGACCCTGAAGACCACCCACTACTGGACCCAGGTCTTCCCTGCCCGGCGGGAACTGACCGTGCGTCACCGATATGCGCCCGCGGTCGGCGGCTCGGCCGGCAGCGTGTTCGGCGACGCCATCGCGGACAGCGAACACGCCAATCAGCAAGCCGCCCGGTACTGCACCGACGACGCTTTCCACGCCGGGGCCCGGCGGATGCGGTCGCGCGGCCTGCATCTGTCCGAGACCTGGGTCGATTACATCCTGACCACGGGCGCCAACTGGGCCAGGCCGATCGGCGACTTCCGCATGACCATCGACAAGGGATCGTCGCGCAATCTGATCAGTTTCTGCGGCGAGGGCGTGCGCAAGATCAATCCGACCCGATTCGAGGTCCGGCGGCGCAACTATGTCCCCGACCGGGACCTGTCGGTCCTGATCCTGACGGGAACCCGCATTGACGACTGAACCGTTCGATTCCGACCGCGACCTGACCGACGCGCCGCGCGTCGGCGGGCGTCAGCGGCCGAAGGACGCCGCGACCCTGATCCTGACCCGTCTGCGCAAGGGCCAGGCCGAGGTGCTGATGGGTCGCCGGGCGGCGGGCCATGCCTTCATGGCCGCCAAATGGGTGTTTCCCGGCGGACGAATCGACCGCGCGGACTTCGGCGCCGCCGCCGCCAACGACCTCGCCGCGCCTGACATGACCCGGCTGACCCGCGAGGTCTCCGCCCGCCACGCCCGCGCCCTTGCCATGGCCGCGGTGCGCGAGACCTTCGAGGAGACCGGCCTGCTGCTGGCCGCCCCGGCGCCCGCCGCCCCGGTCGCCGGGCCGTGGCGCGAGTTCCGGGCCGCCGGCGCCCTGCCCGACCTGGCCGCCCTGTCCTATGTCGCCCGCGCGGTCACTCCGCCGGGGCGAACGCGCCGCTTCGACGCCCGCTTCTTCATGGCCGACGCCCGCGCCCTGCTGCACCCGGAGCCGACCGCCGGCTCGGGCGAACTGGACGAAATCGCCTGGCTGCGCTTGGCCGACGCCCGGTCGCTGGACCTGCCCGCCATCACCCGTTTCGTGCTCGGCGAGGTGGGCGAGCGGCTGACGAACCCGGACCGGCCTCTTCCCTTCGTTCGCATGGTGCGCGGCCGGCATGTGATCGAGCATCAGCCCTAAGGTTGGACGGGGCGGCGCCGCCCGGCTAACCTGACGCCATGACGCCGATGATCCTGGCCGGCCTTGGGGCCTACGCCCCGCGTGAACACCGGTCGTCGCAGGCGCTGGACGCCGTCTTCGGCCAGCCCGCAGGCTGGACCGAGGCGCAGTTCGGCATCGCCTCGCGCGGCGTGGCGGCGCCCGACGAGACCACGTCCATGATGGGCGCCGAGGCGGCGCGGCGCGCCCTGGCCGACGCCGGCTGGGCCGAGGGCGATTTCGACGTCCTGATCGGCGCCTGCGCGGTGATGGAACAGCCGATCCCGGGCGCCTCGGTGCTGATCCAGGAGGCCTTGGGCCTGGGCAAGTCAGGCCTCTGGGCCTTCGACGTCAACCAGACCTGCCTGTCGTTCCTGGCCGCCCTGGACGTGGCCGCCATGGGGTTCGAGACCGGGCGGTTCCGCCGCGCCCTGATCGTGTCGAGCGACATCGCCTCATGCGGACTGGACTGGGATACACCCGCCTCCGCCGCCATCTTCGGCGACGGTGCGGCGGCGGTATGCCTGGAGGCCGGAACCGACCCTGCTGGGCCCGGCCTGCTCGCGCGCGGCTTCGAGACCTATGGCGCGGGCAAAGACCTCGCCACGGTGCGATCTGGCGGAACCCGTATCAGGGTCGAGAATGGTTTCGAGGCCTTTAGCGAAGGCGCCCGCTTCAGGATGGATCCGTCCGGCATCTTCAAGGCGGCCTCCAAAACCCTGCCCGCCCTGATCGACCGCGTTCTGGGCGAGGCGGGCCTGACCCGCGAGACGGTCGATGTCATCGTGGGCCACCAGGCCAGCCGACCCGCGATCGAGCACGCCCGCCGCCTCATGGGCGGCGATCCGGACCGGCTGATCGACATCTTCGCGACGCGGGGCAACCAGATCGCGGCCTCCCTGCCCTCGGTGCTGGTGGAGGCGCAGGCCACGGGACGGCTCGGTCCCGGCAGGACCGTCCTGCTTCTGGGCACGGCGGCAGGGATCAGCCTCGCCGCGATGGTGTTGCGGACATGAGCCGGCGCGCCCTCGTCACCGGCGCGACCGGCGGCCTCGGCCTGGCTCTGACGCAGGCCCTGCTGGACGCCGGCTATGCGGTGCGGGCCACGGGTCGCAACGCCGCCGCCATCGGCCGGCTGCGCGCCATGGGGGCCGAGGCCGTGGCGGGAGACCTGTTCGATCTGGGGCCGGATGCGGTGTGCAGGGATATCGACGTCGTCTTCCACGCCGCCGCCCTGTCCAGCCCCTGGGGTCCCGACGCGGTGTTCCAGCGCGCCAATGTCGACCTGACCCGCGAGCTCCTGGCCGCCGCCCGAAAAACGGGGGCGGACGCCTTCGTCTTCGTCTCCTCGCCCTCGGTCTATGCCCGCTGGCGGGACCAGACGGGGCTCACGGAAGACACCCCCTGGCCCGACCGCGCGCTGAACGCCTATTCCCGCACCAAGGGCGAGGCAGAACGGCTCGTGCTGGCCGCGGACGCCCCCAGTTTCCGCACCGTCGCCATCCGTCCGCGCGCCATCATCGGCCCCGACGATACCGTTCTGCTGCCGCGCATCCTGCGGCTGGTGAAACGCGGAAGGTTCCCGCTGTTCCGGGACGGGCAGGCCCTGGTGGAGCTGACCGACGCGCGCGACGCCGCCCGGGCGCTGGTGCTGGCCGACGTTCATCGCGAGGCGGCGGGAGGGCAGGCGATCAACATTTCGGGCGGCCGCCCGACGCCCCTGCGTGACCTGGTCCAGCGGCTGGCCCTGAGGCTGGGCGCCGAGGTTCGTATCGTTCCCTTGCCGCTCGCCCTCGGCAAGGCCCTGTCGGTGGTTTCCGACGCTGTCTGCCGGGTGCTGCCAAGCCGGCCCGAGCCGGTCTTGACGCCCTACACCCTGTCGACCCTGGCCTGGTCGCAGACCTTCGACCTCGCCAAGGCCCGCCGTCTGCTGGGCTATGAACCGGCCCATGACGCGGTCGAGACGGCGCTGGAGCTCGCACCCCGGCTGGCGGCGCGGTGAAACGCTGCCGCGTCCACATCCTGCGCGCCGGCGAATGTTCGCATCCCGCCGTCATGACCCGCCGCGACGCCGGACTGGCCCCGGCGATCTTTCCCGCCCTGACGGCCCTGATCGTCCATCCCGATGAGGGGCCGATCCTGTTCGACACCGGCTACGACTCCGCCTTCTTCGCGGCGACCGAGCCGTTTCCCGAACGGCTCTACCGCTGGGCCACGCCGGTCAGGCTGGCGCACGGCGACGCCGTCGCCGACCAGTTGCCGCGCTTCGGCTTCGCGCCGGAGGACATCCGCGCGGTCGTGGTCTCTCATTTCCACGGCGACCATGTCGCGGGCCTGAACCGCTTTCCGAACGCACGTATCTTCTGCGCCCGCGCGGGGCTGGAGCAGGTCCGGCGCAAGGGCCGGTTCTCCCGCGTTCGCCAAGGGGTGCTGGCCGCCCTGACCCCCGCCGACGTGGACGCCCGCGCGATCTTCTTCGAAGAGCGGCCGCGGGTCGCGCTCGGCCCGGACCTGGCTCCGTTCGAGACCGGCGCGGACCTGCTGGGCGACGGTTCGCTGCTGGCGGTCCAACTGCCCGGTCACTGCCCCGGCCACTGGGGCCTGCTGGTGCGGCAGGACGACGACCGGGCGCGGTTCCTGATCGCCGACGCCGCCTGGTCCAGCGGCGCCGTGCGCGACGATGTCCCGCCGCCGCGCCTGACCACCGCCCTGCTCGGCCAGACCGGCCCGTATCGCGAGACGCTGAACGGCCTGCACCGGCTGTGGGCGCGCAATCCGGAGCTGGTCGTCACTCCGTCCCACTGTGGCGAGGTTCAGATCGAGACGGGCCGTGCGGACTGACCGACCCGGCGTCGTCAAGGCCTGGCTCGCCGCGCGCTGGACCGGACTGACCCTGCGCACGCCCGCCGACGTCGCGGCGCGGCAGGCGCGGCTCTGGCGACGGATGGGGCCGGTCGTCGCCCGCACTCCGGCGGTCCGTGATCTCGTCGGCCGGTCGCTGGCGGATTTCCCGATCATGAACCCTGAAGCCGTGCGCGAAGGCTTCGACGACTGGAACACCCTCGGCTTGATCCGGACCGAGACCGAGGCGGCCGCGACGGCGGGCGAGACCGGCGGCTCGGGCGAGGTCCGGCCGGGCATCGTCGCCGGTTTCTCCTCGGGCTCGTCGGGGCGGCCCGGCCTGTTCGTGACCAGTGCGGCGGAGCGCGCGGGCTGGGTCGGCCATATCCTCGCCCGCCTGCTGCCCGTCGACGCCCTGTTCCGGCCGACGCGGATCGCCCTGTGCCTTCGGGCCGACAACCGGCTGTACGGCGACGTCGGCGCGGCGGGTCCTTTCCGCTTCCGGTTCGTCGGCCTCGACGTGCCTGCGGCGGAGCGGTTCGAACGTCTGGGCACCTTTAACCCCGATGTGCTGATCGCCCCGAGCCAGGTGCTGGCCGACCTCGCCCGCCGCACCGACGGCCCCTGGCCCCTGCGCCGCCTGTTCTACGGCGCCGAGCCGATGGGCGAGGCCGAGCGCGGCTGGATCGGCGCGGCGCTCGGCGTTCGGCCCGACCCCATCTACCAGGCCACCGAGGGCTTCCTCGGCGCCGCCTGCCGGTTCGGGACCCTGCACCTGAACGAGGACGTGCTGATCATCGAGCGCGAACCCGTGCCCGGGACCGACCGCTTCCTGCCCATCGTCACCGACCTGCGCCGCACCAGCCAGCCGATGATCCGCGTCCGCCTGCCCGACCTGCTGCAGCCGCTGGACCGCCCGTGCCCCTGCGGCTCGCCGCTGACCGCCGTCCACCCGGTGGAAGGCCGGCTGGAGGACCTGTGGCGCTGGCCCGGCGCGGTAATCTGCCCGCGCGAGGTCGAGACGGCCGTCAGCGCCGCCGTCGGCCCCGACCGCGACTGGCGGGCCGTGGCCTCGCCCGAGGGCGTCATGCTCGAGGCCGATCCGGACGGGATCGAGGCGACGCAGGCGACCGTCGAGGCGTTGCTGGCGGCGCGCGGCGTGAACCGGCCCGTCACGGCGGGTGGGCCGCCAAGGCGTGATGGCTTCAAACGCCGCCGGGTGCGCTGGTCTCATGGCTGAGCGCGTTCTGATCACCGGCGCCCGGTCGCTTGCGGCGCTCGACATCGCCCGCAGCCTGCGCGCCGCCGGCTTCGAGCCGCACCTGGCCGATTGCACCCCGGCGTGGGCCGCGCGCGCTTCGCGCACCGCCGGGCCGGTTCATCGCCATGCCTCGCCAGTTCACCGGCCCGCCGCCTTCGCCCGCGGCATCCGCGCCCTGATCGACCGGCTCGATCCGGTCCTGATCATCCCCACCTGCGAGGAGGTGTTTCACCTCGCCGCCCTGGCCGAGGCCGACGGTTTCGCCGACCGGGTCTTCGCCCCGGCGCCGGACCGGCTGGCGACCCTGCACGCCAAGGACAGGTTCGCCGCCCTGTGCGGCCGGTTGTCCCTGCCGATCCCCGAGACGCACACGGTCACGGACAGGGCCGGGCTGGCCGCCCTGACCGGCCCGGGCGCGGATGTGGTGGTCAAGCCGGTCTGGTCGCGGTTCGGCGCCCGATCCCTGATCGCGCCAGGACCTGCCGACTGCGCCGCCGTCGCCCC
>CALSBO010000027.1:0-34505 GCA_943373195.1 Brevundimonas vancanneytii
AACGACCGCGGCCCCTGGCGCGACTGCCGCGAGGCGCTGGAGGCGGCGCTGGCGCGGTTCCGGGCGGAAGGGATCGATGTCGTGGCGCGATCGTCTTGGTGGCGCTCGGCGGCCTGGCCCGATCCGAACGACCCGCCGTTCCTGAACGGGGTGGTGATCGTCCGCACCGAACATGGCCCGCATGAGCTGATGGCGGCGCTGGGCCGGATCGAGGAGGCGTTCGGACGGCAGCGCGGCGCGGCCAATGCGCCGCGGACCCTCGACCTCGATCTGATCGCCTATGGCCGGACGACCGGCGACCTCGACGGCTTGATCCTGCCGCACCCGCGCGCCGCCGAGCGGCTGTTCGTCATGGGCCCGCTGGCGGAGATCGCGCCGGGGTGGGTGCATCCGCATGGGGGCGAGAGCGCGGCCCGGCTTTGCAAGCGGACGACGGTCGGGGATGATGCGCGGCCGGTGTGATCACGGCCTGCGCGGACGACGATTGGGCGACACGTAGCGGACATAGAACCGGCCGTTCCGACCCTGCGGAATCGGCGCCTTGGCGTTCGCCAGGGCATTCTGGATCAGGGCCGCGATCGGAGGCCGTTCCATGTCTTCCGGACTGGACAGGGTGATGGATCGGCCGACCGTTCCCTTGCCTTCAAGCAGGCCGTCGGGATCATCAAGCGCCGCGCCCTGGAGGAAGTAGAGGAGGTACCGCCTCGGATAGACCACGATGGACAGGATCGCGTCCGACGGACGGCCGTTCGGCGACACCCCCAGAACCAGCGCCTGATAGTTGTCATAGATCATGACGTCCGCGCCCGGGGTCAGCCGCCTGAGCCTGTCCATGGCTTCGCCCGCGCCGTCGCGGATGTGCGGCTCGAAGCGATCAAGAAAGACCTTCAACGCCGCTTCGGGATCTTCGTCGTCGTATTCCGGTATGGGGTTTCGCATCCGACCCTCCCTGACGGACGGGCTATCGTAGCACGGGACGGCTCTCGCGCCTCATTCCCGCCCATGCGGCGTTGCACAATTCAGTCCAACACTCTATTTTGTGCGGTTCTCCCCCGCGCCCGAGGAATTTCATGGCCCGCGTCACTGTCGAAGACTGCATCGAGAAGGTGCCGAACCGGTTCGGCCTGGTTCTGCTGGCGGGCAACCGCGCCCGCGCCATCGCCAACGGCGCGCCGCTGACCCTCGATCGGGACAACGACAAGAACCCCGTCGTGGCCCTGCGCGAGCTGGCCGATTCGACCGTCGCGCCGGACGAACTGCGCGAGACCGTCATCGTGGCGCTGCAACGCGTCGACGAGCGCACCGAAGCCGAGGACGAGGCCGAGATCGTGGGCCTGCTGGCCGAACCCCAGCACATGAACATGGCCGAGGCCGAGCTGATCCGCGCGCTGCAAAGCGACCGCGACGGCGGCCAGGAGGAGCGGTACTGACGGCGGACCCCGCCAACGGTATCACCATCCTGCCGGCGCGGCAGCCCGCGCCGACGCCCGAACCCGCCAATCTGAACGACCCCGGCGGCCCGCGTCCGCATGTGGACGCGGACCCCCATCCCCGCTCGAGAGTCTTGCGCCAGTTCGAACTGGTCGAGGCGGTGCGCGCCTATGATCCCACCGCGGACGAAGCGCTGCTGAACCGCGCCTATGTCTATGCGATGAAGATGCACGGCTCGCAGCTGCGGGCCTCGGGCGATCCCTATTTCGCCCATCCGATCCAGGTCGCGGGCATCCTGACCGACTACCGGCTGGACACGGCCACCATCGTCACCGCCCTGCTGCACGACGTGGTCGAGGACACCTCGGCGACGCGCGACGACATCGCCGGCATGTTCGGCGAGGAGATCGCCCAGCTGGTCGAGGGCGTGACCAAGCTGTCGCGGCTCGAACTTCAGGCCGAGCACACGCGTCAGGCCGAGAACCTGCGCAAATTCATCCTCGCCATCTCCAAGGACGTCCGCGTCCTGCTGGTGAAGCTGGCCGACCGTCTGCACAACATGCGGACGCTGAAACACGTCAAGCCGGAGAAGCGCGAACGCATCTCCCGCGAGACGCTGGAGGTCTATGCGCCGCTGGGCCGGTCGATCGGGATTCATTCGATCGCCTCCGAACTGGAAGAGCTGGCGTTCGAGCATCTGAACCCCACGGCCCGGACCGCCATCGAGCGGCGGCTGGAGGCGCTGAAGCTGGAGCACGGCCGCGCCATCGACGGCGTCTCGCGCGAGGTCGAGCGGGTGCTGCAGGAGGCGGGGGTCACCGCCCAGGTGTTCGGGCGGCAGAAGACGCCCTATTCGATCTGGCGCAAGCTGCAGCGCAAGTCCGTGGGCTTTTCGTCCCTGTCGGACATCTACGGCTTCCGGGTCATCGTCGAGGCCGAGGACGACTGCTACCGCGCCCTGGGCGTCATCCACCGCGCCTGGCCGATGGTGCCCGAGCGGTTCAAGGACTTCATCTCGACGCCCAAGTCGAACAACTACCGCTCGCTGCACACGACCGTGGTCGGGCCGTCCGGTCTGCGGATCGAGATGCAGATCCGCACCGAGCCGATGGACCGGGTGGCCGAGGACGGGGTGGCGGCGCACTGGGCCTACAAGAACAAGGCCTATGGCTTCGACCGCGAGGCCATGGAGGCCGACGGCGGCCGCGACCCGCTGCAGAACCTGCGCCATCTGGTGCAGGTGATCGAGCATGGCGAGGGCGGCGAGGACTGGGTCGAGCACGCCAAGCTGGAGATGTACCTCGAACAGGTGTTCGTCTTCACGCCCAAGGGGTCGCTGATCACCCTGCCGCGCGGCGGCATGGCGCTGGACTTCGCCTATGCGGTCCACACCGAGGTCGGCGACACGGCGGTGGGGGTCAAGATCAACGGCGAGCTGAAGCCGATGCGGACCCAGTTGCAGAACGGCGATGTGGTGGAGATCGTGCGCGGCTCCAAGCGCGAAATCCCGGTCGACTGGCGCTCGCTGACGGTCACCGGCCGCGCGCGGTCGGCGATCCGGCGGCACATCCGCACCTCCGAGCGGGGCGAGTTCCAGAAGCTGGGCCGGGCCACCCTGGCGCAGACCCTGTCGCGGGCGGGCAAGACGCTGGAGGAGGTGTCGCTGAAGGCCATGCTTGAGACCTTCGCCTTCGCCTCGGAGGACGACCTGTACGAGGCCGTCGGGCGGGGCCGGATCTCGGCGGCCAAGGTCGGCGAGACCCTGTTCCCGGCGCTGAAGGGCCGGCTGAAGGCCGGGCCGGATCGCAAGCGGATCGGCGACGAACAGGCGCGTCTGTTCGTGCGCGGCGGCGGGCTGACGCCGGGGATCAGCGTTCATTTCGGCCACTGCTGCTCGCCGGTGCCCGGCGACCGGATCGTCGGCATCCTCGAGCCCGAGGCGGGGCTGACGGTGCACACCATCGACTGCCAACGTCTGGCTGATTTCGCCGACGACGATTCGGTCTGGCAGGACCTGCAATGGACGCCCCAGGCCGAGCAGGGCGCGGTCGCCGCCGCCCGCATCCGCGCCACCATCAAGAACGCGCCCGGCGTGCTGGGCCAGGTCGCCACCATCATCGGCGAGGCCGGCGGCAACATCCTGAACCTGGTGATGAGCCACCGTCAGCAGGACTTCTTCGACGTCGACATCGACCTGGAGGTCGAGGACGCCAAACACGCCACCGCCATCATGGCCGCGCTGCGCACCAATCCGTCGGTGGATACCGTGGAACGGGCGCGGGGGTGACGTTGGCTGGAGGCCGGCCTCATGGTAGGATCGCAAGGATGATCCACGTCGATATCAGCACGGATTTGGAAGCGCAGCTTCTGGACATATCCAAGCGGACGGGTCGTTCGGTCGAAGATCATGTCCGGCAGGCCGTCGCTGACTATCTCGCTGACCTTCCCGACCTCGAACTGTTCAGACAGCGGCGGGCGGAAGTGGCGTCCGGCGACACGATCACGATGTCGGAGATGAAGGCGCGGCTTGGTTTGGTCGATTGAGTTCGCCAAGGGCGTCGAAAAGGATCTTCGCCGACTGTCCGGCGATGACCGGGTCCGCATCCCGACCTTTCTGCTTGATCGGGTCGCCAACAGCCCCGATCCACGCGCATTGGCGAAACGACTTGTGGGTGACGAGTGGGCAGGCGCTTGGCGCTTTCGAGTCGGCCCCTATCGTGTGATCGCCGAATTTCACGATCAGCGCCTCGTGGTCATGGTCCTCGAGATCGGAAAACGAGACGCCATCTACCGCTGACGACTTGCCGTCCCCGTGCCGACTGCATAGGTCGTGCCCATGACCTCAGACGACGTCCTGAACGAATTCCGCGGCGCCGGCGCCCTGCGCGAAGGCCATTTCGTGCTGTCCTCGGGGCTGCACAGCCCGGTGTTCCTGCAGAAGAACCTGGTGTTCATGGACGCGGCGCGCTGCGCCCGTCTGTGCAAGGCGCTGGCGGAGAAGATCGCGGCGGCGGTCGGGCCGGTCGATGTGGCCATCTCGCCCGCCGTGGGCGGCATCATCCCCGGCTACGAGACCGCCCGCTGGCTGGGCGTGCCGTCGATGTATGTCGAGCGCGAAGGCGGGAGCTTCAAGCTGCGCCGGGGCTTTCACGTCGAACCGGGGCAGAGGGTGGTCATGGTCGAGGACATCGTCACCACGGGGCTGAGTTCGCGCGAGTGTATCGCGGCCATTGAGGCGGCGGGTGGTACGGTCGTGGCGGCGGCCTGTATCGTCGACCGTTCGGGTGGGCGAGCCGATGTCGGCGTGCCGCTGGTGGCCCTGGCGACGCTGGACGTGCCCGCATACCCCGCCGACGCCCTGCCGCCGGAGCTGGCGGCCCTGCCGGTCGAGGACCCCGGCAGCCGACGGCTGGCGAAGGCCTGAGCGATGGCTGATCGGCGGCTGCGTCTCGGCGTCAACATCGACCATGTGGCGACCGTCCGGAACGCCCGCGGCGGGCAGTATCCGGATCCGGTGCGCGCCGCGGAGGAGGCCCTGGCCGCCGGCGCCGACGGCATCACCGCCCACCTGCGCGAGGACCGCCGCCATATCTCGGACGCCGACATCGACAGCCTGTCCGGCCTGCTGCGCGACCAGTCGCGGCCGTTGAATCTGGAGATGGCCGTGACGCAGGAGATGCTGGCCATCGCCCTGCATCATCGCCCTCACGCCGTCTGTCTGGTGCCCGAAAAGCGCGAGGAGCGGACCACCGAGGGGGGGCTGGACGTGGTCGGCGGCCACAACTGGATCACGCCCTTCGTCGGCAGGCTGAACGAGGCCGGGTCGCGCGTGTCCCTGTTCATCGGGGCCGATCCGGCCCAGATCGACGCCGCCCACCGCACCGGCGCGGCCGTGGTCGAACTGCACACCGGCGCCTATTGCGACGCCGTGCGCGAAGGCCGGAACGAAGAGGCCGAATCCGAGCTCGCCGCCCTGCGGGCCGGGGCCGCCCAGGCCGACGCCCTGGGGCTGGAGGTCCACGCCGGCCACGGCATCGACTATGAAACCGTTCAGGCCGTCGCGGCGATCCCTCAGGTCATGGAGCTGAACATCGGCCATTTCCTGATCGGCGAGGCGATCTTCGTCGGACTGGGGCCGGCCATCGCCCGCATGCGCGCCCTGATGGATGAGGCCCGCGCCGGGGACATGGCCCCGTGATCATCGGCGTCGGCGCGGACCTGTGCGACATCCGGCGCATCCAGGCGTCGCTGGACCGATTCGGCGACCGGTTCCGCAACCGCTGTTTCACCGAACACGAACGGACGCGGTCCGAGCGCAAGCCCGACCCCGCCTGGAGCTACGCCAAACGGTTCGCGGCCAAGGAGGCCTGCGCCAAGGCCCTGGGCACGGGCATGCGGGCTGACGTCTACTGGCGCGACATGGGGGTGGTGAATCTGCGCTCGGGCCGGCCGACCCTGGCCCTGACCGGACACGCCGCCGAACGCCTGGCGCGGCTGACACCCAAGGGTCACGAAGCCCGGATACACCTGACGCTGAGTGATGAGCACCCGTACGCGCTCGCCTTCGTGGTGATCGAAGCCTTGCCGATGGCTTAATCACGTTATACCGATTTCGCCGCAAAGACCGCGGAACAGCGGCTGGGGGACAGAGTCACAATGAGCGACGAGCACAAGCCGCACGACGATCACGGCCACGACGCGGGTCATGCACCCGACGACCGCGCCGCCCAGCCGGCCGCGGACGCGCACGGCCACGACGATCATGCCGCCGAGTCTGACGCTCACGAGGCCCACGCGGCCGAGGCTCACACCCACGATGCGCCCGCGCATGACGATCACGCGGCGCCGGCCGCCGAGGTCCATGAGGCGCATGGCGACGCCGCCGCGCACGACGACCCTGCGCCGGCCGCGGCCCATGACGATCCCGGGCAGAACGACCATGGGCATGACGCCACCGCAACCGAGGCTCCGACCGCCGACGCTTCGGCCCATGACGACCATGGCCCTGAAGCCGCCGTCGCCGCCGCGGCTGTCGCCGGAGGCGCCGCCGTCGCTGCCACCGCCTCGTCCAGGCCCCCGGTGTGGAGCGATTCCGGCGACGCCCCGTTCGAGGACATCGATTCGACCCCGGTCTATGCCCGCGGATCGGGCGGCAAGAAACGCAAGTCCAAGGGCGGTTCGAGCAACGAGGGCATGGAGATCTTCAAGACCATCTTCTTCGCCCTGCTGATCGCCTTTGTCCTGCGCGTGGTCCTGTTCCAGCCCTTCACCATTCCGTCGGCCTCGATGGAGCCCAACCTGTACGAGGGCGACTATATCGTCGTGTCCAAATGGACCTACGGCTATTCGAAACACTCGATCCCGTGGAGCCCGCCGCTGTTCAACGGCCGCATCCTGGGCAGCGAGCCCAAGCGCGGCGACATCGTGGTGTTCAAACTGCCCCGCGACAACACCACGGACTATATCAAACGCCTGATCGGCCTGCCGGGCGACCGCATCCAGATGATCGACAACGTGCTGTTCATCAATGGAACGGCCGTGCGCGATGTCGAGATGAGCCGCCAGGACGTACAGAACCTGTACGGCAGCCAGATGACCATCCAGCTGCGCGAAACCCTGCCGGAAGGGCGCCAGATCAATGTCCAGGACTGGGGGCCGGGCTTCGGCGCCGACAACACCCCGGTGTTCGAAGTGCCCGCCGGTCACTATTTCATGATCGGCGACAACCGCGACAATTCGCAGGACAGCCGGTACGACCAGGCCTCGGGCGTGGGCTATGTCCCGGCCGAGAACCTGATCGGCAAGGCGGAGGTCATTCTGTTCTCGTGGCATCCGGGCGCCTCGCTGTGGAACCCGGTCAGCTGGTTCCAGAAGGTCCGTCTCGACCGGTTCTTCACTCGCCTCGACTGATGGCTGACAGACGGTCCGAGGCAGTCCTGGCGCTGCGGCGCCGCCTCGGCCACGATTTCGCGGACCCGGCGCTGCTGGACCTGGCCCTGACGCACGCCAGCGTGGGGGAGGGGGCCGAGCGCGACGCCAGGGGGCGCCCGTTCGCCGACAACCAGCGGCTGGAGTTCCTGGGAGACCGGGTGCTGGGCCTGCTGGTCGCCGACCGGCTGGTGCGCGACTTCCCCGGCGCCGACGAGGGCGAGATGTCCTCGCGCCTGCACGCCCTCGTCGACAAGGCCGCCTGCGCCCGCGTGGCCGAGGCCCTCGGGGTCGGCGACGCCCTGCGGCTGTCGCCCGGCGAGACCAAACAGGGCGGCCGGCGGCGCGACGGCGTGCTGGGCGACGCCATGGAGGCCCTGTTGGCCGCGGTCTGGCTGGACGGCGGCTTCGAGGCCGTGAGGGCGGTGTTCGATCGGGCGTGGGCGGACGAACTGGCGGCCCCGCCGCAGAAATCCCTGACCAACCCGAAATCGGCCTTGCAGGAGTGGGCGCTGGGGCAGGGAAAGCCCCTGCCGGCCTACCGGATCGTGGAACGCAAGGGCTCCGACCACGCTCCCATTTTCACCGTGGAGGCCAGCGTCGCCGGATATCCGCCCTTGACCGCGCAAGGCCGTTCGCGTCAGGACGCGGAGAAGGCGGCCGCGATCGGCCTGCTGCAGCGTGAAGGCGTGATTTGACCGATACAGAAAACCAGCGGGCCGGCTTCGCCGCCATCATCGGCGCGCCCAATGCGGGCAAGTCCACGCTGGTCAACCGGCTGACCGGAACCAAGGTCTCGATCGTCACGCAGAAGGTCCAGACCACGCGCTTTCCCGTGCGCGGCATCGCCATCGAGGGCGACGCCCAGATCGTGCTGGTCGACACCCCCGGCATCTTCACCCCGCGCCGCCGGCTGGACCGGGCCATGGTCGCCTCGGCCTGGGGCGGGGCCTCGGACGCCGATGTGGTCGTCCACCTGATCGACGCGGCCTCGCACATCGCCTCCGAAGGCAAGGAAGGCCAGGCCGCTGACCGCCGATCGGCCGAGGACACCGAGACCATCATCGCCAACCTCAAGGCGACGAACACCCAGGTCATCCTGGCCCTGAACAAGATCGACGGCATGCGCCGCGACACCCTGCTGGCCCTGTCCCACGCCCTGTTCGAGACCGGGGTCTATTCCGAGGTCTATATGATCTCCGCCCTCAGCGGCGACGGTGTCGACGACCTGAAGCAGCGGCTGGCGCGCTCGATGCCCAAGGGGCCGTGGCTGTATCCGGAAGACCAGTCCGCCGATGTGCCGATGCGGGTGCTGGCCGCCGAGATCACCCGCGAGAAGGTCTATCTGCGCGTCCACGAGGAACTGCCCTATTCGGCGGCGGTGGAGACGACCGCGTTCGAGGACAAGGCCGACGGCTCGGCCCGCATCGAACAGACCATCTATGTCGAACGCGAGAGCCAGCGGCCGATCGTGCTGGGCAAGGGCGGCCAGACCCTGAAATGGATCGGCCAGAAGTCGCGCGAGGAGCTGACCGAACTGCTGGACCGGCCGGTGCATCTGTTCATCACGGTCAAGGTCGACCCGAAATGGCAGGACAGCCGCGCCCTCTACGCCCAGTTCGGGCTGGACTACGACGTCTAGACCCTTGTTCCAGGTTCCCAGAAAAGCTGGCGGGCATCCCCGTCTGGCGATGGCCGTCATTGTGATCCTGACCGTCCTCGCGGCGAGTCTGATCGCCTGGGGGACCGTGCGGCCGCTGCCGAGATCGCCAGAACCGGAACCGTTGCCGCCGCGCCCGCCGCTGGTCGTGGTCGAGACCCTGCCGCAGCTGACGGCGCAACTGGACCGCTGGGGCGGCTCGGGCCAGTTCACCGGCGGCGTGCTGGTCGCGCGCGGCGACGAGGTGCTGTTTCGTCAGGTGCACGGCTATGCCGACCGCGATCTGATGAAGCCGCTGGCGCTCGACTCCCGCTTCCGCCTCGCCTCGATCAGCAAACAGTTCACGGCCGCGGCTATCCTGCGGCTGCAGGACGACGGCGTGCTGTCGACCCATGATCCGCTGTGCCGCTGGATCCAGCCGTGTCCCCCGGCGTGGGAGCCGATCCGGCTGCATCACCTGCTCGGCCATTCCTCGGGCGTCCCGGACCTGATGGCGCGGCCGGGCTGGGGCGTGCGGCGGGTGACTCCCGCGACGGTCGAGGAATTGACCGCTAATTCCGCATTGTATCGCCTGCAGTTCGCGCCGGGAACGAAGGTCCGCTATAACAACGCCGGCTACAATCTGCTCGGCGCCGTGGTCGAAAAAGCCAGCGGACGGCCGTTGCACGATTATCTGCGGGACGCCTTCTTCGAACCGCTGGGCATGGCCGACACCGGCTATGACGACGGAGCCTCGGACGTGGTCATGGGCTACGCCAATCTGGCCGGCGGCCCGACCGAACAGCCGGACGCCAATGTCAGCATCATCTTCGCCGCCGGGGCCCTGTATTCGACGCTGGACGACCTGCTGGTCTGGCAGAGGGCGCTGCACGGCGGTCATCTGCTGACGCCGCGCAGCTATGCGATGATGGTCGCCGACCATGCCCCGGAGACGACGCCGCTGGAGCGCGGACGCCCGCGCCGGGACTGGGGCTACGGCCTGTTCTCCAACAGCCTGGGCCGCCGGGTCAGCCCCGATTTCCTGGACCGTCAGGTCTATCACACCGGCAGCTGGTCCGGGTTCCGCAACATGATGAGCTGGCAGCCGGACGAGGATGTGACGGTGATCGTCCTGTCCAACAACTACCACCAGCGCGACGCGGTGTTCCTGCTGTCGCAGCAGGGCATGGCCGAAGCCCTGGGCCGGCCGTTTCCGACGGCGATGGCGCGCTAGGATTCGCCTCCGGACCGCCGGGCGCCTGCATGACCCCATCCAGAGACACGAAGGTGGCGGTTCGGATCTGGCGCATGACGGGGTTCCTTTGTCAGCGAGGTGTCAAGCCTTGCGGCGGACGGCCCGGGCCGGATGGCCGTCCGCCAGCCGTCCAGCGCGGCGACATAGGTGTCGGCGCTGGCGGCGGGGGGCGGTCCCGCGCACCTCAGGTCCGCCGGAAGGGGAAGACGGCGCGCAAGGCGCCGTCGCGCAGCCACAGGCCGCCCCACATGAACAGGCCGAGCCAGACGCCGAACAGGGTGTGGCTGAACAGAGGGTTCTCGACGCGCAGATTGGTGGCGATGGCGCCGCCCAGAAGGCCGGTCATCAGCACCGCGCCGAACAGACTGGTGCGCGGGACGACGTACAGGATCACGCAGGCCAGCTCGATCAGGCCGATCAGCATCAGATATTTCCCGGGCCAGCCGAGCGGCGTCATGTTCTGTTCGATCACCATGTCGGCCATCAGGAATTTCGGCGCGATGGAGGCGCCGAGCATGAACAGGACGAACAGTCCGCTCATGACCCGGCCGGTCCAGACGGAGGGCGAGGCCTTCATTGGCCCGGCTTCCAGCCGGCCGCCGGAATGGTGTTGACCATCCACGGCACGCCGAATTTGTCGGTCAGGCTGCCGTAGCCGGGCGACCAGAAGGTTTCGGCGAAGGCCATGCCGACCTTGCCGCCTTCGGACAGGTCGTCAAACCAGCGTTTGCCCTGGGCCGCGTCTTCGGTGTGCAGGGTGACGTCGAAGCCGTTCCTGGGTTTGTCGATATTGGGCGCCCAGTCGACATCCATGTCGGCGCCCATGATGGCCTGGTCGCCGACCTGGAGCCAGCAGTGCATCAGCCAGTCCCTGTACTGGGGCGCCATCGGCATGTCGGGCGGGCCGTCGCCGTAGGGCATGGCGGCGGTGATCTCGCCGCCCAGGACCCGGGCGTAGAATTCGAAGGCCTGGCGGCAGTCGCCGCGGAAACTGAGACTGGTCACGATCTTCATGGTCCTGCTCCTTGAGCGGGTTGATCCAAACGCATGACGCCGGGGCGTCCCTACTGATCCGTGCTGTCGGCTCCGCCCGCCGCCAGAAAGGCCTCCAGCCGCTCGAAGGTGCTGGTCCAGCCGTGTTTGTGTCCGGTCAGGCTCTGTTCCGACTTCAGCCCCTCGTGGGTGAAGTCCATCAGGGTGCCGCCGTCCGGCGCGTCGCTGAGCTGGACGGTCACCAGGGTGTCGACCGGCGGCCCGTCCTCGTGGGACTCGTCCCATTTGAAGGTGAAGACCAGCCGCTCGTCCGGCACGATCTCGCGGTAGACGCCGCCCTGCCACAGGTCCTGACCGGTGTCCGGCGAACGCAGACAGGCCCGCCATTCGCCCCCGACCCTCAGGTCCTGGGTGGCGCTGACCGCCGGCCATTCGACCGGACCCAGCCACAACACCATGACCTCGGGCGTCGTCCACGCCCGCCACACCAGCGGCCGCGGCGCATCGAAATGACGCTGCATCCGCAGGGTGGGACGGGTAGCGATACTGTCGACAAAGGTCATCGGGCAGGCTCTCGGCGGGTCCGGTCGGGGCCGGGGAGGGTCAGTGGCTCTTCAGCAGCTCGGCCAGCTGGTCGGCGCAGGTCCCCCAGCCTTCATGGAAGCCCATGGCCTCGTGCTGTTTCATGGTCTCGGCGTTCCAGTGGCGCGCGGTGGCGACATATTCGGTCCTGCCGTCGGCCAGCGGCGTCAGCTCGACCGTGGCCACCATGAAGGGTTGGCCGGCCGGCCGCCAGTCCGGGGTCAGGGCGTCCGTGGTGATCCAGCGCCGGCCCGGCTCGACCGCGAGGAAGACGCCGCTGTTGGGAAAGCGTTCGCCGTCGGGGCCGTGCATGACGAAGTTGAACACGCCGCCGGGCCGGGGGTCGACCTGTATGTCGGACAGGCTCCAGGGCTTGGGCGCGAACCATTGCCGCAGCAGATCCGGCGTCATCCAGGCCTTCCAGATCTGTTCCGGCGTGGCGTCGATAACGCGGCGCAGGACCAGCGCATGCTGATGGGCGACGCCGTCTGTGTGGCAGGGATTGTTGTCAGTTTCCTGGGCCATTGGGGTCTCCCTTCTGGATTTTCTTGAGGTAGGCGTCGAGGCGGTCGAAGCTGGCGTCCCAGTAGCGGCGGTAGTGCTCCAGCCACTCGGCGACGCCCTTCAGGGCCATGGGTTCGAGGCGGGCGGGGCGCCACTGGGCCTCGCGGCCGCGGCTGATCAGTCCGGCCTTCTCCAGCACCTTCAGATGTTTCGACACCGCTGGCAGGCTCATGTCGAACGGGGCGGCCAGGTCGTTGACGCTGGCCTCGCCCTCGCACAGCCGCGCCAGGATGGCCCGGCGGGTCGGGTCGGCCAGGGCGGCGAATTTGGCGGAGAGGGGATCGGTCTGCATGGAGTGGGCTTCGTGTATAACTGACCGGTTAAATGCGCCGCTCCGATCCGGCTGTCAACCGTTCGGTTAAATAAAACGCGGAGGGTAAGCTGGAGGCGCTGATCCGGAGCCCGCCATGCTGTCTCTCGCCGCCGCTGCAGTTCTCGCCCTCACGCCGCAGGACCGGCTTCCGCCCGAGGTGGCCGCCTCCGTCGCCCTGACCGAGATGCACGCCGCAGCCGCGCGCGCCGATTCCGCCGCCTGGGCCGACCGGCTGGCGCCGGGCCTGGTGTGGGTCGGCAACGAGACCTCCGAACGCTGGGACCGCGAGGCCTTCCTCGGCTTCGCCGCCCCGGTGTTCGCGCGCGGCGAGGGCTGGACCTATGCGGCGCGCGACGGCGGCCGTCAGCGTCATGTGACCCTGGCCCCGGACCCCTGCGCCTGCGTGGCCTGGTTCGACGAGGTGCTCGACAGCGTCACCTATGGCACGGCGCGCGGCGAGGGGATGCTGGTGCGCGACGGCGCCGACTGGAAGGTGCTGCGCTATGCGCTCAGCTATCCGATCCCCAATGATCTGGCGAACGGCATGACCGCCGAAATCCGCGCCTTCGAGGCGGCGACTCCCGTGGTCGACGCGCCCGGCGAGGCCGCCGATACGCCCGAGGAAGAGGCCGCCGCCATGGTGCTGGACGCGCTGCACGAAGCCGCGTCCAAGGCCGACGGAAGCGTCTATTTCGACCTGTTCACCCCGGACGCGACCTATATCGGCACCGACGTCACCGAGCACTGGTCGCTGGCCGAGTTCAGGGCCTTCGCCGAACCCTATTTCGCCCGCGGCCGAGGCTGGACCTATGCGCCGCGCTCGCGTTCGCTGACCCTGGCGCCGCTGGACTGCCGCTGCGTGGTCTGGTTCGACGAGGCCCTGGACAGCCAGTCCTACGGCACGAGCCGGGGCACGGGCGTTCTGGTGCGCGGAGCCGACGGGAAGTGGCGCATCGCCCTCTACGCCCTGACCTTCCCCATCCCCAACGCCCTGGCGCGGGACATGACAGCTCGGATCCGGGCGGCGGGGTAGGGGTCGAAGAAGCGGAACGTATGGCCAACTTCGGCCCGGACCTCTAACACCCAGCCATGGATTTCACTGACGACGCCTTCGTCCTGTCCGCCCGCGCCCATGGCGACACCGGGGTGGTGGTTGAACTGCTGACCGAGGCGCACGGACGGCGGGCGGCCTATGTCGCGGGCGGGGCGTCGCGGCGGATGAAGCCGTTCCTGCAGGCGGGCGCGCGGGTGACGGTCGAGTACAAGGCCCGGACCTCGGACCATCTGGGCTCGGCGCGGCTGGAGCCGGTGGGGGAGGGGCCCAGCGCCCTGTTCGACGATCCGCTGGCCCTGACGGGCCTGGCCGCCGCCGCCGCGGTGGCGCAGGGGGCGCTGCCCGAGCGCGAGCCGCATCCCGGCGCCTTCCTGGCCTTCGAGGCGCTGATGTCGGCCTTCGCCCTGCCGGACGTCTGGCCCGCCATCTTCGTGCGCTTCGAGGCGGGGCTGCTGGAGGACCTGGGCTTCGGCCTCGACCTGAGCCGCTGCGCCGTCACCGGCGGGATGGACGATCTGGTCTGGGTCAGTCCGCGCACCGGTCGGGCGGTCAGTGCGGACGCCGGCGCGCCCTATGCCGACAAGCTGCTGACCCTGCCGCCCTTCATGCTGGGGGCCCAGGCGGGTCTCGGCGCCGGCGATGTGAAGGCCGGGCTGGACCTGACCGGCCATTTCCTCGAGCAGTTCGTCTTTCATCCGCAGAACCGGCCCATTCCGCCCGCCCGGGTATGGATGGTCGACAAGCTCGCGGAAAACGGGCGGCTGTGATGGCGCTCTGCAAACACCGGGGGTCGTTGTTCGCTCTATATCGGGAGGGATTCCATGATTTCGCGTGCGCTCGCCGGTCTGGCGTTGAGTTTCGTTCTGGCCGCGACCGCGGCGCCGTCGGCGTGATCCAGAGGCCGACCCCCGCGATCGCCGAACAGTTCTCGTGGACCGGCCACGCCAACGGCGGCGCCGAGGCCTGGGCCGGGTTCCTGGGGCGGGACCTGTCACGGCGTCGGCGACGACCTGAGCCAGGCGATCCACTGGGAGGCGGCGGCCAAATTCGCCCGCGTCGACATCGCCATCGCCCGCGCCGCCAGCCTGCCGACGAGCGGCCGTCGGCAGGCGGGCGGCGTCTATCCTTCATATTGGACGCTCGTGAACCCGCACAAAAACAACGGCATGACTTGCCGTGGCCGCTGAATTTCTAACAGCGCGAGACGCTGGCGGACAATGCCGCCATGACCCGATCGCCCATGTCCCCCTACACCCGCCGCTCGCCCGAAACCTGGGAAGCCGCCCGCCGCGACTACATCTCCGGCGCCTCGACCGCCGTCGTCGCCGAGCGCTACGGCCTGTGCGCTCGCAGCGTCCGACGCCGGGCCGCGCTAGAGCGATGGCGGCGGGACGACGATCCGGCGCCCGCGTTCGAGCAGTTGCGTCAACGGGTGGAAGCCGATCTGGAGGCTCTGCCGGAACTGGCCGACGTCAGCCAGGTCGCGGACGAGGATCTCCGCAATCTGCTGCTTTTGCCCGACGCTGCGGGTCTTTGCCGCTACGCCTTCCGCCGGGCGGCGGAGTGCGCCGCGCTGGACGGGCCCAACGAGGCGGCGGCCTGGCTCAGGGTGGTGCGCCTCACCGAGAAGGTCAGTTCGCGCATCGACGTGGATGTACGGCCCTACAGTCCCGCGGACTATCTGCGCGCCTCGATGCTCGGCGCCCTCGCCGCCGGCCAGGCGCGCGACGAGGCCAGAGTCATCGAAGAGTCCGATATGTCCGCAATGTCCCCCGAAATTCAGAGCGGACCGGACTCTGATGGCTAGACTTCACGCTCCAGACCGCCGATTCGAAGCCCCATGACCGTTCACACCCCGCCGCCCGAGGGCGGACGCATCGTCGACGAGCCGATGAGCGAGGCGCTGTCGCGCCGCTATCTGGCCTATGCCCTGTCGACCATCACCAACCGGGCGCTGCCGGACGTGCGCGACGGCTTCAAGCCCGTGCACCGGCGCATCATGTACGCCATGCACCAGATGCGGCTGAACCCGCAGGCGGCGGCGCGCAAATGCGCCAAGGTCGTCGGCGAGGTCATGGGCGGCTACCACCCGCACGGCGACGCCTCGATCTATGACGCCCTGGTCCGCCTCGCCCAGGACTTTTCGCAGCGCTATCCGCTGGTCGACGGCCAGGGCAATTTCGGCAATATCGACGGCGATAACGCCGCGGCCATGCGCTACACCGAGTGCAAGCTGACGGCGGCGGCGGTGCTGCTGATGGACGGCATCGACCAGGACTCGGTCGATTTCCGCCCCACCTATGACGATCAGGACGAAGAGCCGATCGTCCTGCCCGCGGGCTTCCCCAATCTGCTGGCCAACGGCTCGTCGGGCATCGCCGTGGGCATGGCCACCTCGATCCCGCCGCACAATGTCGGCGAGCTGATCGACGCCTGCCATGTGCTGCTGGACCGGCCGGATGCGACGACGGAGGAACTGGCCCATATCGTACCGGGTCCGGACTTCCCGACCGGCGGCGTCGCCGTCGAAGGCCACGCCTCGATCCTGGAGGCCTATGAGACCGGGCGCGGCGGGGTGCGGCTGCGGGCGCGCTGGGAGACCGAGGACCTGGGCCGCGGCGTCTGGCGCATCGTCGTCACCGAGATGCCGTACCAGGTGCAGAAGTCCAAGCTGATCGCCGACCTGGCCGATCTGATCGAGAACAAGAAGGCGCCGCTGCTGGCCGATGTCCGCGACGAATCGGCCGAGGACATCCGACTGGTGCTCGAGCCCAAGAACCGCACCGTCGAGCCCGAAGTGCTGATGGAGAGCCTGTTCAAACTGTCCGATCTGGAGGTGCGCTTTCCGGTCAACATGAACGTGCTGGACGCCACGGGCACGCCGCGGGTCATGGGACTGAAAGCCTGTCTGCAGGCCTTCCTGGATCACCGGCGCGAGGTGCTGGTCCGACGCGCCGGGTGGCGGATCGACCGGGTCGAGAAGCGGTTGCATCTGCTGGAAGGCCTGCGGATCGTCTTCCTCAATATCGACGAAGTCATCCGCATCGTCCGCGAGGAGGAGCAGCCCAAGGCCGTGCTGATCGCCCGCTTCGGCCTGAGCGAACTCCAGGCCGACTTCATCCTCGACACCCGACTGCGCCAGCTGGCGCGGATCGAGGAAATGACGATCGAGAAGGAATACAAGGTGCTGGCCGATGAACTTGCGGCGTTGCGATCGCTGTCGTCGTCGCCCGGGAAACAGTGGAAACAGGTCGGCAAGGACCTGGAGGCCGTGCGCAAGGCGCTGGTTTCGCCGCGGCGCACCACCATCGCCGAGGCGGTCGACGCCTCCGCCTATGCGCCGGTCGAGGCCTTTATCCCGCGCGAGGCCATCACCGTCATCCTGTCCGAACGTGGCTGGATCCGTGCGGCCAGGGGCAAGGTCGAGGACCCGTCCGAACTCAAGTTCAAGGAGGGCGACAGCCTGGCCTTCCTCGTGCCCGGCTATACGACCGACAGGATTCTGGTGGCGGCCTCGGATGGGCGCATCTTCACCGTCGGGGCCGACAAACTGGCCTCGGGCCGCGGCCACGGCGAGCCGCTGCGGCTGATGATCGACCTCGACGAGAAGGCCGAGATCGTCAATCTTCTGGTGCACCAGCCCGGCGGCAAACTGCTGGTGGCCTCAAAGGCCGGCTACGGTTTCATCGCCCCCGAGGACGAACTGCTGGCCCAGAAGCGCGGCGGCAAACAGGTGCTCAACGGCGAAATGCTGGCCGCCCTCCGCGTCACCGGCGATCACGTCGCGGCCATTGGCGACAACATCAAGGCTCTGATCTTCCCGCTGGCCGACCTGCCCGAGATGGGCCGGGGCAAGGGGGTCAAGCTGCAGACCTACAGACAGGGCGGCCTGGCCGATGTGGCGGTGTTCGACGGCGCCCACGGCCCGGAATGGGTCGACGGCGGCGGCCGGCGGCGCAACTGGCCCGACTGGAAGGACTGGCTGGGCAAGCGCGCCGGGGCCGGGCGGCAGGGCCCGCGCGGGCTCAGGAAGTTCCGTTAACGGCTGCCCCGGGGCGGGTTGCCGCGATTTCACTATCCGGGCGAACGGACCCGCGCGATACTCCGCCCACAGGAGCAAACACACATGATCGTCACCCTGATCGTCATCGCCGTCATCGTCGCCCTGGTGCTGTTCATCGTCGTCGGCGCCTACAACAAGCTGGTCGCCCTGGACCAGCGCGCGGACCAGTCGTTCGCCGACATCGACGTGCAGTTGAAGCAGCGTCATGACCTGGTCCCCAATCTGGTGGAGACGGTGAAGGGCTACGCCAGCCACGAGAAGGGCACGCTGGAGGCGGTCATCGCCGCCCGCTCGGCCGCCACGACCGCGACGTCGGTCAATGACAAGGTCGAGGCCGAGAACATGTTGTCCGGCGCCCTGGGCCGGCTGTTCGCCCTGACCGAGGCCTATCCCGACCTGAAGGCCAGCCAGAATTTCCTCGAGCTGCAGCGCGAGCTGTCGGACATCGAGAACAAGCTGTCGGCCGCACGCCGCTTCTTCAACAACGCGGTGTCCGAGTTCAACGCGGTGCGCCGCCAGTTCCCGACGGTCCTGTTCGCCGGCATGGTCGGCTTCGCCGCCGACAAGCCCTTCTTCGACGTGGGCGAGGGCGATCGCGCCGCGATGAACGCCGCCGCGCCGACCGTGAGCTTCCAGGCCTAGGGCCGGTTCATGGGCGCCGTCGGGCTACAGACCCACATCTGGGCGAACAACACCCGCTCGATCCTGCTGCTGATCGCCTTTCCGATCCTGATGATCGGCATCCTGTACGGGGGCCAGCTGGTCCTGATGGGTTTCGGCTTCCTGCCCGGAACGGGGCGGGGCGTGTTGGACGACATGGCGCTGGCCGTCACCTGGCTGGGATGGACCATACCGGCGGCGGGCGTGGCCGCGTCGATCTGGTTCGCCATCGCCTATTTCGGCAGCCAGACCATGGTCGATCTGATGACCGGCGCCCGCAAGGTCGAGCGGCGGACGGAGCCGGACCTCTACAACCTGCTGGAAAACCTGGCCATCTCGCGCGGTCTGCGCACGCCGACGCTGCGGATCATCGAGAGCGACAGCCTCAACGCCTTCGCCACCGGTCTGCACGAGGGCCAGTACAGCATCACCGTCACGCGCGGGCTGATGGCGGAACTGACGAGCGCGGAGATGGAGGCCGTACTGGCCCACGAACTGACCCACGTCATCAACAAGGACGTGCGCACCATGGTGATCGCCTCGATCTTCGCGGGCATCATCAGCGTCATCGCCGAGCTGGTCTTCCGGGGCCTGTTCTATTCCCGTGGCGGCGGGAAGCGGGACAACAAGAACGCCCTGCCGCTGATCCTGATCGGCCTGGCCTTCGCCGCCGTCGGCTTCGCCCTGGCCTTCGTCATCCGCATGATGCTGTCGCGGACGCGGGAGTTCGTCGCCGACGCGGGGGCGGTCGAACTGACGAAGAATCCGGACGCCATGATCTCGGCCCTGCGCAAGGTCGAGGGGCGGTCCGGTCTGCGCGGACCCGACGAGGTGCAGCAGCTCTATCTCGACAACCAGCCCGACGGGCGGGGGCTGGAAGGCCTGTTCGCCAGCCATCCGCCGATCCAGAAGCGGGTCGAGGCCCTGGTGCGGCTGGGCGGCGGCGTTGATCCGGGGATCTGGCGGGGCGACCGGTTCGAGTCACTTTCAAACCCGGGTACGTCGGTTCCCGTGACCTGAACGACAGCCTCAGTCGGCCATCCGCTCCCAGCCGAGCCGGGTCAGCTGCTCCATCGGCCGGAAACCGGCCTTGTAGTCCATCTTGCGCGAGCCCCGGACCCAGTAGCCGAGATAGACGAAGGGCAGGCTGACGATACGGGCCTGGCGGACATGGTCCAGGATGGCGAACCGGCCGAGGCTGCGCGCCTCAAGCGCCGGATCGAAGAAGCTGTAGACCATCGACAGACCGTCGCCGAGCAGGTCGGTCAGACAGACGCCGACCAGATCGCCGGGGCCGCCGTCGGGGGATGGCAGGCGGTATTCGATCAGATGGGTGCGGACCGCCGTGTCCTCGACCATGGCGACATAGTCGAGCCAGCCCATGCCGCTCATACCGCCGCCCGGATGCCGCCCACGCAGATAGCGGCGCAACAGGTCGAACTGTTCGGTCGTGGCCTCGGCCTCGACCAGGTCCCTCGACAGGTCCTCGTTTCGTTTCAGAACCTTGCGCTGTGATCTTGAGAATTCGAACTCCGGAACGGGCAGGCGCACGGAAACGCAGGCGTCGCAGGACTCGCAGGCGGGGCGATAGGCGATGTTCTGGCTGCGGCGGAACCCGGCCCGGGTCAGCTCGTCATTGACGTGGGCGCCCTCGCTGAACGGCAGGTTGGCGAACACCTTCCGCTCGGTCTGCCCCGGCAGATAGGGGCAGGGGGCCACCGTGGTCATGTAGAAGCGAAGCTGGCGCTGGGGAACAAAGGTCACGGCGTCACGTCCGCATCCAATTTCGCCGGGAGTGGGGCAGACGCCGTTTCATGGCTCCGATTTGCACCCGCCGCGGGACGGCGAGCAAGGCCATTCGCCCCACGCAGCATGTGGGGCCGGGGTTCACAGGCTGGTGTCCGTGGGCAGGACCGGCGCCTCGCGCAGCAGCACGATGGCGATGCGGCGGTTGCCGGCCAGGGTCGGATCATCGGGGTAGAGCGGGTCCGAGCCGGCCTTGCCCGAGACTTGGTAGACCCGATCGGCGTCGACGCCGGCGCTCTGCAGGATCAGGCGCGAGGCGTTGGCGCGGTTGGCGGACAGGGTCCAGTCGTTGGGGCCGGTGGCGCGGTTCGAGCCGGGCGCGGCCGAGGTGTGGCCGGTGATGGAGATGCGGTTGGGCAGTTGGTTGATGACCCGTGAGATAGTGCGCAGCAGCAGCTGGGCGCGGGCGTTCGGCCGGGCGGAGTCCTGTTCGAACATCGAGCGGCCTTCCTGATCGACCAGCTGGATGCGCAGGCCCTCGGGGGTCTGGTCGATGATCAACTGTTTCGACAGTTCGGCCAGTTCCGGCATGGACTGCATGGCCTGGCGCAGCGATTCGGCGGCGGAGGCGAATTCGGCGGCCTCGCGGCGGGCGATCTCCTCGCGCAGGGCCTCTTCGCTGGCGGCGGCGAGGTTCTGGCTCTGGCCGGCCTGCTGGGGCGAATCGGCCGGCGCTTCCGGCGCCAGTTCGGTGATGACGGATTGGGAGCCCGAACTCTTGGCCCCGTCATCGCCCAGGGAGGTGCCGCCCAGTATCCCGCCGGAGCCCGAGGTCGTCGGCGAGACGCTGGCGGGCGCGAAATACTCGGCAATGCCGCGCTTCTGCTCGGGGTCGGTGGTGTTGATCAGCCACATCAGCAGGAAGAAGGCCATCATCGCCGTCACGAAGTCGGCATAGGCCACCTTCCAGGCGCCGCCGTGGTGGCCATGGCCAACGACCTTCTTGATCTTCTTGATGAGGATCGGGCGATCGCTCAGGGACATCGGACGCGGACCTTCGGCGGAGAACTGGGGCGCAGGGTGGCGGAGTCAAGGTTAAGGCCGCGTTTCCCATGTCGCGCCTTGCCGCGACCGAGGCGGTCGCCTAGTCGTCGGACGTGAGCATCGCCGAACCCGCCGACTTCGACTTCACCGCCTATCGCCGGGCGCTGGGCGGATTCGCGACGGGCGTCTGTGTGGTGACGGCGCATACGCCCGAGGGACCGTACGGCATCACGATCAACTCCTTCACCTCGGTGTCGCTGAGACCGCCGCTGGTCCTGTGGTGCCTGAACCGCGCCTCTGACCGCCACGATGGCTTCGCCGGGGCCGAGCGGTTCGCGGTTCACATGCTGCCGGTCGAGGACCGCGAGATGTCAGACAGGTTCGCCTGGGGCGTCTGCCGGCTGTCTTCGGAC
The DNA here is from genome assembly GCA_943373195.1 of Brevundimonas vancanneytii. Taxonomy (GTDB): domain Bacteria; phylum Pseudomonadota; class Alphaproteobacteria; order Caulobacterales; family Caulobacteraceae; genus Brevundimonas; species Brevundimonas vancanneytii_B. Next base: position 21,686 of record CALSBO010000027.1, read on the forward strand.
GAGTTCGACAGCTCCAGCGCCGAGCCGCCGCGGCTGAAGAACGCCCTGACCCGGCTGGACTGCGTCGCCACCGACCGGATCGTCATGGGCGACCATCTGACCATCGTCGGCTCGGTGCGCGGGTTCGAGACCCGGCCGGGAGCGGGGCTGACCTATTTCCGCGGACGCTACGGCGTGGCGGAGGAGCCTGAAGCATGAAGATCGGTTTCGCTGGACTGGGCGTCATGGGCGGACCCATGGCGCGGCACCTGGTCAGCGCCGGGCATGAGGTGGCGGGCTTCAACCGCTCGCCGGGCAAGGCCCGGGACTGGGCCGAGGCGACCGGGGGGCGGTGCGCCGCCACGGTCGCAGAGGCCGCCGAGGGCGCCGAGCTGATGATCCTGTGTGTCGGTAATGACGACGACGTGCGTCGGGTCGTGGGGGAGGGGCTGACGCATCTGTCCGACGGCGCGGTGATCGTCGACCACACCACCACCTCGGCCCGGGTGGCGCGGGAGATGGATGCGCTGGCGGCCGGGCAGGGGCGGTCCTTCATCGATGCGCCGGTGTCGGGCGGTCAGGCGGGGGCCGAGAACGGTCAGCTCAGCGTGATGGCGGGCGGCGATGAAGCGGCCCTTGCGCGGGTTGAGCCGGCGCTGACGGCGTATTCGAAGGCGGTCAAGCACATGGGACCGTCGGGCTCGGGCCAACTGACCAAGATGGTCAACCAGATCGCCATCGCCGGGGTTGTTCAGGGCCTGGCCGAGGCGGTGCATTTCGCCGAGGTCGCGGGTCTGGATGCCGGCGCGGCCTATGCCGCCATCTCGAAGGGCGCGGCCCAGTCGTGGCAGATGGACAACCGCTGGAAGACCATGGCGGACGGCCAGTTCGACTTCGGCTTCGCCGTCGACTGGATGCGCAAGGATCTGGGGCTGGTGCTGGACGAGGCGCGGACCAACGGCGCGCATCTGGCCCTGACGGCCCTGGTCGACCAGTTCTATTCCGAGGTTCAGGCCATGGGCGGCGCCCGGTGGGACACCTCAAGCCTGGCGGCGCGGCTGCAGGACCGGCGGCGTTAGAGGAATTTCACCTCGCCGGTCTCCAGCTGTTTGACGGACGCGACGATCTTGAGGGTTCCAGCCGCGATAGCGTCGGCCAGTGCGGAGTCCGCGGTCGATAGCTTCTTGGCCACCCAAAGGGCGTTCTCATCAATGGGCGAGGTGGAATTCGCCCGGGCCGTCAGCACCGGCGGGATGATCGGGACGATCATTTCTTCGAGCGAAGGATCGAGCGGCGACTTGCCGTCGACGATGGCCTCGGCCGCCGCGACCGCGCCGCAGCCGGTATGCCCCATGACCACGACCAGCGGGCATTTCAGATGCTTCACGGCATAGACGATGGATGACAGGCCGCGTCGATCCACGGTGTTCCCGGCGACGCGAATCCCGAAAAGTCGGCCGAAGCCCTGGTTGAACAGGATGCTGGGCGGCGTGCGGCTGTCGGCGCAACCCACGACGACGGCGATCGGGTTTTGCCCGGATTGAAGGGCTTCCAGATCTCCGGCGCGGACGTGGCCGAGGTTGTTCTCGCCGCGCAGAAAGGCGGCGTTGCCCTCGCGCAGCATGGCCAGGGCTTCATCGGGCGTCGGAGCGACAACGGTCGGAGCCGCCTGGGCTTCTGCCTTCGGGGTCGCCGCCGGGGGCGCTTCCGTCTGAAGCGTTGAGCCGGAATTGCGCCGCTTGCCCGAACCGCCGAACCACAAAGCCATTACATCAACCCCAAAATGAAGACGCGGAACATTGAACACGGGTTTTCACTCGTCAATCCAAAGCTTGATGACAATGACTGTCTGTATCCATGTTTCCGATAATATATCTTATGCGCAATATGGATTGTGCGACGCGTATGGCGATCAGGGCCCCTGTTCGACCGTTTCCGCCGCGTCCATCAAGGCGATGGCTTCGCGCACATAGACCGCATGGGCCACCACGCCGATGCCGAGCGGTTCGTCGGCCGGCCGGACCTCCGACGTCAGCACCCCGGCGATGAACGGGTGATCAGGCTGAACCGATCCCGGCAGTTTCCGCGCCGCGGGCGTCCAGAAGACCGGCCCGCCGGAGTTGCCGGGAAAGACAGGAAAATCAAGCAGAAAAACTGGAAAACTCGTCGTCGGCGTCAGCGGCCACGAGGCGATCCGGCCGGCCCTCAGAATCGGAAAGCCTGCGGTGTTCGAGGCGTAGCCGCGCGGAAAACCCAGGGTCAGCAGTTCGTCGCCCGGCCCGACCTGCCAACTGTCCAGATCCTCGCCGCTGGCCAGCCAGCCCAGAGGAATGGCGGCGCGGGCGAAGACCGGCGGGGCCGAAATCTCCATCACCGCGATGTCGCGCTCGGGGTGTTTGGTCCAGACCGGCTCGCCCGCCTCGTCCCGGATGCGCAAGGGCTCAGGCGCGAACCGCCAGCCGCCGACCGGCATTTCGACACGCCAGCCGATGCGCGCCTCGGGGGCCGCCATGCCGTTCAGGACATGGTGGGCGGTGACCAGCACGGTGCGGGGCGTGCCGTCCGGGCGCGGCGCCTCGACCAGAAAGGCCGTGCCGACCCGCCGGGTGGCGTCGCCGTTGTTCTGGTCGATCTGGACCGTGGCCCCGATCAGGCCGACGGTCAGGTCCCAGGCCGGCGCGGCCAGGCCCGCGATGGGCGGTTCCTGGACCTGTTCCAGCACGGTTTGAGGCGGCGTCTGAAGATCGAACATCGTCCCCTATCCGGCCGGCGGCGTTTGTTCATTTGACGGCGGGCGGCCCGCGCGCACAAGGTCCGCGCTCAAATCGGGGACCGTCTGATGAATCGCCGCGACCTTCTCGCCACGTCCGCCGCCGCGCTCGCCGCCAGCGCCCTTCCCGTTCACGCCCGCCCGTCCGGAGCCTCGATGCCGCAGAACGCCCCCGTCCCGCCCGTCGCGAAGAAGATTCCGGTCCGCATCGAGCAGCTGGGGCGCGTCCGCACCGACGACTATCAATGGATGAAGGACGACAACTGGCAGGCCGTGCTGCGCGACCCGACCCTGATCAAGGCCGACGTCAAGGAGCATCTCGAGGCCGAGAACGCCTATCGCGATGCGATGATGGTCTCGACCCTGCCGCTGCAGGCCGCGATGTTCGAGGAGATGAAGGGGCGGATCAAGGAGGCGGACAGCTCGGTCCCCTCCCCTGACGGCAGGTGGGAATACTACGTCGAATATAGAACGGGCGATCAGCACCCGAGGTATATGCGGCGCCTCCGCACTCGCGGCCCCGCAGCGAGTTCCGCCGGGCCTCGCGACGGTCTCTTCCAACTGCTTCTCGACGCCAATGCGCTCGCCGAGGGCAAGGCCTATTCCGAGGTGTCGGCGACCAGCCACAGCCCCGACCACGCCCTGTTCGCCTATTCCGAGGACGCGCAAGGCTCCGAGGTGCATCAGATCTTCGTCAAGGACCTGGCCACCGGCGAAGTCCTGCCAGACCCGATCGGCTCGGCCATCGGCGACTTCACCTTCTCGCCCGACAGCCGGTGGATCTTCTGGACCAACCGCGACGACAATGGTCGGCCGGACAAGATCTTCCGCCGTCCCGCGCGCGGAGGCGAGGCAACGCTCGTCTATGAAGAGACCGACGACGGCATGTTCCTGGGCGTCGGCCGCACCGCCGACGACGCCTTCGTGGTCATCACCGTGGGCAATCAGGAAACCTCTGAGGCCCGGGTCATCCCCGCCGCGACCCCGACCGCGGCGCCCGTGGTGCTGGAGGCCCGCCACGTCGGGCGGCTGTACGAGGCCGACCACTGGGGCGACCGCTGGGTGATCCGCACCAATGCCGACGAGAGCATCGACTTCAAGATCGTCGAGGCCCCGACCGCGACGCCCGGCAAGGCGAACTGGACCGATCTCGTCGCCCACACGCCGGGCCGCTACATCGAGGGCATGGCCCTGGTGAAGGACTTTATCGGCCGCCAGGAACGGGCCGACGCCAATACGAAGATCGTCATTCGGGATCGAGCCGGCGCCGAGCACGAGATCGCCGTGGACGAGCCCGCCTACTCCCTGTCGCTGGCCGGGGCGTCGGAGTTCGACACCACGGTGATGCGCTACGGCTATAATTCGCCGTCCACCCCGACCTCGACCTATGACTACGATCTGGCGACGCGCGAGCGGACCCTGCGCAAGGTGCAGGAGGTGCCGTCGGGCCACAACGCGGCCGACTATGTGGTCGAACGGCTGAACGCCCCCACCCCCGACGGCGAACTGGTGCCGGTGACGGTGCTGCGGCGCCGGGACACGCCCATCGACGGTTCGGCGCCGGTGCTGCTGTACGGCTACGGCTCGTACGGCGCGCCGATCCCGGCCAGTTTCTCAACCAATCGGTTGTCGCTGGTGGACCGGGGCTGGATCTATGCGATCGCCCATGTTCGGGGCGGCTCCGACAAGGGGTGGAACTGGTTCCTGACCGCGCGGCGCATGACGAAGAAGAACACCTTCACCGACTTTATCGCCGTGGCCGAACACCTGATTGCCCGCAACTACGCCAGAAGCGGTCAGATCGTCGCCGAGGGCCGGTCGGCCGGCGGCATGCTGATGGGGGCGATCACCAATATGCGGCCCGATCTGTGGGCCGGGGTGATCGGCGGGGTGCCCTTCGTCGATGTCATCAACACCATGAGCGACACCACCCTGCCGCTGACTCCGCCGGAGTGGCCCGAATGGGGCAATCCGATCGAGGACCCCGAGGCCTATGACTATATGATGAGCTACAGCCCCTACGACCAGGTCGGACCCATGGCCTATCCGGCCGTGCTGGCCACCGGCGGGCTGTCCGATCCGCGGGTGACCTATTGGGAACCGGAGAAATGGGTGGCCAGGCTGCGGCCCGCGACGACGTCCGGCAAGCCGATCCTGCTCAAGATCAACATGGAAGCCGGCCACGCCGGGTCATCGGGGCGTTTCGACTATCTGAAGGAGGTCGCCCACGACTACGCCTTCGCGGTCTGGGCCATCGACAGGGGCTGGGAGCGGGGTTGACTTGGGCGGGCCGACCCTTCGCGACGCGGTCGAGACCGACCTGCCGGCGATCACGGCGCTTTACGCCGGCGAAGTCGTCGGCGGGACGGCGACGTTCGAGACCACGCCGCCGACGCTGGAGGAGATGACCGGGCGGTTCGCGGCGGTGAGGCGCCACGCCCTGCCCTGGCTGGTCGCCGGGATCGACGGCGTCTTCGCCGGCTATGCCTATGCATCGCCGTTCCGGCCGCGGCCGGCCTACCGCTATGGCGTGGAGGTTTCGATCTATGTTGAGGACCACGCGCGCCGGCGTGGCGTCGGGCGCGCCCTGCTGGAAGCCCTGATCGTCCGGACCCGTGAACGGGGGCTGCGGCATCTGATCGGCGCGATCAGCGACAGCGACACCAGCGCGGCCTCGATCGCCCTGCACCGGGCCCTGGGGTTCCGGGACGCAGGCGTCTATCGTCAGGTCGGCTGGAAATTCGGGCGGTGGCTGGACGTGACCCTGATGCAGCTGGACCTCGATCCGGCGGGCGGGGCGCCGACGTCATCGGGCCTGGATCTGGGCGGCGGCCTGGCCTGATCCGGCCGCTCAGTGCGGCGCGATGTCGGGCGGCGGCGTGGTCAGCCAGGGCGCGAGACGGAAGCGGCGTGGGGGCTCGCCGAGGGTCCGGTACAGGATGAACTGGCGGGCGAAGGCCACGACGGCCCGGATGGTGGCTTCGTCGAACGGTTTCGACACCGCGCCCAGGGCCCCGGCGAAGCCGTCCGGAATCTGTTCGGGATTGGCGGTGAGAAAGACGACGGCGCAGCCGGTCTCGCTGACCACATGCTGGGCGATCTGGGGGCCGGTCATGCCGTCGAGCAGGTTGATGTCGATCAGCGCCAGGTCGGGGCGTTCGCGCTCTGCGATGGCGAGGGCCCCGGCCTTGTCCATGGCGCACCCGACCACGTCACAGCCGGATTCGGCCAGAACCAACTCCAGTTCCATGGCGAGGAGGGCCTGGTCTTCGACAATCATGACCCGAAGGTCGGGCGGATCGGACACGAGACTCCCCCGGCGCTAACCAGACTCACTAACACTGTTGTGTCCGTTAACGGACACCTGAACGCACCGGTGGCAATTGGGTTCTGGTTGAGCTAGAAAAATCCGGCATTTTCAATGCATGGGGGAACAATGGCGGCGGCGGCTGAAGACCGGTTGGTCGAGCTTCAACGACGGCTGCTGGGCGGCTATCAGCTGTTGCAGACCCTTGTCGGCATTCGTCTGCGGACGGTCACCGATCCCGAGAGCGTGCGGCATCTGACCTGGCTCAGCGACATCACCGCCGCCATGGAACTGATCAGCCGCCGGATGACCAAGGCCGGGCCGCTGGATTTCGGGGGCTATCTGGAAGACGTGGCCGAGTTCTGGAGCCGGGCCTGCGAGGGCCGGCCGGTGCGGCTGGACGTGCGGGGCCAGGCGGCCCTCCTGCCCGACAGTCATCTGCTGCCGCTGGCGATCATCACCCACGAACTGATCTCCAACGCCTGCCGCCACGCCTTCCCGGACGACCGGCGCGGCTCCATCGCCGTGGCCTTCTCGCGCGCGGTCGGCGGGGTCAGCCTGGTGGTGCGCGATTCGGGCGTCGGAGCCGAGACCCTGGTCCCCGGCGAAGGCCTGGCGCTGGTTCAGGGGTTGGTCGAACATCTGGGCGGGTCGATCAGCATCGAAACCGCGCCCGAGGCCGGCGTCGGCGTGCGCATCCGCTTGCCGTTGGAAGCATCGCCGGCGCACTGAGGCCGGCGCCGCTTCGCCGTGCTGGTCGGTGGGAGCGCTGACCCTGTCAGCGGCGGCGGATGGCTGGGGAACTAGGACTCGAACCTAGAATGACGGTACCAAAAACCGGAGTGTTACCATTACACCATTCCCCAGCAGGTCCGGCGCGTCCGGAGCCGAAGCGCCGGAAGGCGGTCGAGATACGCGAAGGGCGCGGGCGATGCAACACCCGCCGAATTGACTATTTTCGATCGCCTCGTTTCCCCGCTTGCGGCCCCCAAACCCCGTCGTTATAAGCCCGCTCTCCAAGTCGGAGTGTGGCTCAGTCTGGTAGAGCACTGCGTTCGGGACGCAGGGGTCGTAGGTTCGAATCCTATCACTCCGACCATCTTTCTTGTGGCGCTATCGTTCGCCGCGCGGCGGCTCACTACTTGAGCGCCGACCGAGGTTCCCGGCCTCGTTTCCCGACCCCTCAGTTCTTCGCCTGCGCGGCCACGGTGTTCAGGTGCGCGCCGACGGTCTCGATCGTGCGCCCGGACAGGGCCTCGCGCCGGGCCAGCAGGTCGGGCGAACCGGCGTCATAGTCCGCCATCAGCCGGCGGACGAAGTCGCCGGACCGCACCTCCTCCAGCACGGTATCCATGGCCGCCCGGGAGGGCGCGCCGATGATGCGCGGACCGGTTAGATAGGCCCCGTACTCCGCCGTGTTGGAGATGCGGGTGAAGGCCCCGGCCACGCCGCGCTCGAACATCAGGTCGGTGACCAGCTTGAGCTCGTAGAAACATTCGAACCAGGCCACCTCGGGCGGATAGCCGGCATCGACCAGCTTCATGAAGGCCGAATCCACCAGTTCGGCTGCGCCGCCGCACAGCACCACCTGTTCGCCGAACAGGTCGCTCTCGCATTCGGCGGCGAAGGTGGTCTGAAGGATGCCCTTGCGGCCGCAACCCAGCGCGGCCGCATAGGACAGGCCCAGCGCATGGGCCCCGCCGGTCACGTCCTGATGCACGCCGAACAGGGCGAAGACCCCCTGCCCGGCCTCGTACAGGTCGCGGATGCGCGGCCCGATGCCCTTGGGCGAGGCGAGGATGACGTCGAGGTCGGGGCGCGGCTCGACCAGGCCGAAGCGGACCGACAGGCCGTGGGCGAAGACCAGGGCCGCGCCCGGCTTCATCGCCGGAGCCAGTTCGCCCGCCCACAGGTCGCGGTGCGCCTCGTCCGAGACCATGACGGCGACCACGTCGGCCGAGCCCCCGGCCTCGCCCGCGGTCATGACCGGGAAGCCGTCGGCCAGCGCCTTGCTCCGGGTGGCCGAGCCTGCCTTGAGCCCGACCACGATGTCGGCGACGCCGGAGTCGCGCAGGTTCAGCGCATGGGTCCGGCCCTGGCTGCCGTAGCCGATCACGGCGACGCGCTTGCCGCGAATGATGGACAGATCGCAGTCGCGGTCATGGAAGACGGGCAGCGGGGTGCTTAGGTTCTGGCTCATGAGCACAGACATAACCTCTTCCGACGTTGTCGCCTTCTGGAAAGAGGCCGGACCGGCGATGTGGTTCGCCAAGGACGACGCCTTCGACGCCCGGTTCCGGGCGCGGTTCGAGGACCCGCACTTCGCCGCCGCCCGGCGCGCGCTGGATCACTGGGCGGAGACGCCGGAGGGGTCGCTGGCGCTGCTGATCCTGCTGGATCAGTTTCCGCGCAACTGTTTCCGCGGCACGGGTCACGCCTTCGCCACCGATCCGCTGGCGCGGCATTTCGCGATCATGGCCGTCGACGGCGGGCACGACGCACTGGTCGAGAACGACCTGCGGCGGTTCTTCTATCTGCCGTTCCAGCACCATGAGGACATGGCCAGCCAGGACCGGCAGCTGGGTCTGTTCCAGGGCATGGATCGCCCCGCCGACGACCGCTGGGCCGAGCACCATCACCGGGTCATCGCCCGCTTCGGCCGGTTTCCGCACCGGAACCGGGCGCTGGGTCGGGAGACGACGCCGGAGGAGCAGGCGTTTCTGGATGAGGACGGGTTCAGGGGGTGACCCAGCAGGCCTTCCCCCATTTCGGGGGAAGGTGGCGGGCGGAGCCCGACGGATGGGGCCGGTGTGAGCGGACGCCCGTTTTGGAATTGTGATGCGGACAGAGCCCCCATCCGAGCCGCTTCGCGGCCCACCTTCCCCGAAATGGCGGAAGGAAGTGTTGGTCCACAGTTGGATTCCGTTCCTCCCGGCGATCACCCACAACCAAGGTCGATGGGTTGTGGTTCGCGTTGGACGCGCCGGGTGATTCGGGGGTCAACTCCAACCCATGAACGCCGTCGCCACCCTCGCTGATCTGCACGCCCGCACCCAGAGCGAACTGGGCGCCGTCGCGGCGGATCATCCCGAGTGGCAGTACCTCAACCTGCTGCGCGACATCCTCGACAACGGGGCGCGGCGGGATGACCGGACCGGCACGGGGACGCTGGGGGTGTTCGGACGGCAGATGCGGTTCGATCTGGCCAGGGGCTTTCCAGTCCTGACCACCAAGAAGCTGCACCTGCGCTCGATCATCGTCGAACTGCTGTGGTTCCTGCGCGGCGAGACCAATATCGGCTGGCTGAAGGACAACGGCGTTTCGATCTGGAACGAATGGGCTGACGCCGAGGGCGAGCTGGGGCCGGTCTATGGCAAGCAGTGGCGGTCGTGGGCCGCCCCGGACGGGCGGGTGATCGACCAGATCACCAAACTGGTCGAGGGGTTGAAGACCAATCCGAACAGCCGTCGGCACATCGTCTCGGCCTGGAACCCGGCCGATGTGGACGACATGGCCCTGCCGCCGTGCCACTGCCTGTTCCAGTTCTTCGTGGCGGACGGCAAGCTGAGCTGCCAGCTGTACCAGCGGTCGGCGGATGTGTTCCTCGGGGTGCCGTTCAACATCGCCAGCTACGCCCTGCTGACCCTGATGGTGGCCCAGGTCTGCGGTCTGAAGCCGGGCGAGTTCGTCCACACCTTCGGCGACGCCCACCTGTATCTGAACCATGTCGAACAGGCGCGGACCCAGCTGGCCCGCGCCCCCCGGCCCGCCCCGACCATGACGATCGCGCCGAAGAGCGACCTGTTCGCCTATACGCTCGAGGACTTCGTGCTCGAGGGCTATGTGCCGTGGCCGCACATCAAGGCGCCGGTCGCGGTTTAGCTTTACTGCTATCGTCATTCCGGGCGAAGCGCAGCGGAGACCCGGAACCCAGCGGCGCGCGATAGCGCGAACCGGTCGGGAGCGCGGTGTTCTAAACTGCGACCGTCGGTGTTTCGCCGCCGTCGCGGCGCCGCTGGGTCCCGGCCTTCGCCGGGATGACGATAGCTTGGGATAGCAGTCAGAATGTCCTTAAACCTTGCCGACCTGAGCCGCGACGTCCTGCGCATCTCCGACCTCTACGCGGCCGAGCACGGCATCGAGCGGTCCGCTGACTGGGCCCTGCTGAAGATCCAGGAGGAGCTGGGCGAGCTGACCGCCGAGCATCTGCGCATGAGCGGCCGGGCGCGGGGCGCCGCCGACGCCGGCAAGCTGGGGGACGAGGCGGCGGATGTGCTGGGCATGCTGCTGATCTATTGCGACCGGGCGGGGATCGACCTCGAACAGGCCATGCAGCGGAAATGGCTGCACTGGCTGGCTCCGGAAACCGCCGTTCCGCCAACCTAGCTTCACCACAAGACTCACCCCACCCTCCCCTCGACCTCGCGCAAGGCGGGGCCGACGCAACGGGAGGGTTGCCATGATCAAGAAGTTCGCGGCCGAGTTCGTGGGCACGATGGTGCTGGTGTTGTTCGGGTGCGGGGCAGCGGTGCTGGGCGGGTTCGACAATGTCGGCCAGTTGGGCATCGCCCTGGCGTTCGGTTTCGCCATCGTGGCCATGGCCTACGGCATCGGGCCGGTGTCGGGGTGCCACGTCAATCCGGCGGTCAGCCTGGCGGCCTTCGTGGCCGGGCGGATGTCGCTGAAGGAGATGGGGCTGTACTGGGGCGCCCAGTTCACCGGCGCCGTGGCGGGCGCGGGTCTGATCGGCATGATCGCCCTGACCGGCTTCGCCAATCTGGGGGCCAACGGCTTCGACGCCGGGTCGCCGGGCGGCTATGGCATGCACGCGGCCTTGCTGTTCGAATTCGTCATGACCGCCATCTTCGTGGTGGTGATCCTGGGCGTCAGCGGCGACCAGAAGCACGGCGCCTTCGCCGGTCTGGCCATCGGCATCACCCTGGCGGTGATCCACATCGTCGGCATCCAGGTGACCGGCGTGTCGGTCAATCCGGCCCGCAGCTTCGGCCCCGCCGTGTTGCAGGGGGGCGAGGCGCTGAACCAGATGTGGGTCTTCTTCGTCGCACCCGCGGCGGGGGCGATCGTCGGGGCGCTGCTGTTCCGCTTCAAGGTGCTGGAACCCGTCGCTTGATGGCGTAAGAACGGGCGGCGGCAACCGAGGCCGCCGCCTGCTTTTCGAGGTCCGCTTGCCCCTGCCCCAGATCGTCCTCGTCGTCGCACGCGCCCGCAACGGGGTGATCGGCCGCGACGGCGATCTGCCCTGGCGGCTGCGCAGCGACCTGCAGCGGTTCAAGGCGATCACGCTCGGCAAGCCCTGCATCATGGGGCGCAAGACCTGGGAGAGCCTGCCGCTGAAGCCCCTGCCCGGCCGGCTGAACCTGGTGCTGTCGCGCGACGAGTCGTTCGCGGCGCGCGGGGCCGTGGTCTGCACGACGCTGGACGAAGCGGTCGAGATCGCGCGCGAGACGGCCGAGGAGGACGGGGTCGGGGAGATCTGCGTCATCGGCGGCGTGGCCCTGTTCGAAACCGCCCTGCCCCGGGCGAGGCGTCTGTACCTGACCGAGGTCGAGGCCGCTCCCGAGGGCGACGTGGTCTTCCCCGCGTTCGACGAGGGGGCTTGGCGCGAGCTATCGTCCGAGGCGCACCCGGCCGCTGAAAAGGACGACCACGGGTTCGTTTTCCGGGTTCTGGAGAGGAAATAGCCATGCTGATCGTGACCACCAACGACGTTCCCGGCTACCGGGTCGTGAAGACCCTCGGACTGGTGCGGGGCATCACCGTCCGGTCGAGGAACGCCATCAGCGACATGGTCGGCGGGTTTCAGTCGATGCTGGGCGGCCGGGTCGAGACCTATGTCAAACTGGCGGAGGCGTCGCGATCCGAGGCCTATGAAGAGCTGGTCGAACACGCCCGGGCGATGGGGGCGAACGCCGTGATCGCCATGCGCTATGAGGCCAACGAGATCATGGAAGGCGTCACCGAGGTGCTGGCCTATGGCACGGCGGTGGTGGTGGAGGCGGAGTGAGGGGTGGTTGGTGAGTAGTGGCGGCTGATTGACCCACCACGACTCACGAGTCACCAATCACTCAATGCTCAGCGCCTCGGCCAGCTTGGCCGCGAACCCCGCGAACCTCAGCGCGATCTCGCCATCCGGATCGCTGACCACGACGGGCACTCCGGCGTCGCCGCCTTCGCGCAACGCCGCGTCGAGCGGCAGGTCGCCGAGGTAGGGAATGCCGAGGCGCCGCGCCTCCGCCTCGGCGCCGCCGCGGCCGAACACCGGGCCGGTCATGTTCTCGATCAGGCCGAGCGTCGGGGTCTCGACCTTCTCGAACAATTTATGGGCGCGGCGGGCGTCGGCGAGGGCGACTTCCTGCGGCGTCGAGACGATGACGGCGCCGTCCAGCGGGGTCTTCTGCACCAGGGTGAGCTGGACGTCGCCGGTGCCGGGCGGCAGGTCGACGATCAGGACGTCGAGGGGCGCCTCCTCCGTGCCCCAGCGGGTCTGGGTCAGCATCTGGGTCAGGGCCTGGGAGGCCATGGGACCGCGCCAGATCATGGCGTCGCCGGCCTTTGTGATCAGGCCGACCGACATGGTCTTCAGCCCGTGGGCGACATGGGGGGTGATGGCGTTGTCGATGTATTCCGGCGCGCCCGAGACGCCCAGCATGGTCGGGATCGAGGGGCCGTAGACGTCGGCGTCGAGCACGCCGACCGAGAGGCCGCGGGCGGCGAAGGCGGCGGCGAGGTTGACCGCGACGGTC
>CALSBO010000028.1:0-34467 GCA_943373195.1 Brevundimonas vancanneytii
TGCGCTCGGAGCCCTGCCGTTCTCCTATCGCTGGTCGGCGCGGTGGATCGGCCTGGACAAGGCGGACGCCGAGGTCGAGCTGGTCAAGCTGCGCAAGCGGTGGTTCGCCAAGCGCAAGGGCGTCGGCGCCCTGTTGCGCGAGGCGATCACCAAGGAGGAGGTCCCGCTCCTCGACACCGACGCCGCCGCCAAGACCGAAGAGTGCGACGGGGCCCTGGAAGCTCTGGGCTCGGACGTCTGCGCCTATGGCTATCTCACGACCACCATCACGATTCTCGCCCGCGATCCGGAACGGGCCGCCGAGCAGGCGCGAGCCGTCGAGGCGACGCTGAACGCCCAGGGCTTCATCGCCCGCACCGAGGATCTCAATGCGGTCGAGGCCTGGCTCGGCTCACTTCCGGGCGAACCCTATGCCGACGTCCGACGCCCCCTCGTCTCGACCCTGAACCTGGCCGACCTGCTGCCGGTGTCGGCGGTCTGGGCCGGGCCGGCCGGCGACGCCCATCTGGGCGGGCCGGCGCTCGCGGTGGCCCGCACCAGCGGCTCGACGCCGTTCCGGCTGGCCCTGCACGTCGGCGACGTTGGCCATACGATGTTGGTCGGCCCCACAGGGGCCGGTAAAAGCGCCCTGCTGGCCTTCCTGGCGCTCCAGTGGTTCCGCTACCCGGGCGCTCGTGTCGTCGCGTTCGACAAGGGCCGGAGCGCCCGGGCGGCGGCGCTGGCGGTCGGCGGCCGCTGGCACCCCTTGCAGTCGGGCGGCGATTTCACCCTGCAGCCCCTGGCCCGAATCGACGACGAAGGCGAGCGCGCCTGGGCGTCGGAATGGCTGGCCGACACCGTGCGGCTGGCAGGCCTGGAGCCTGTTCCCCGGGTCCGCGAAGAGATCTGGGCCGCGCTCGGCGCCCTGTCCCAGGCGCCCGTCGGCCAGCGGACGCTGACCGTCTTCTGCGCCCTCGTTCAGGACAAGGCGGTCGCCGCCGCGCTTGAACCCCTGACCCTGAAGGGGCCGCACGGCGCGCTTGTCGACGGCGTGGCCCCGGAGGGCGCTGCGCTGGCGACCTTCGAATGCTTTGAGCTGGAAAGCCTGATGGCGACGCCTTCGGCGGTCGCTCCGGTGCTCGGCGCGTTGTTCCACGAGATCGAACGCGGCTTCGACGGAAGGCCGACCCTGCTGGTGCTGGACGAGGCCTGGTTGTTCCTCGGCGAGACCGCGTTCGCCGCCCGCATCCGGGAATGGCTGAAGACGCTGCGCAAGAAAGCGGTCGCCGTCATCTTCGCCACCCAGTCTCTGGACGATGTGGTGCGTTCGTCGATCGCCTCGGCCCTGATCGAGAGCTGCCCGACCCAGATCTTCCTGCCCAATCCTCGCGCCCTGGAGCCGGCCTCGGCTGATCTCTACCGGATGTTCGGCCTGAACCTGCGCCAGCTCGAGCTGATCGCCTGGGCGACCCCGAAGCGATCCTACTATCTGCGTCAGCCCGCCGGACGGCGGCTGTTCGACCTGAAGCTCACCGGGGCGGGACTGGCCCTGTGCGGATCATCGTCGCCCGAGGATCAGCTCCTCATCGAGGAGGTCCTGGCGGGCCTGGATCCGAGAGACGCGCGTCCGGACCGCTTCGTCCGGGAATTCCTGAAAGCCAAGGGAGTGCACCATGTCGACAACGTCTTCGACAGCTTCGACCCGTCCACCAGCGATCGGCTCGCGGCCGAATAGAAGGGCCCTCGTCGCCCTGGCGGCCCTGTCCATCGCCACAGCCGCGACGGTCGGCCCCCCGGCGCGCGGCCAGCAGATCGTCTTCGACCCCCGCGCCCACGTTCAGACCAGCCTGCAGGCCGCGCGCCAGCTTGAGAGCCTCGCCAACGAGGCCCGGCAGCTTGCCAACGAAGCTCGGACCCTGGCGGCTTCGCCCTACAGCCATCTCGCCGAATCCTCGGCGACACTGCGGGAGATCGGCGAACTGGCCCGCACGGTACGTGGAACCGCCTCGACCCTCCAGGGTGTTCAGCGGCAGTTCTCCGATCTGTACCCGGACGATCTTTCGACTGCAGACCTTCTGGCCCTCGGCGGCCAGCGCAACACGACGGCGCGACGTACGGCCGAGGACGTCGCCCGCTCCGCCGCGGAGCTCGAACGTTTGAGCGAAGGTCGCGACCGGAGGCTCAGCGGCGCCCTGTCGGCCAGCGAGGCGGCAGAAGGCCAGACCGCGGCGATCCAGTCCTCCACCCAGATGCTGGCGGTGCTCGCCGAGGACCTGGCGAGCCTGCGCACCACCCTGCTGGCCCAGTCGCGACTGATGGCCGAGGCCACGGCGCGTCAGGCGGCCGGGCGCGACGCGGCGGCGGAGGCCCGGCGGCGCTTCTGGGGGCGGACCTCGACCGCCCCGCGCGCGCCGTCTTTCGACCCGCTCCCCCACGCGCGCGACTGAGGAGGCGTGCGATGGCCGGTCCCGGCATGGAGACCCCGAACGAGCTGATGGCGGTGTTCTCCGACACCGTCACGGCCGGCTTCGATGCCCTGCAGGGCTCGGTCAACGGCGTGTTCGGACTGCTTATAGCCCTTGTCGTCGCCCTGACGGGGATCCAGTGGGCCCTGTCCCCGAACCGCGACGTCCTCGCCTCCGGGTTCGGAAAGGTCCTGTTGATCGGGACTTTCGCCTGGCTGATCAACGACTGGCAACAGCTGTCCGAGACCCTCTACGCCGGCTTCCTTGAGCTCGGTCTGACGGCGGGCGGCGGCTCCCTGTCCCGGGAAGAGTTTCTCAACCCGGGCGCCATTCTTCAGCAGGGGTGGGAGATCGTGAAGGCGCTCGGCGAAACGCCGGCCCCCGTCGACAACCCGCTCGATGTCATGGGCAATCTGGTGGACGCCCTGATCCTGGGTCTGGCGATGATCGGCATCATGCTGGCCTTCGCCATCCTCGCCCTGCAGATCATCGTCTCCCTGCTGGAGTTCAAGATCGTCACGCTCGGCGGCTTCGTGCTCCTGCCGTTCGGGATCTGGAACAAGACCGCCTTCCTCGCCGAACGCCCCCTCGGCTACGTCGTCTCCTCCGGGCTGAAGGTCCTCGCCCTGGCCATCGTGGTCTCGGGGGCCCGGACCATCTTCGACCAGCTGCAACCGTCGTCGAACCCCGACGTCTACGAGGCCCTGACCATCCTGGTGGCGTCCCTGCTTCTGGCGATGCTGGCGATCTTCATTCCCAACCTGGCCTCCGCCCTGGTGACCGGCGGACCCGCGCTGGGCGCCGGTTCCGCATTGACCGGCGGCCTCGCCGTGGCCGGAGCCGGGGCGCTCGTCGCCGGCGGTGCGGCCGGAGCGGGAGCCATGGTGGGGCGAGCGGCGTCGGTCAGCGGCTCCGCGCGATCCGCTTCGGGCGCCGCCGCCTCCGCCCGGCCGCCGAACGGCGGCGGTCCGTCATCGGGCGGCGGATCGTCGGGTCCCAAACCCCCGCCTTCGTCACCCTCGGGTTTCGGGGCTTCCGTGGGCGGACGATCGCCATCGCCAGCTCCCGCCGCCTCCGCGTCCTCGCCCCTGGCAGAGCCTTCGACGTCATCCGCTCCTCCGTCGGCCGGAGAAACGCCATCGGCAAAGCCCGGGAGCGCCGGGCCGCCTTCGCCGGCAAGCTCCGGACCGGGCGCCGGCCGGCCCTGGCCGCCACTGCCCCAGGACGCGCCCGCTTCGACCGCTCGATCTCCGTCCGGTCGTTCGGCCGCCCTTCAGGCCTTCTTCGTCGCCAACAGCGGCCGTGGCCTGATGCCGGCGGGCGAGACCAGCGGAGCCCTGTCCCCCCGAATTCGCCCAGAGGAGAGCTGATCCATGCATCCCTTCTTCAAACCCAGGCGGCGGCTCACCGCCTCGCCGGACGCCACTCCCTACCAGCGCGCCGGCCAGGTCTGGGACGACCGCATGGGCCTTTCGATCGCCCACGCGCGCAACTGGCGCCGGGTAGCCCTGGCCAATCTGGGACTGGCCGCCTTCCTTGGAGCGGGCTGGTGGGTCCAGGCGGACAGGGCGATCGTTCGGCCGTTCGTCGTCGAGGTCTCCGACTGGGGCCAGACCCAGAGGATCACGGCGCTGGACGGACGTTACGAGCCGACGGAGGCCCAGACCGGCTACGCCCTGGCGCAATGGATCCGCGATGTTCGGTCCAAGTCGATCGATCCGATCGTCATCCGCCAGAACTGGCTCAGAGCCTACGACCTGGTGACGCCCAAGGCCTCGGGCTTCCTCGACGACTGGGCCCAGGCCCGCGACCCCTTCGCCGAAGCGGGGCGCGAAGCCATCAGCGTCGAGGTTCTCAACGTCGTCCGGCGCAGCGACCGGACCTTCGATCTTCAATGGCGTGAGACGCGCTTCATCAACGGGCAGCAGGCCGGCGCCGAACGCTGGCGCGCCCTGATCACTGTCACCCAACAACCCCCGAAGACCGAGGCGGAGCTGATGAAGAATCCCCTGGGCCTTAAAATCGAGGATATCTCATGGACCCCCGACGCCTCCTGAGCGCGGCCGCCCTCTGTCTGCTCGTCGGCGGGTGCGCCCTGCTGCGACCCGACGCCGGCGCCTCTCCCGTAGCGACGCCCTTAGCGAGCTCGCCTGAACCGGCGGCCCTTGTCTCGCCCGTCTCCGCGCTCGACGAAGAGGTCGCGCTGTCCCCCATCGCGCTTCCCGCCGTTTCCGAGACATCGTCTACGACCCGGGGACCAAGACCCTATCTCGCCGAGATCGAACCACCCCGCCCGTCCCCCCGACGCGCGTCGGATCGCGACCGCGCGGCCGAGCCGACGGGACGCCTGGCTATCGCCGCCGCCAACCGGTCGGCGCGCGCCGCCTCCAGCGAGGACGCCTTTGTGGGTGGCGTGCGCGTCTTCGCCTGGAGCGAGGGTCGGGTCTATGAGGTGTGGACCGCGCCCTTGCGCGTCACCTCCCTGACTCTCGCGCCTGGCGAGACCGTCTCGGCCAAGGCGGCCGGCGACACCGTCCGCTGGCAGATCGGCGAGAGCCAGTCCGGAGCAGGACCGAGCGTGCGCACCCACGTCCTGATCAAGCCACTGCAGACGGGTCTGGAAACCAATCTGGTGATCACCACCAGCCAGCGTGTCTACCTCCTGACGCTGCGCAGCGGCCCGCCGGACGCCTTCAATGCGGCCGTGGCCTGGGACTACGGGTCCGCCAGGGCGAGCTTCATGGACACCTCGGTCTCCACCGACGCCATGCCGCCCGTCGATGTCTCGGCGGTCACCCCGCAAGGCCCGCTGGACGCTCGCTACCGGATCGACCCGCAAGGGCGCGCGCCCCGATGGGCGCCGACAGCCGTCCTCAACGACGGCGTCCGGACCTTCATCACCCTGTCTCCGGACGCGGCGATCGACGAGGCGCCGGCCCTGTTCGTCCGTTCAGGCGATGAACTCCAGCTCGTGAACTACCGCCAGGCCGACGGCGTGCTGATCGTGGACCGGGTCTTCGACGAGGCTGAACTGCGGCTGGGAGACCGACGCCCGCAAATCGTCCGGATCCGCCGCCTTGAAGGAGCGCCCCGATGAGCATGTCGTTCTCCCCTGACGATCGCCCCCCTACCGATGATCCCGATGTGGCGCCTGCCGCACCGCCGCTCTCCAAAGCCCCGCCGCCTCCGCTGATGGGGCGGGCGGCCAGGCCCAAGGCTGTCCGCATTCGCAAACCTGTGGTTCAGGCCATGGTCGCCGGCGCCGCCCTCCTGCTGTCCGGCTCCCTGGCCTGGGCCTTCATCATCCAGCCGGATCTCAAGGCCAAGGCCCGCGACGCGGCCGAGGGAGATCGCGTGGAGGAGACGCGAGGCGGTGTCCGCCCCTCAGAGCGGGTCACCGAACAGCCCGCCAGCTATGATCGTCTACCGACCGGAGCCGGAGAGTTGCCGGAGCCGCGCGGGCCGGGAGAAGGGACCAGAACAGACCCCGCCATCGCTTCGCCCGCGCCGATCCCTTCCTCGCGCTATGGCCCCCCGACGGCGTCGCTCCCCCGGGGGCCGGGGCCCGCCCAGCAGGCCGCGGCCTCGGGGCTCTTCTTCGAGGGGGGCGACCGTCCAGCCATATCGGCCGACCGGGCGACGACCGCCGCGGTGCAGGATCCATCCAGCCGGGACTACGGCGCGATCTACAGTCCTCACGGCCTGGTCGCCCCGGTCTCGCCCTATGAGCTGAAGGCCGGAGCGATCGTTCCCGGGGTCCTTCTGACCGCCGTCGACACCTCCCGACCTGGCCCGGTGGTCGCCACGGTGACCCAGAATGTCTTCGACTCGATCACGGGCCGGCATCTCGTCGTGCCCCAGGGAACGCGCCTGATCGGCCGGCATGAAGGCGAGAGCGCCCATGGCGACCGCCGGGCTTTCCTCGTCTGGGACCGGATGGTTCTGCCCAACGGCAAGAGCCTGATCCTGACCGAGGAGCCGGCGGTCGATGGCCAGGGGGCCGTCGGCCTACAGGGGCGAACCCAACGCAGGCTGTGGTCGCTCGGTGTCGCCAGCCTGTTCGCCGGGGCGATCACGACCCTCGGCGAACTCGCCCGGGGCCACTCCGACGATCGTTCGGCAGTCGCCAGCGCCGGGGACGCCGCCTCGATCGAAGCGTCCCAGGTCGGGGGGCGCCTGATCGATCGGGAGCTCGGCGTCCGCCCTTCGATCCAGATCAGGGCCGGGGCGCCCGTTCGGGTGATGATCACGCGAGACCTGATCCTGGAGCCCTACAGCCGATGACCCGTCGCCAAGTCTTCTTCGCCCACCGTCTCGTACCCCTGAGTGTCGGCCCCATCCTCGGCCTCGTTCTTCTGGGCGGCGCCATGATCGACGGACCCGCGCTCGCGATCGTCAACGAGAGCCCGAGCCTGCCCAGAGGACTCTATCTCCGGATTGACGCGGCTGCGCCCGAGCGCGGCGCGGTCGTGACCGTGCCCCAGCCGCTTGCGGTCCGTGCCTATCTGGCGCGGCTCGGCATGCCCGCTGACGTGCGGCTCATCAAGCGCGTGGCGGCGACAGCCGGGGACGCGGTCTGTTCCGATGGACGGTGGCTGCTCGCGCCGGGACGAATGGTCGAGGTTCGCGGCAAGGATCGCATCGGCGCCGAGCTGCCCGTCTGGCGCGGTTGCCGTCGGCTTGGGGCGGACGAGCGCTTCCTGCTGGGCGATACGCCGACCAGCCTCGACAGCCGGTACTTCGGACCGGTCCGCACCGCCCAGATCGAGGGCGTCTATAGGGAGACCCTGACATGGTGAAGTTCATCGGCCCCGCGGCTGTGGCCACGGCTCTGGCCCTGCTGTTCCCGGCCAGTCCCGCCGACGCGCAGACCCCCATCGACTGGCGCCGCGCCGGCGGCGATCTGTTCGCGGGCGTGGCGCCCCAACCCACGACGACGGCTTCGAGCGACGGCGCGGCGGCGGCGTTCGCCCGTCTCGCCTCACCCGAGCAACCCTACGGCCTGGCGATCGCCGAAGCCGCCGAACGGCACGGTCTCGACCCTAAACTCCTGCACGCCCTCGTCATCGTCGAGAGCGCCTACAGGGTCGAGGCCTGTTCACCGGTCGGGGCGTGCGGTCTGACCCAGTTGATGCCGGGAACGGCCCGAGACCTGGGCGTGAGGGATCGCTTCGACCCCCTCGAGAACCTTCGCGGCGGGGCGGACTATCTGGCCCGGCAGATGCTGCGGTTCGGCGACGTGAGGCTGGCGCTCGCCGCCTATAACTCGGGCCCGGATCGCGTCGCCCGCCTCGGGCGTATCCCCGACATCACGGAGACACGGAACTACGTCGCGGCCGTGGTGGACTGTTACCTCGCCCTCACGGCCGGCAGGGGTGTCCGGTCTTCGCGCGAGTGCGTCGCGCCGGAGGCGGGGCGATGACGCCTGGCCCGGACGAACAGACGCCGACCGCCTCTTGCACCCTGGAGGATCACCTGACCCGGGCGGAGGCTTCGGCCTTCCTGGAGCGCAAAGGCATCCGCATGAAGGCGACGACCCTGGCCCGCGCCTATTCAACGGGCTCGGGCGGTCCGCCCTGCCGGCACATCCGGAACAAGCCCTACTATCCGCTGGACCTGCTGACGGCCTGGGCCGAGGCGCAGATCACGGCCCCGGTCGCCTCCTCGAGCGAGCGGCAGCGGCTAAAGCGCGAGTCCCGCCGGCAAGAGGCCTCCCATGTCCGCTGACCGCCCGACCCTGGAGGACCTGCTGGACGATCCGGCGGTCAGCTACCCGCTCAAGGCGGTGCTTCTGGTCTGGCTTGGCCGCGACCCGGTCGACGCCGCCAATGACGCGGCGGTGCTCGCCGCCGTGATGGACGATCGCGCCGCCGGGGCTCTGGAGCGGCGCCATGGTCCATGACGGCGGCCTCGACCGGTTCCTGCCATGGCGCAAGGTCCAGGACATCACCGGCCTCGGACGGACCACGGCGTGGCGTCTGCGGCGCGCGGGTGACTTTCCGCATCCGGTGCCGATCTCTCCCGGCCGGGTCGCCTGGCGCGAGCGTGACATCGCCGCCTGGAACGAGTCCCGCGGTCTGGTCGTCACCCCGCCAGCCGCCCCCAAGCCGCCGACCAAAGCCCTGAAGACGCGTCCGCCCGAATGCCCTGTCCTCCCGATCGCGCCGGCTCCCTCACGGCCCGTGGAGTCTGCGCCTGCGGGGCCTGCGACTCCCCCCATCCGACCCGTTCGGCGCACCCGCAACGCGGTGGCGGAAGGTCAGCTCGGCTTCGATTTCTGAGCACCGCACCCGGAACCGGCGCGCCTGATCCGGAAGCCTTTCAGGCGGGCTGCCGTCGGGGTCTACCCCTTGGCCTGGTCGGGGCCGGTGGAGGCGGGGAAGGTGGCGCCATCAAGCGCGCCCTGAGACCGTCCTTCCACGCGGTGACCATGGCGGAGTAGGGAGCATTCGATTCCGCCATCACATTCATCTCATTCACGACCCGATCGAAGAGTTGTTCGAGACGTTTCACGGCATCGATCACGTCCGCATCCGTGTTGGGCTTGAGCTTCTGGATAATGGACTGGAGTTCGATCATCATCATCTCCAGGAACTCCAGCCGATGCTGGATGCGCGTCCGCTCCTGAACCAGACCAAGACGGTTGAGGCCGTAGAGCTGGATGGATACGGCGCCCTTGCCGCTAACGCCGGTTACACCGGCGGCGGCCGCGACCGCCAAGGGCGTCGGACTGGCAAGGGGAAGCGCTCCAGCGCCGTTCGCGGGTCGAGCCAGAACGAGGCCGATCGGCCTGTCGACATCGACATGAAAGAGGAGATGCTCATCAGGCTTGTCCCTGCAGGGGTCGAGGAGCAGCGGCGACTCCAGGGCCAGATCGTCGGTTTCGTTCGAAGCGCGACGAGGCCCGGTGATCGGGAACATATCCTTCTTGCCGCTTAGCATGATCCTGGAGCTGCTGAAGACCCGCGCCTGTTCGTCGAGAGTCACGAGGCTGCCGCTGGTCGGGTTGGGGCTCTTCTGCTTTCGCCGGCGATTGCAGTCGATACAGCTGGGGAGGAGATTGTCCCAGACCATCGCGAGCCACCAGTATCCGGGATGCTGAGGCTCTCCCTCGACACCGCCCTTGGGCCGGAAATGTTCGACGTCCACCGGCGCCGACGAGGCGTACACAGTTTCGCAATAGGCGCATTTGCCGTGGAACAGGGCCTCGAGACGAGCGCGGACCTCGTCGTCCTTGTAGACCTTGAAGCCGTAACTCTTGGCCTTCTTCTTTGGCTTCGCGGCGGGATCAGCGGGCACGGCCGATGCCATCGCGCCGTAAAAGGCCCGGGCGAGGTCCAGTTCGGTCTTTCCTTTGACGAGTTTTGAGAGGGCGCCGGGGGCGGGATCGGAGCCACGATCGACGTAGCGCATCAGAGGGCCTCCAGCGCCTCAAGGATCCGACGGCGAGCGTCTCCTTCCAGCTTCACCAAGCGTTCGGCGGAGGCATCGCGTCGCTTGGCGAGATAGTCGCCGACGGCGCGTTGAACGATCTGCTGCACCCGACTGCTGCCGATCGGAAGGGCGGTGGCGATCTCATCCTGAAAGGCCTTCAGCTCGCGTGTCTCCGCCTCCGTCAGCGGGGCCAGACCTTTGCCGTCGCGTCGTGTCAGCAGGTCGGCGATGCGCGCGAGGTCGCGCTCGGCCTGGGGCGAATCCGTTGACAGCAGGCTGAAGAAGTCCGAAGTCAACAGCTGTTCGAGGGTCAGGCGACTGACATGAGGCAGGCCTGTGAGCTGTTCAATATAGACCGGCAGGCGGGTTTTCCGCGTCGCTGCATTTCTTGGCACACGATGCATAACGAGCACCTCGCCATCCTCCATGCCGCGCAGGCACAGCGGGTCATGGGTGGTCGCGATGAAGGTTAGGTTGGGCAGTGCGGCGCGGAGCCCGGCCATGATGTGCACCTTCCATTTCGGGTGCAGATGAGCCTCGATCTCGTCGATCAGCACGACGCCCCTGGCGCTTTCGAAGCTCTCGAACTTGGGATTGATCCTGCGATCCATCAGCCCCCTCAGAAGGTCGCAGGCCATGGCCAGGACCGCCCGATAGCCCGAGGAGACCATGCTGAGCGGAGTATCGAAGGTCACGGGTCGATCGCCGGCTTCGCCCATGCGCTGGACGAGCACGCACCTCCCGTCGCGTCGCTCCAGAACCTCAAACTTCTCCTCGGCGCCGACGATGCCGCGCAACGCGCGCGCCACGGCGGTGAAGTCGTTGTCCGCGAGAGACTGGAGCCAATCTTCCGGGTTCGAGAGGACGTGGTCGCTCCGGAACAGGGTGATGATGCTCTGATGAGGCGTGTAGTTCCGTCGGCCATCCCGGTATTGCCGGAATGCGCCGTAGGCGAAGACCGGCGGGAGCTCCGTTCGTCCCGTCGTCCTCACGCCTTGAGCGTTCAGGTCTAGCTGACGACTTTGTGCGTCGTCGAACTCCAGGCGGATGCTGCCGTGCTCGCGCTTCGGTGTCGACAGGTCGCCCATCCGGGCAGGGTCGAGGCGCAGTCCCTTCCAGTCCAGTTTCAGGCCTTCCCGCGCCCGGTGGTCGCTCAAGGCGAGCGCCACGCCTTCCAGAATGGTGCTCTTGCCGGCGGCGTTCTCTCCGATGATGAGGAGCGCCGGCTTGCGCTTCGACGGATCGTGGGTCTCGGCCCCGACCTGGAAGCTGAGGTGTTCCACGCCTTTGAAATTGATGATCTCAACCCTGGTCAGGCGAGCGGTCGCGGTTCTCGGCGCGGGACGTTTGTCGACGGGCTTGGGCGGTCCGACGCGATCTTCAGCCTCGATGGCGGCAAAGGCCGCGTCCAAGCGGCGACGCGCGTCCTTCCGCCGGTTCAGGCTCATGAAGAAGGCGCCGATCCGGGCTGTCGAGAGAATGGGTCGCGCACCCTCTTCGGCGAGTTCCTGGGCGACCCTTCGCAGCACCAGGTGCCAGGCGCCGCCGAAGGCGAGATCCTCGAACGCGAACGGAATCTGGTTGCTCTCATAGGGACCGCTCGGCGACACGGCCTCGTAGAGCCGGTGGCGATACTCGGCGAAGGCGGAGGCGCGCTGCCGGGCCAACGGCGTCCGGTTCAGGCGGAAATGCTCTGCGGTCACCTGTCCGGCTGGCGACAAACCGATTAACTCGCCGTCGAGCTGAACGTGGAGATGAGATCCGAACGCAGTGACCCTGCAGGGATCGAGGAGCAGGGGAGCCTCCGCCGGCGGACCCGCCGGCCAGTGACCTCCGGCCTCGAGATAGTCGGACAGCTGTCTCGGCGTTGGCAGAGGCGCGCGCTTGCCGACGACCGGAAAATATTCCGGCTCTTCTGGAAGGCACTCGAGGCAGATCGGATAAATGTTCTCCCAGGCTTCGGCCAGCCACGCATAGTACAGGTGGCCGGTCTCCTTGCTGAGCTGCGGCAGGGCCTGACCAGGCGGACGAAAGCGGTAAGGCTGCAGGCGCCCCCTCTGTTCGCAGAAGGCGCATTTGCCGTGAAAAAGCTCTTCTAGCGCAAGCGCCACTGTCGGCTCATTGAGGTCGAGCCGCTCCTTGTCCACGCGCGTCTGTTCGGCGCGACGGGTGTCGGTCAGGAGGTCGAACAGAGTCTGCCGGAAGAAATGCGCCTGGTCGCTGACCAGGTATTGCGGCGCTCCGACGGCGCTTCGATCCACGTGCCGCATGCTCTTGTCTCCCCTCGCCGACGCTACGATTAGTTGCGTCGGCTGTGAAGGGCGCTCGCTCTGCGCGACCTTGCAATCTCTCGGCGCCGCCTTCCTTATGGCGGAGTCGGGAGACGTCGATATGGGAACGAGATGATGACTGCATCAGCGCCGGCGTCGCCGTCGTTTGACGGCGGGGATGATGGCAACGGGTGGACGGATCGGTTCGGCGGCAAGCTCGTGCTCGTCCTGCTGGACAACAAGCACGCGCCATCGATCAAGAACGGGCGCAGCCTGTGGGGACTGCACGATCCCCTGTCCTATGCGCCTCAAGACCGAAGGCACACCGTCACGGTGCCGGCCGGTTTCGTAACCGACCTGACCTCTGTGCCGCGTTTCGCCTGGATGGTGCTGCCGCCCGACGGCCCGTCGGTGAAGGCGGCCGTGATCCACGACTTCCTCTATGCGACCTCGGGAACGGGGTCGTGGAAACGCCACCCGACAGCCATCACGCGCGAGCGCCCCTACTCCCGCTCTGAGGCGGATAACATCCTGAGGGAAGCCCTCAAGAACAGAGGAGTGGGCGTGCTGCGTCGAAACATCATTTGGGTGGCCGTGAGGGTCGGAGGCGCGCGGGGCTGGGGGCTTGATGCGTCAAGACAGGCGCGACGTCAGGCGGTGGATGAGGCGCAGGTCACTGGCTGATAGGGCGTTCGATGGGCCGTCAGCCACGCCCGACCGGACGCAGCAACACCTCTGCGGAAGTCGGATAGGCCAGACCGTCGATGCCTGATGATCGCCTCCCTAAAGGTCAGCGACGCGGCAGACGTGCCTTGCCCAAGAGACTCTGGGGTTCGACAAGGTCTGCCTCTCACTCAACGCGGCGGTTCAGGGCGGCCGCTCTGGGTACAAGCAGGAGCCGAGACCGGCCCAGCTGCCGACGAATTGCGGATAGTGCTCCGGTCTACGGCTGGGAGCGGCATGCGACCGGTTCTGACGGAACGGGCATGTAGCCTGCTGCAGTAGACGCCAGGCGGCGCTTTCGCGCTACCCGCTCGGTTGCCAGCTTGACTTGGATGCGAGGGACTGGCCTGACGTGCCGAACGGTCTGCGGCAGCGTCTGGGACGACTATGACTCTCGATATCCGCGGCAGCCTCAAAAACACGAAGCTCAGCTCGAACCCGTACGTCGTGTTCGAAGAACTGATTTCGAACGCGATCGATTCCTACCTGATCCGCAAGGACAGTGAGCCCACGGTGCCATACCTCCGTGTTCGGGTTGATGTGACGTTCCAGAAGGCCGCCCTGTTCGGGGATCAGGAGGTGATGGCGGTCCGCTGCGCCGACAACGGCTGCGGCCTCGGCAATCCACAGCTCAAGGCCTTCCTGACCAAGGACACCTCCTACAAGGATGACCTCACCATCGCCGGCATCGGCAAGTGCAAGGGCGCGGGGCGCATCCAGTTCTTCCACCACTTCGCCGGAATAAAGATCGACAGCACCTTCCGCCAAGAGGGAGATGTGATCCGGCGCCAGATGACCTTCGCCGAACCGCAGAAGCAGATCGAGTTCGACGATTTCGCGACGGGGCCTGGCAAGGAAGTCGATATTGGCACGATCATCGACCTGAGCGTCTTTAAGGAGACCGTGCGACCCCGTTCGGCGCCCGACGCCTACCTGAGCACGCTGTTCTCGGCGCAGGTCCTCAAAAGACAGATGCTCCTGGCGTTCCTGCAGCGCCTCGTCGGGCTGTCCGCGCAGCTGGCGGATTTCGAGATCACGTTCTCCAGCAAACACTGGCAACAGCCGGACCAGGAGGCCGTCCTGAAGAGGTCCGATTTGCCGACGGTCACAGACACGAGGACGGTCCGGGTCGAGGAACGCGACCCGATGACCGGCGTGGGCACACGAACGTTCCAAACGTTCACGCTGTCGCACTACAAGCTGGATGCCGCCTCTTTCAATCTGCCGCGCAACGCCGTTGCGCTCTGTGCCAAGTTCTCGCCGGTCAGAGACGTGACTGCCCGATATCTGCGGACGCGCACCGAGCAGAACAATCCTGTCGGCGGGTTCCACCACATCGTCCTGATCGAGAGCGACTTCCTCGACCAACACGTCAACGAACAGCGGGACAACTTCGAGAACATTCCAGATGAGTTGCAAAGCGGCGGGCTCTTCCCAAACGAACCTCTGTCCTACGAGATCATCTATGCGGAGCTTGATCCGGTCATCGAAGCGATGGTCGTGCCTGCGGACTGGCGGAAGGAAGACGTGATCAGCGATCTCGCCGAACGGTATGGCGTCACCGAGGCGATGCTGACCGACACCTCGACACGAGTTGTCTACGGCGAGCCCGCGCAGAAGATCGTCGAAAGAGTCCTGAAGAAATATCAGGAGAAGGTCATCGACGAGACCGCCGAAATCTATCGGCTCAAGGAGGAGATCGTCGCCTCGGAACCGGATTCTCCGGACTTCCGTCAGAAGATCAACGAGCTGTCTTGGAAGTACACAGCCTCGCTGAAGAATTTCGACATGGCCAACCTGTCACAGCTGGTCGTGCGGCGGGCGTGCGTGGTCGAGGTCCTCGAATTGGCTTGCGGGAAGAAGCTCTCGGCGCAGGCTGGGGTGCATGGGGTACGCCGTAAGGACGAACAGATTATCCACAGCATCTTCTTCCCGATGCGCGCGGACAGCGTCGAGGTCAGGGACCACGACATCTGGCTGTTGAGCGAGGAGTATCACTACTACGACTACATCGCCTCAGACATGCCGCTGGCCAGTATCGCTTGGGGCGACGACCAGACGTTATTCGAGAACGACATCGATCAGGCGTTCGAGGCGCTGCTGGCGAAACGGGCGCACGACCATCGCGCTAAGAGGCCGGATATCGCCCTGTTCAGCCGGGAAGGATCGGCGATCATCGTCGAATTCAAGGCGCCCGGCGTCTCGATGGACGACCATGTCGGCGACCTGAACCAGTATGCGCATCTCCTCGCGGCCAAGTCGGGCGGACGGCTCCGCAGGTTCTACTGCTATCTGATCGGCGACACGCTGGATCCTCTGCGTCTGGGCGCGACATGGACCCAGTTCCCGACCGGAAAAGGCTGGTTCCAGTCCGGACAGCTCAAAGATCCCGCCACCCGCACCGAGCTTGGCGAGACCTATTTCGAAATTCTGTTTTTCGAGGACGTGGTCGATCGGGCCCGCAAGCGGATCGGCGTCTACCAGGACAAACTCAGGCTGAGAATTCCGAGCTGAATTTCTGCTAGACCGGATCGATGGCTCCACGACTGCAGACCTCCCCGAAGCGTCCAGCGCCCGAAGGCGAGGGTCTCCCCGTCATTCCATTCGAGTTCGATCCTTCTGGCGACGACTTCGAGGCCGGCCACTTGAAGACGGAAGTTGTCGAGGGCGGCAGGCGGATTACATGGCCGCTGATCGGCAAGTCATTCTTCCTACCTGACAGGGCTGCCGAGCCTCAGGCGGTCGCCTTCTACGTGGACCTCGACACAATCGGGAAGCACAATCCGCAGCTCAAGATACATGCGCTCGGCGGTTTTAGTCTGGGCGACTATCACGAGTTCTTTGTTGAGGGCGTGCCCGCACATCGCGCCTTCAGGTTCGGCAATGTGGAGGCGAGCTTCGGCGAGGGCTCGCCCTTGCTCGCCCGTTTGTTCTGGGGCGTCTACTACGAGAAGTACTGGGGCGAGTGGAACACGATGGCGACGATCCGGATCACCAACTGCCACTTGGAGACGGTCGAACGCTACGTCATCGCGGCCTTCCTCGAATACGAAAAGGAAATCGGATTCCTTCCGAGCATCCAGCAGGTAGATTTCGATGAGCTTCACTTCGAGGAGGAAATCGACTCGGAGGTGAATGGCCGTGGCGTGGTCAGAGCGCCGCCGGTTATTACCGACCTTGAGCCGCTCCGTTTCTACATGGGGGGTCTCAAATCGGTCCACGAGGCGGCCTGTCTGTCCTTCTATCGCGTGTTGGAATTCTACGCCTTCATGCATCAGGCGAGCCAGGTTACCGGCCTTCGTCGAGACGTGTCGGTCAGCGACGCCGAGTTCACGCGCCGCACTTTGGAGATGGCGACCCGCGAAGAGAAGGGACCGCTCTTCAATTTGCTCGGGCAGATCACCACGCCCGACATGATCGAGGCCGCCGTTGCGGGCGGATTGATCAGGGAGCCGCGGCAGATCCTGCTGAACGAGGGCATCTATGCCTACCGAAATTCCATAGTGCACGGGAAGTTCGGGTCGGCCTTCTCGCTCCGCTCGCAGAGTCTACTCACGCCGGATCTCGAAGGAGGAGCGTGGCGATCCCTGCTGCAGGACCTCGCATGGGCTGCGTTGCAGAACCTTGGCACGAAAACCTGAGCGCTATTCCCAAGAGGACGTCCCGCGTTTTGGCCCGTCGCCACCGAGGGCTGCCGGCCAGAGGGCTTGGCTAGGTCAGAACGAAAGATGGACGACAGCGCTTGTGCCGCCCTAGGCAGCGCTCTTGCTCTCGACGATTTGTATGCCGCCTTCCTGGTAGTGAGCCGATGTCCGTTGGTGGCGCTTCGAAGACCTAGGCTCCTGTGCCCTAGTTCCAAAGGCTTAGTCCGATTATTGGAGGATAAGTCGGGTTGACGCCGCCCTATCCTTGAAACGCAACCCCGATCGACCGCATCGTGCAGCTGAAAAATGCCGTTCGAGCGGACGCCGCGAGTGTTGATTTCAGTGCCTAGCTGCGCGACTCCGGCTCAATGGCAAAGTACGACCCGCTCCGCTCCTACCTCAAACGACAGAAGGCGGAGGCCTTCGAGCTGAGCTTCCGGGAGATCGAGAACCTTATCGGCTACCTCCTGCCCAAGAGCGCCGGTCGCCCGGAGTGGTGGGCGAACGATGACGGAGAGCTATCGGCTCGTGCGGTCCAGCGACAGGCCTGGCTTGACGCTGGCTATCACGCGCGGCTTCAAGCACACGACCGTGTCGCCTTTAGCCGCGCTGAGACGTGAGCGATGGCCCCCCGGCCGCCGAGGTTTTCAGGCCCTCCCGCCGATCTGGAGACCCAGGTCTTCATGATCAGTGCGGCCGCCAAGTCCGCGCTTGAGGTCGCCGCTGATGCACTGAGTCTCGCTAACGAGCGGAAGACAGAGGTCTACGAAGCCTCCGAATCCGACAGCCTGATCGTGGCGGGGATGCGGATGGAGAGAAACCAAGGCGGCGTTCTTTCACGACGGGGCGTCATCGGCGCCCAGGCCTTTCTGTCCAATCTGGTCGTCGTCGAGAACTGCATCATGACGCTGATGAGACTGAAGGGCCTCTCGCCCGACGTGCTCGACCGGGGGGAACATGCGCTCACGGTGATACGGTCCGTCGTCGATCGGAAGCTGCGCGATACCACCGAGCACATCGACGAGCGAGTGCTGGAATTGACCGGCGGGTTGATCGTGAACACCTTCTTTGAAGGGGACTTGTTCTGTAGCAGTCGCCGTGACGGCTCTGTCGGTCGCATCGCCATCACCCAGGCCACGCTCGACCTGGTCACAGCCGCATTCGACAACATCTTCTGGCCACCGGAGCTCATCGAACGTCTGAAGCAGAAAAGCCAGTTGGCGCCCTAGCCAGAGATCTCCGAAGCAAGCGTCGCCAGTCGTTCCTCGCAGACGGACGCGACCAGGCCAGAGAGTGTTTTTGCCGAGGCCGAGAGCGCCTCAAGGTCCTCAATACTGATGTCGTACTGATCGCCATATCGCGCGTCGACGTAGGCGCGCTTCAACACCTCAAATCGCCGCCGCTCAGGTCTACCCTCGCGAGGCCAGGCGGCCGTCAGGCGCTGATCCACGTCCTCGGCTAACGACCTCAGAAACTTGATATTGTGAGAGCGGGGAAAATAGAATGTGTGGACGAGCAGAGCACAGACGTAGGCCGTCTCGACCGCTTGATGCAGGCTGAACGCTGCGTGCTTCTTGAAGCCCGCATCTTCCTTTGCTTGGATAATTTGGAAGGCGGCCGTTGTCATCCAACGGTTGGTGTCAGCGAGTTTGGCGTCGAAATACTGCCGCGCCATCGCATAGGCGTCCGACGCCGTCATCGGTTGCGGTCGCGCGAACGGGAAGCCGGGCAGTTCGTAGAGGACGATCCCGTCGCGGATGATATCGGTCCAGAAGTATTCGCCCCGGCCGAGCGCCTGGTTCACCTCGGTCATCGTGTGGACGATGAGGTTGACCGTCCGCCCGACGGCGGGGTCGCGCAGGATCTTGTCCTCGGCGACGTACCAGTAGTCGTGAATGTTCGTCAGCTTCTCATGGCTGACGATCACGAGCAGATCGAAGTCCGAAAGATAGCCGTTGTCGGGCTCGTCGACCCAGTCGGTGCGCGCATACGATCCGAACAGGATGATCTTGAGCACCTTGCCGTCGCGGCGCCAGGATTGAGTGCCGCCCCCGCCGCTGTTGATGGCGGCCTCGAACTCGGTCAGCAGGGTCGTGCGAATCCGCTCGAGCTCGCGCTGCTGCCGATGCGGCAGGTTATCAATATCAGCGCGCACGGACGCCCCGCACGCGCGTCTCGCGGTCCGCTCGATCGATCAAACTGACTGTCTCCCGGCTTCGCATCCGCGCCTCAAATCACTCAACCGAAAGCCTACATCGCAGACCCGGTAAGCGCCATGAGGGAAGGGTGTCCGCCGGACAGTTGAGAACACCTGAGATCGGGTGCGCCGACGCCTTTAGCGGAAGCCTGGACATAGCGGCGGCCAGCCGAGCGGACACGGCACAGTCGCTCGGTCCGATAGCCAACGCAACTACCGAGCGTAGATTGTAAGGGTGAGGCTGTCCGAGGGTGGCGCCTTTACGGCTCAGCTCGCGCTATACGCGTTCTATGATGACGCAGAAATATGTTGAGCTTGATCGTCGCTTCCGCACTGTCACCGCCGCAGAGGCGGATTCCCCGACTCGCCTCTTCGCCTCGGGACAGGGCGGCGAACTGGGGTGGGCAGATCTCCTCGACCAACCGCGCGTTGTCATTCTCGCAGAAGCGGGTAGCGGCAAAAGCCATGAGCTGAAAGCCTGTGCCAGGGCCCTGGCGGAGGATGGCGATCTGGCCTGCTACGCCACCGTGCAGGATTTGGCGCGATCGGGTTTCCAGGCGGCTCTGGGGCCGGCAGATCGCCAGACGTTTATGGCTTGGGAAGCCGATCCCGAAGCTCATTGCTGGCTGTTCATCGACTCTGTGGATGAGGCCAAGGACGAGGGCCTGTCGTTCGAAACCGCCATGCGCCAACTCGCCAACGCGGTGGTGGGCCGCGAGGAGCGAGTGAACATCATCATCTCGGGCCGCTTCACGGATTGGGATTTCACGGAAGATCCCCAGGCCATGACCGAATGGCTGGCCATCCCGACACCGCCTGAACCCCTGCCCGATTACCGGGATTTGATTGTCGAGACCCTCCACAACAAGACCCCGCCTCGCGCCAAGCCTGCGCCCAAGGCCGACGTCTCAATCGTGCTCATGACGCCGCTGGACAAGGACCAAATCCGGCGCTTCGCCGACGCGTCCGGAACTCCCGATGCCGGAGCATTCGTCGTCGCGATCGAGCGAGGAGACCTGTGGGGGTTCGCCGGCCGCCCCCTCGATCTGGAGTGGATGACGCTCTACTGGCGTGACAACGGCCGGCTCGGAACCTTGGCCGAGATGCTTGAAGCGAGTCTCGAGGCGCGGTCCGTCGAGGTGAAGACGGTCAAACGTAGGCGTGATCCGCTTTCGAAGGATCAGGTTCGGTTGGGGCTGCGTCGGATCGGAGCGGGGCTTCTCGTGACGGGGGCCGAGACTGTTCGCGTACCGAACTCGAGCCCCGCGCACGCATCAGTACAGCACGCCATGGTCCTGGATCCGCTCCTGCCCGGATGGCCGCCCAAGGACATCGGCGTGCTTCTGTCGCGGCCTGTCTTCGATCCCGCCACCCTCGGGCGGGTTCGACTTCACAACGACAACTCGGGGGCGGTTCGCAGTTATCTGACCGCACTCTGGCTCGATGACCGCCTGACCGACAATTGTCCGCCCCAAGCCGTCCAAGACCTGTTGTTCGCGACACCTTACGGTCGCGCCGTCGTCCGGCCGAACATGGCGGAGGTGGGAGCTTGGCTGGCCTTGCGGCGTCCCGAGATCGCGGAGGAATATCTTCGCCGTGATCCTGTCGCCCTGCTGACCAAGGGCGATCCGGCAGCGCTTTCGCCCGCCGTTCGCGTGCGACTGGTCGAACGTGCGCTGGAGGCGGTCAGAGACCCTGACCACACATTGCCCTGGTTCACCCAGGGCTATCTGCGACGGGTCTCCGACAAGACTCTCGAACCCTTGGTCGAAGGCTGGTGGCGCCGGTATCGGGACGAAACCGATCCGCGCCACCTCATCCTGCAAATCATCGAGATGGCCCGATTGACGACCGGGCTCGAGATCGTTCGTGCGGCGGCGTTTGACACAGCACTGGACGATCGCTCCCAGATTCTGGGCGGCGAGGCGCTGCTCGTGCTTGGGACCAGGCAGGACGCTGAAGCCTATGCGCGCCACATCCGCACCGGAGCCCGGACGCTCCCGCGACCGGTCGTGATCTCCGCGCTCGCGGCCTTGTTCCCGACCCACCTCGGCGTGACGGACTTTTTCGATCTGATCGA
Source organism: Brevundimonas vancanneytii (assembly GCA_943373195.1). Classification (GTDB taxonomy): domain Bacteria; phylum Pseudomonadota; class Alphaproteobacteria; order Caulobacterales; family Caulobacteraceae; genus Brevundimonas; species Brevundimonas vancanneytii_B. Next base: position 20,793 of record CALSBO010000028.1, read on the forward strand.
TGCGGCCGGGGTCGCCGACGAGGAGGGTCATCGGAGCGTCTATCCGCTGGGCGGCGAGCTTCACGCGGACCTGACCGACCCTGCGGCTTTGCTTGCCTTTGTCGAGGGCGTTCTCGCGCGCATCGGGCCTCTGGGAGAAGCGAAAGAGGAGCCGGTCTTCCTCGAAGCCTTCGGTCAGACCGCGGTTTCCGCCGCCTTGCGGCTCCTCAAGAACCGACCTGAGACGCTTCCGGACGTCGCCATCGACCTGATTTTGCGCCTCAGCGAGGGCCAGTGGTCACGGCGCCGCGAGGCCGAAGAACAGGAGTTGGCCGCCGCCTTGGTGAGCTCTGAGCCGCGCCGTCGCCAGTCGTTCTGGCGCGCGGTCGAGGTTCTAAAGGATCATCCCTACCAGAACGGCGGTCTGCCGAGCGTGAACCAGCTGATCCATCACGGTTGGCCGGGCAATTTAGTGTCGGACGACCTGGACTGGCTGCTCGCGGATGCCGCAGGGCAGGACACCGCCGAGAAGCGAAAGCTCGCGTTCCGGACCGCTCTTGGGGTCCCACGGGACGCCGACACCTTTCCAACGGCCGAAGACCGGATCGAGGCGACGGCCTCTGCCGACGCAGATCTGCAACGACTTCTCACGGCCTGGCGGACCCCTGAGCCCGAAAGCCCGAGCCTGACCGCCTCGCTCGCGCAGATGAAGACGCAGCGACAGACCCAAGAGCTGGAGACCCAGAAGCGGGATGACAGCTGGGTTCAGTTTGTCGAGGGCCTGCGCGCGGACCCGGAAGCTCTCGACCGGTTGATACCGCAGACGAAAACCACTGCAGACCGCCGTCTTGTCGACCTGTACCAGTTGCTGTCGTCAAGGATGCGATCCCGATCCCGGTACTCGGTCGAGAGCCTGGCAGCAGTAGAGCCCATCTTGGGTCCGGTAGTGACCGCGAAATTCGGCGGCGCCTTGATCGCCTTCGCCCGCCAATGGACACCGGTCGCGCCGAGTGAGCGCGGGCCAGAGGCGCCGGACGGCTTCACCAGTTTTGACATCATGGGTCTGGCTGGCATTTCTCTTGAGGCCGCGACCACCCCGGGTTGGGCTGAAGCCCTTGATCCCGACGCCGCACGCCTGGCCGCCGTCTATGCGCTCGTCGAACTCAACGGCTTTCCCGACTATCTCGGCCGTCTCGCTGCTGCCCAGCCCGAGGTCGTCCAGGCCATCCTGGATGCCGAAGTCCGCGCCCATATCCTCGCCAGCCGGCCGGATGCCCACGGAATTCTCGACAGGCTCGCCTATGCCGATGTCGCTTTGGCCAGGCTCGTGACACCGTCCCTGGCCGGCCTGCTGGAGGACGAGGCGAACTTTCCGCCTCTCATGCTGCCCAAGGTGATCGACGTCGTCTCGCGAGGGTCTCCGGAACAGGTACCGACGCTCGCCCTGATGGCCGCCCGTCGCGCCATCACCGTCACTGACCCTGAAGTCGCCGCGCTCTTTCTCGCTCTGTTGTTCGCGGCAGACCCGGAGCAGGGCATCGCAGTCCTGCATCAGAAAGCGGCCGGTCTGAATGACGCGGATCGGACAGCTCTATGCACGGCCCTGCTGCCGCGGCTGTTCGGCGATCGGCTGGGCGTCAATCCAACCAATCCCGCCTTGTCTTTCGGCGGCCTGCTGAAACTTATCCGGATCGCCTTCGACACAGTTCGGCTGTCCGATGACATCGATCGGGTCGGGGGGGGCGTGTATTCACCGGGCGCTCGCGATCATGCCCAGGACGCTCGCAACGCCATCATGTCCCGATTGGAGGACACGCCGGGAGAGGCCACCTACGAAGCACTAAAGGCCTTCGCCGCGATGCCGGACTTTCCGGTCCCGTCGCGGTGGCTGTTGCGGGCGGCTCGGCGGCGCGCTGAACAGGACGCCATGCTCACGCCGTGGAAAGTTCACGACCTGATCGATTTTGAGCAGACCTTCGAAAAGTCGCCCACGACCACAATCGAACTTCAGTCCCTGGTCCGGCGGCGCCTCGAGAAGATCGCGCACGATCTGGTGCATGGAAAGTTCGCCCAGGCCGACACCTTGAAGGGACTGGTCAACGAGAATGCCGTCCAGCGCTGGATCGCCGATCGCTTCGAGACTCTTCGGGGCCGTGCCTACTCTGTCGAGCGGGAAACGCACGTCGCCGATGACAAGGAGCCGGACATCACACTAACCAGTCGCGACAGCGGCGTGGCGCTGCCGATTGAGATCAAGGTGATCGATGGGATGAGCCTGCCAGAGTTGGAAAGGGCCCTCGAGGCCCAACTCTGCGGTCAATATCTACGGCATTCCGCAGCGCGTCACGGCGTTTTACTTCTGATCCATCAGAAGCCCCGCGCTGCCGGCTGGAAATTGCCAGATGCGGAGGGACACGTTCCATTGGAGCGGATTATGGCCCACCTCGAAGAGCGGGCCCAGGCGATCCGGACGCAGGATCCACTAGGGCCGCAACCGATCGTTCTGCTTATCGACGTGTCGAAGTAGCGCGCACGATCCGCGAACCCGCGTTACCGTGTCCGCAGCCGTCCGAAACCGTAAGGATCCGGTCCCTTCCGAAGATCGCTGGACGGCGAGCCCGGCGCATCACCTCAGGTTCTCGAATGGCCGCTTGGCGGCCACCGCCAATGGCTCCTATGGCGTACCGCAGAGGTTGCCGGACCCCGAGGAGGCCGCAACGGTCGCTCGCCACCGTTGAGTTCTTGATCACCGTCACGGTACACAAGACGGCAAAGGTTCAGGTGATTTCGTCGATGCGTCTCTTCGTTCAGTCCGGCAGACAGCCGCACCGTGAGGCGGGGGAGGACGTCTGGATCCTGCTCGAAAACACCTGGAACGACTACGCCTACCGCACCCTCTACAACCTCTACCGCCAAACCGCTGAAGGCTTTCGCCAGATGGGTGGGATCAAGATCTTGCGGTTGGGTCAGCAGGGTGGAGAAACGACGCTGCCCCTTGGAGAAGTGGCGGGTGGTCGCATTCCTGACACCTGCATCTCACGCGGAAATGGTCTCGAGCTTTACGTCAGCCTCACAACTCTTGGACAGGCGGGATCACGTGAAAAGCTGATCGAGTTCCGCGATATCGCATGGACGCCGGAGTGGGCGGTCCCCTTCGCTGAAGAGCGGGGACTCCAGCTTTCTCTCCACCGCGACGAAAGCGAACCCGAGCTTTTCTACGCAGACGCCCGTGCGGTAATCGAAGCGGGGGGTGCGCTCCCGGATCTCAACCGGTTCGCCTTCGGCTTTGCGCCTGGACCTGATGCAGAAATGATCGAGTTCGCCTTCCATCCCGCGGCTCGCGCACCGTTGGTCGGAGAGGTAGGGCCGTCACGCCGGGTTATGGTGTTCGTCGGCGCGAATGGTGTCGGGAAGACGCAGCTTCTCGCCCGATTGGCTCGTGTCGCCTACACGCCGCCTGATGAGCGGGGCGACGTTACCGAAAGCGGCCATTTTCGCAACACGCCGGCGTTTCCAGGCATTGTGGCGGTCTCCTACAGCGCATTCGACACCTTCAAACCGCCCGCGCTCGTCGGCGACAATCCGCAGGCGGTTGCGGACCAGCTTCGCGATGGAACTGGCCGATACGCCTACTGCGGCACGCGCGATCTGGCTTCGAGCGTCTTGAACCCTGCCGCTCCGCCCATACTTCTCAGCGCACTTGCTCAGGCAGAACTGTTTGCAGCCCGGATCGAACAAGTTCGCACCTCCGACCGGTTCGTGCTTCTAGCCCAGGCCGTGGCGCCGGTATTTGCCGAGGACTCCTTCAGACGACTCGCGCCACAGCCCATCGGCGGCCTCCCGCAACCGCCCGCAGCTCGGCTGGATGCCTTCCTGGGGCAAAATCCCGCAGCGGCTTTCCTCGATCTCTCGAGCGGGCACATGATCGCGTTGCACGTCCTAGCCAGTCTCGTAGCGACGTTGAAGCGTCGCGGCCTGGCGCTGATCGACGAGCCCGAGACCCATCTTCATCCGCCGCTGCTCGCTGCGTTGATGACCGGCGTCCGACGCGTGCTCGATCGCTTGGATGCGTACGGCATCATCGCCACCCACTCGCCGGTCGTCGCTCAAGAAGTTCCGGCGAGTCAGGTTCGCGTCGTCGAATGGGGGGGTGCTGGCCCGCTCATTCGACCTGTCGGCGTTCAGACCTTCGGCGAAAATACCGGAACGCTCACCCGCGAAATCTTCGGTCTGCATACCGGAGCGACAGACTACCGACACATCCTGGATCGGCTCGCCGGGGCCTTCAACAGTCTCGAAGCCATTGAGGAGGCTCTCGGGGAACGGCTATCGACCCAAGCGACGGCGCATGTCGTCTCTGTTCTGGCGAGGCGCCCAGATGCGGTCGGTTGAGTTCAATGCGGATCAGTTCGTAGGCGGGATCGAGGCCCTAAACACCGGTCTCCCGCGTAACGGGCAGCTGGATGCAGGGGAGGCAATCTGGCTGGAGGCTAACTTTGCAGCCTACCTTGCGGGCGGAGGGCGCGGCGATCTGGTGCCGCCCGACCCGCACTGGGACAATGACCGCGGCGCGGCCCTTATCACCGCCTATGATCAGACGCACAAAGACGGCCGTCTCGAGAACCTGAGAGGGCAGCTGAAACGCCTCATGGCCAATCGTTGCCCGAGTTGCGGCGGCGCCCGGCCTGGGGAGCTGGATCAACATCTGCCGAAGTCCGAATACCAGGAGTTCTCACTCTTCCCCGCCAACCTCGTCGCCTGCTGCGGAAGTTGCAATCGGACGAAGAGGGCGGACGTCGGCGGTGTGGCGGAGGAGGCCTTCCTGCACCCCTATTTCGACGCCGTGCCCGCGATCCCGTTCATCCACGTCACCTTGCATGTGGGCCACCGTCACGTGAGGGCGACGCTGGCGTTCGATGAGAACACGGCGATCGCGGATGACCAGATCAAAGCGAGGATGCGCCACCAGTTTGGTCGGATCGACGTCAATTTGCAGCTTGTATCCGAGGTCGAAGAGCTCATTGGCGAGGCGAGCGCAGTATTTCGAGACGCGGATCCGCCGTCGTCTCGAGACACAGTCCGCCTTGCCTTGGGCGAGATGGCTGATCGGAAGGCCGACTATTTCGGGGGAGGCTGCTGGCAAGCCGCCGTGTTCAGAGCCATGGCCGCGAGCGATCGGTATTGCGACGGCGGCTACAGGATGACTGAGGAAACGGTGCTTGTTCCTGTGGTCTGATCCCTAGCGTCATACCTCCGACCTGGAGAGTCTTGATCCGTAGGCGTTGGAGCCCCGCCCGGTCCAGCCTGGGCAGCCCGCGTGCAGAATTCGCGTTTAAGCTGGACTATTCATCCGCTCAACCCGCAAATGCGGACTTAAGACGACGAGGATGAGGGTCTGGTGGCGAGACGAACGGACGAACAGATTTTCTTGGACGAGCTGACCTACATGGCTGGAGATCCGCCGGAGCGCGTGTCCAGTAAGGCGTTGAAGGCGGCGCTCGATTGGGCGGAGGAGCGCTACGACAGGACCCGTCGACGCTTGATCGACGGCGGTGTGATTAAGGGCGTCGTAGGCGGGGCGGGCGGGTCGCTCGAGCTGCTCGGCGGCGCCAAGGACCTGGCCGGCGAGCCGGAGAAGGTCGCCAAGGTGAAGCCTATCACCGCCTTTATCTCGTACAGCCACGCCGACGCCAAGCTGAAGGCGGATCTGATCACCCACCTGACGCCACTTAAGCGCTTAGGCATCATCAACACGTGGAACGATCAGGAGATCAAGGCGGGCGATGAATGGGAAAAGGAGATCGTTACAAAACTGGCAAAAGCCGACCTTGTCCTCCTGCTGATATCGGCCGACTTCATCGCCTCGGAGTTTTGCTACACGAAAGAACTGACCACTGCGCTTGACCGGCACAAGGCCAAGAAGGCCATGGTCATCCCGGTAATCTTGCGGCCATGCCTCTGGACGGACCTCCCCTTTGGCGCCTTTCAGGCCTTGCCCCCGGCGGCCAAGCCCGTGACCGGGTGGGACAGCCAGGACGAGGCTCTGATGGCGGTGGCCCAAGGGGTCCGCGAAGCCGTCCAAGCGCTCAAGCGCTAGCAAGCCATGCCGAATGCAGAGCGGTCATCGCTCAGCGTCTCAGTTACACCATCGAGTCCAGCTCGCGGCAGGAAACAAGCTGTCCGCGGCGACTTTGACCCACGCGCCGGTGCGCCGTCGCGATGTTGCCGCCCGGCCGTGGTCAGTTTGGCCATAGACGACTAGCGCCCGGATACGCCGGGATGACAAGGATTTGCTCGGCCGGAACGCGCGTGTACCTGAGGAAAAAAGCTTCTGACTTCGTCCTTGAAGGAACCTCCATTGACCTACGAGATGACCGATCGGGACTACGCCGAGTATTTGCTCGGCGAAGACATCGATCTCGACGCCCAGATGGCCGCGATCCGAGATCTACTGAATCGCCACAAATCCGCCGAGGATGCTCTTTCGGTCGACATCGACGAACTGGGCGAGGCGGCGCAAAAGGCGAGTGGACGGTACGCCGAGCATCTGGTCGACCTTTCGGTCGAGGGCATGTGGAGATCGACCTATCAGGCGGCTGCCCACAGCATGGCCGCGGCGAGCATGCTGGCACCGATCATGGAATCCATTCTCGTGCGGCTGTTCGCCAAGATCGGTGAACTTCCCTGGCCGCAGCTTGATGCCGAGCGGCACGCTCGCGCCGGAGGCGGACACAGAGCCTTTTGGAACGCCCAGATCTATTTCTCGTCCAAGGACGGTGAGAAATCCGATATCGTGAGGGGCGCACGCCAGCTCGCCGCCACAACGGGTCTGGCTGATTATCTGCCCGGTGATTTTGACACCGCCTTCGAGGCCTTGGTCATCTATCGCAACAAGATGTTCCACAACGGCTTCGAATGGCCGACAGAGGTACGGGGAAAGTTCGAGATCCTGGTCGCGGCGCGAGGCTGGGGCGAGTGGTTCAACAGTTCGCGCACCAATCATGAGCCCTGGATCTTCTACATGACGCCGGCTTTCGTCGACCGCTGTCTCGACCTGGTCGATCAGACTCTCGAAGCCATCGGACGCCTGGCGCGCGATCGGACGGATACCTACGGATTTGATGTAGCACCGGCGACCTGACGACCGAGCGTCGCGGGGTCAGTCGTCCTTTTCCGCCAGGTTGGTGCAGTAGGCACAGACTCCGCCGTCGAAGCCTGCCAGCGCGTCCTCCAGGCTGATCTCGTTGTAGCATCTCATGCATTCGCCTTCCCATTCGTAGACGCAGCCGCAGGCCGCGCAGGCGTTTTCGGTGTCGATGTAGGCCGCGACGCCGCACTCGGGACAATCGAAGACCGGTCCGTTCTCGGCCGCATCCTTGAAGCGGATGTAGGCTTCGCCAGACAGGGCCCGTTCGACCGCTTCCACGACCGCGCCTTCGACCTCAAAATCCTCTCCGCAACCCGTACAGAAGAGGCTCATTGCGGCTTGATCGGTATTTGACGGATCGCGCTGCTCGACAAGGTCGGAGCTGCATTCAGTGCAGCGCAGGTGCGCCGCGGCCACGGTCGGCGATAGCCATATCACGCCGGCCAGGGTGGCGCGGCAGCGGAGGAGTTCGGCCTCATAGAGATCGCGCGCCTCCAGCATGACCGGCCAGACGTCCGCAAGCAGGACCCTCGGATCTTCCCCGGCCAATCGAAAGAGCTGCACCGTCAGGGGGAAGGTTCGAGCGATCAGCTCGCGCACGACCTCGGCGGGTTTGTTGGTGTAGCGATGCTCTACGTCATTTCGCAGGCTGTTAAGCTCATCCAGCGCGGCCTTCGAAGCCTTGTCCATCGGCAGTTTGAAATCGGCAAGGCGTTTGGCGATCGTCATGAAGTCGATCGTCTGCCCGCCGTCCTGGACATGATCGACCCCGCCTGCGCCGTTGGGAACCGGCTTGTACCTCGCGCCGATCACCTCGTCCCGATCGGCGTTCGGGACTCGGCGCACCAGGACTTCCTTGGCCAGCAAGAGCAGACCGGCATAGAAGTTGCGGACGGCGGACAAGGATCGGTCCGGCCGGTTCAACGCATAATCCTCGATCCCCATCCTCAGCGAGTCGATAGCGTTGTCGAACAGGGCGCTCGAATTCGGCAGAGGATGTGTCATCAGTCCAGTCTAGCGCCCTAGCAAGATTTACGGCCATGAAAGGGCAACCAAGGCAGCGCGACAGTGCTAAACTTGTCGACCGGCTCGTGCGGCCTCCCGCCGGCAGCCGGTTACGCTCCGTCCCTGGCCCCTTGCGCCAAGCCTGCTTGCAATCCTGCGGACCATGATTCAAGCTTACTGTGCGTCGCCCTCGGGAGACGCCGAGGCTTGAGAACCTCGCTTGAGACGATCCAGAACTTCACGGCTCCGCGGCAGCGGCGTGGTCGGCGCGTATGTCCAGGCTCTTCGGGGCTAAAGGCGTCGGCGCATGCTCAAGCATGGACTCAACACCCGGTGCTTCGGCCGGGCTCGCCTCGTCAACTGGAGGCGAGCCCGTGTCGGATCGGTCAGGCGGAGTTGAGGAGGCGAAGGGCGGGGCCGGCCTTCACGATCTCTATCGCGCCTATTCCGGCTGGCTGACGGCCCGGCTGCGCAAGCGTTTCGGCGACGAGACGGAAGACCTTGTCCAGGAAGCCTGGGTCCGTGCCGAGCCCTACAGCCGTCGCGGCGTGATCCGGCATCCCAAGGCCTTGCTGATGAGCATTGTCGAGAATCTCGCCATCGACCGGGCTCGGCGCCGGAGCCCGCAACCCCTCTCTCCAACCGATCGGACCGCACCGCAGACCTCCGCCGAGCCGCCGTCGCAGGTCGATGTGGTCCTCCTCAAGCAAATCGTTATCGGCATGCCGCCACTGCTGCGGGAGGTGTTTGTCTTGAGCCGTTTCGCCCATTTGGAGTATCAAGAGATATCGGAGCGTCTGGATATTCCGGTCACGACCGTCCAGTGGCGGATGACCAAGGCGCTCGAATACTGCACAGCCCAGTTGCGGCTGTAGTCGATGGGGAATGTCATGAGCGACCCGCAGGACGCGAGGCGCGAGGCGGACCGTGAAGCCGCCGAGTGGCATGTTCGCCTCGGCGAACGCCCCGTGTCCGCAGCCTCCCTGGCGGCGTTCAAGACGTGGCGGACCTCGGCTGAAAACGCCGAGGCTTATCAGCGCCTCGAGACCGTCTGGCGCGCGACGGGCTCCCTCTCCAGCGACGCCGATGTCCAGTCCCTCACCCGCGAGACCCTCAGGGCCTCGCGTCCTCGCGCCTCTCGCTCGAGCAAGAAAATCCCCGTGCCGTTCGCCGCCATCGCGACGGTCATGGCTATCGCCGTCGTCAGCATCTTTGTCTGGCTGCCGTCACGCGGCGTCTATGCGACGGCCGTCGGCGAACAGGAGGTCGTTCGCCTCACCGACGGCAGCGAGATCAAGCTCGATACCGACACCCGGTTGCGGGTGCGGTTCGCCTCGTCCGAGCGTCATATTCTGCTGGAGCGAGGCCAGGCCCTCTTCGTCGTCGCTCATGACGCTGACCGCCCCTTCCGGGTCTCGGCCGGCGATACGGTGGTGACGGCCTTGGGCACCACATTCGACGTGAGGCGCGATCCCGCCGGCGCCCGGGTCACCCTGGTCGCGGGCTCGGTCGCCGTGACGGACGGCCCGGCCGCCGGCGCCCGCAGCTGGCGCCTCGCGCCGGGCCAACAGGTCCGGACGGCTCTGCCGAACGCCGCGCCCCTCGCGGTCGATGCAGCCCTGGCCACCAGCTGGTCGGAACGCCGTCTCATCTTCCGCAGCACGCCGCTTGGCGAGGCTGTCGCGGAGGTGAACCGATACCTGCCGCGCAAGATCGTCCTCGACGCCGGTCCCGCCGAAGACGTTGCGGTCAGCGGCGTCTTCACCACCGGCGACCGCGAAGCCTTCGTGGCGGCGACGACGGACCTCTTTGGGCTCGAGGCCCGGACGCAGGCCGATGGCAGCGTTCGCCTCACCGCCCCTTCCGTCGGCGGATAATAATTTCGACCTCCCACTCAGTTGAGTCGGCGACCCTGCGTCTCCTGTTCGACGCGACCTTGCGTCGGAGGGGATCGAAGTCATGACCATTTGCATCCGCACCCTGCTGGCCTCGGCCGCCTTGGTGCCAGTTCTCTCGGCTCCCCTGGCGACCGCGACCTGCGCCCAGTCCGTGCGCGCCTTCGATGTCGCGCCGGGGTCGCTTGAGACGGCGCTCATCGTCTTCGCCAACCAGGGCCAGGTGCAACTTCTCTACACCGCCGATCTCGTCGCCGGTCGCAGGACCCAGGGCGTCAGGGGCTCCTACGGCACGGCGGACGCGCTGGGCCGCCTGCTCAACCAGAGCGGCCTGACCGCATCCCAGAGCCGTCCGGGAGTCTTCGTCCTTCGCCCGGCGAGGCCCTCTTCCCTCACAGAGATGGACGCGCACCAAATCGAGGATGTGGTGGTCACCGGGAGCCTGATCCGTGGTCCCGGCGAGACGCCGTCTCCGGTCACGGTGATCACGCGCAGCGATCTGGACCGCCAGGGCGACGCCACCGTTGCCGACGCCCTGACGCGGCTGCCGCAGGCCTATTCCGGCAATGCGACGCCCAACAGTCTCCTGCTCGGCGCGGACTCGCTCGGCAGCAACTCGGCCGTCGCCACGGGCGTCAATCTGCGCGGCCTCGGCGCGGACGCAACACTGGTTCTCGTCAACGGTCGCCGACTGGCGGGCACGGGCCTGAAGGGCGAGTTCGCCGACGTGTCGACTCTCCCCGGGGCCGCTGTAGAGCGCGTCGACGTGCTGCTGGACGGCGCCTCGGCCCTGTACGGCTCGGACGCGGTCGCGGGCGTGGTCAACGTCATTCTGCGCCGAAGCTACGACGGACAGGAAACGCGCTTGAGGGCGTCCGCTGCCCGTGGCGGCGGCGAGGATTTGATGGTCTCGCATCTCATCGGACGTCGGTGGACCGGCGGGTCAGCGCTTCTGTCCTACGAGTATCAACATTCCGCGGCGCTGAACTCGGCGGATCGCGCCTTCACCGCGACGGGAGATCTGACGGGATACGGTGGAACGGACAGGAGAACCTTCTACGGCCCGCCCGGCAGCATCGTCACCTTCGATGCCGCCCGGTCGGCTTACCGCAGCCTCTACGCCATCGTTCCAGGTCCGGACGGAACAGCGCGCACGCCGTCCGACTTCCTCGCCGGCGGCGCCAATCTCGGGAACCGGCGCGAGGGTGTCGACATCCTGCCCGAGCAGGCGCGCAACAGCGCCTATCTGAGCGTCCGGCAGGACATCACCCCCGGCATCGAGGTTTCGGCGGACGCCCGCTTCAGCCGCAGGGCGTTTGAATATTCCAACCTCTCTCCGGTCAGCATCCTGACGGTGGGCCGCGCCAATCCGTCGTTCGTGTCGCCGAACGGGTCGGCGTCGCACCAGATCGCCTACAACTTTATCGGCGATCTGGGCCCCACGCACAGCTACGGCGCCTCTCGCAGCCTCGGCGGAACGCTCGGCGTAGAGATCGATCTTCCTCGGGAATGGAGGCTCGAGGCCTATGGCGCCTTCGCGGAAGAGCTTAGTCGGGGCGGCACGACCAACCAGCTGAACACCACCTTCCTCGCCGAGGCCCTGGGCAACAGCCCAGACAGCGCCGCGACACCCTATTCGGCGACGCGGGACGGGTATTTCAATCCGTTCGGTTCAGGGTCGGCGAACAGTCAGGCGGTCCTGGATTTCATCGCTCAAGGCTACGACTGGTCGCAGTACCGGAGCCGGATCAGCTCGGCCAACCTCATGCTGGACGGCACGGCCCTGACCCTTCCGGGCGGTCCGCTCCGTCTGGCGGTCGGCGCAGGTTTCAGGCGCGAGGCGTTCGACCGCCGCAGCGCGAGCTTCCGGTCGGGTCTCGCTCCGGTCCTCTCCGTTGGCGATCCCCAGATCCGCGAGATCGCCGCCGTCTTCGCCGAGGCGCGCATTCCCATCATCGGGCCGGACAACGCCGTGCCGCTAGCGCAACGTCTGGAGCTCACGCTCGCGGGCCGGATCGAAGACTATGATGACGTCGGATCTACGAGCAATCCCAAGGTCGGGGTGATCTGGCAGCCGTCCCATCCGGTCAAGGTGCGCGCCAGCTGGAGCACCTCCTTCCGCGCCCCTGCTCTGACCGAGGTCTTCGACCGTGTTGTGCTCGGGCCGCTGACGGTTTCGGACGCCGGCGTCAGCCGGATCGCGATCCTTCAGACCGGAGGCAATCCTGACCTGACCCCGGAAACCGCCGAGAGCTTCACCGTCGGCGTGGACATTGCTCCGCGTCCCGGGCTGACGTTCAGCGCCGGCTATTTCAACACCCGCTTCAAGGACAAGATCGGTCGCCCGGCGGTCGAGAACATCACCAGCATTCTGGTCGATCCCAGCCTGTCGCCCTTCGTCACACGCCTGACACCCGGCAACGCCGCTGATCTCACGCGGGTCCAGGCTTTCCTGGCGGATCCCCGCTTTACGTCCCCGACCCTCTATCCGGCCTCGGCCTATTCAGTGATCCTGGACGGCCGCTGGGCCAACACCGGCGCGCTTGACGTCGAAGGGATCGACCTCTCCGCAGGCTATGACTTCCAGGTCGGCGACCACGCCTTCGGCCTGTCGGCGTCGACCTCCTATCTGCTCGACTACAGCCGGCAGCTGACGTCTGTCGCTTCCCGCGAAGATGTGTTGGGCGTCGTCGGTTTTCCCGTGGACCTGAGACTGCAGGCCGCCGGAACCTGGACACGGGCCGACTGGTCAGCCCGACTGGGCGTCAACCACTCCGCCGACTATCGCGACCTGGCCGGGCGGACGATCGATGCGTTCACAACCGCAGACGTCCAGGTCCGGTGGACGGGGTCAGCGTCGGGGATCGCGGAGGGTGTCGAGATCGCCCTCACCATCCAGAACCTCTTCGACACCGATCCGCCCTTCTACGACTCACCCCAAGGTTTTGGCTTCGACCCCGGGCAGGCCGGTCCCCTGGGTCGGGTGGCCGCGCTCCAGCTGATCAAGCGCTGGTAGGCCGCCATGTCTTGTTCGCATGTGAGGCACCCAATCGGGGCGTCGGCGCCCCCGCGCGCCCGCATTCTGCGCGGCTTCGGCGCGGGAGCCGCCCTCAGCCTTATCCTTGCCGTCCTGGCGCCGGCGGCTATGGCCCTGCCGCCGGACACGCCGCAGGTGGAGCAGGTTCGGTCGACAGGCCCAGCGACCGGCCGTCCCTATACGGTCGACGACATGCTGAAGCTGGAGTCCTTCGGGAACGCCAGCGTCGATCCGACCGGCCGTTGGGCGGTGTTTGAGCAAAGGGCATCCTACGAGACGGCGACGGCCTTCGACCTCGGAATCAACAGCCCCTGGACGGTGAGCGCACTCAGGATCGCGGATCTTGAGGCGGAGGAAGAGCCAGCCCGGCTCCTGGCCCTGTCCGAAGGGGACGGACAGGTGCTCGGCCCATGGTCTCCGTCTGGCCGCCGGCTGCTGATCTTCCGGCTGCGGGACCACCACTGGCAACCGGGCGTGGTCGAGCTGGCCGACCGCACCGTGCGCTGGTTCGATCTGGCGTCCGAGCTGCCTGTCTGGGGTCAGTCCGCTCTTTGGCGGTCCGACACGGAGATTCTGATGCTGGTCCGTCCGGACGGAACCCTCCCCCAAACG
>CALSBO010000029.1:0-32730 GCA_943373195.1 Brevundimonas vancanneytii
ATGTCGTGGTCGTCGACGACCACGGCGAGGTTGTAGGTCGGCGCGCCGTCCGAGCGCAGCAGGATGAGGTCGTCGAGGTCGTCATTGGCCCAGCTGACCGTTCCCTGGACCTCGTCCTCGACCGTGACCGTGCCCGGCAGGGGACGGCGGAAACGGACGACGTGCGGCTGTGACAGGTCGTCGACGGTCGGTTCGCGGTCGCGCCACGGGGATTCGAACGGGCGGCGCTCGGCCTTGGCCAGATCGCGCAGGCGGCCGGTCTCCTCGGCCGAGGTGAAGTCGCGATAGGCGCCGCCGCGCTCCAGCAGTTCATTGACCACTTCGCGGTGGCGGTCGGCGCGGCTGTGCTGGAACACCGGCGCCTGGTCGGCGAACAGCTCGAGCCAGCTCAGGCCGTCGAAAATCGCCTTGACCGCCTCGTCCGTCGAACGCTCGCGGTCAGTGTCCTCGACCCGCACCAGGAACTTTCCGTTGCGCCCCTTGGCATACAAATAGTTGAAAAGCGCCGTCCGGGCGCCTCCTATGTGCAGGGAACCCGTCGGCGAAGGGGCGAAGCGCGTGACGACAGCGGGCGTGGAGGGGGACGGGGAGGTCATGGCGGGCGTTATAGCGCCGGCGCCGGCGAATCCCAGTCTCGCCGTACGGGTCCGCCGCTTCCTGACCGAACAGGTCGCGGCCCAGACGCTGCGCTGGCGGCTGTGGGCGCCGGTGGCGCTCGGGGCCGGCTGCGCCGCCTATTTCGCGCTGAAGGTCGAACCGCCGGTCTGGCCCCTGATCGCGGGCGCCATGCTGGCGGCGGGGCTGTGGTTCGCCGCGCGGCGGATGGCGCTGGCGCGGGTCTGGACCCTGGGCCTGATGCTGCTGGCCTGTTTCGCCCTGGGGCTGGCCGTGGCCAAGCTGCGGGCCGAGGCGGTGGCGGCGCCGATCGCGCCGGCGATGGCCGAACCGACGGTGGTCGAGGGCTGGGTCATCGATGTGGACAGTCCGGGCGCGGCCGGGCCGCGCGTGGTGATCGCTCCGGTCCGGATTCGCGGACTGGCGCCGGAAGCGACGCCGACCCGGCTGCGGGCCACGGTGCGCGGCGCCGCCCCCGAGCCGGGACAGGCGATCCGGCTGTTCGCCCTGATCAATCCGCCGCCCGCCCCGGCCAGTCCGGGCGCCTATGACTTCGGCCGCAATGCCTATTTCCAGAGCCTCGGCGGGGTCGCCTTCTCGCTCGGCGAGACGCGGCCCGCCTGGCTGCCGCCGCCGGCGTGGACCGTTCGGGCGGCCATGGCGGTCAACGGTCTGCGCTATGATCTGGCCCAGCGGATCGTGGCGCGGCTGGGGACGCGGACCGGCGGGGTCGCGGCCGCCATGACCACGGGCCACGAGACCTGGCTGGACCCGGCCCAGGTCGATGTCATGCGCGATTCCGGCCTGGCGCACATCCTGTCGATCTCGGGTCTGCATATGGCGGTGGTCGGCGGGTTTTCGTTCTTTCTGGTGCGCCTGCTGGTGGCGGCCTGGCCGTGGTTGGCGCTGCGCATTCCCGGCAAGAAGGTCGCGGCCTGGGCCGGTCTGCTGGCGGTCGGGACCTATCTGGTGGTTTCGGGCCATCCGCCGCCGGCCGAGCGGGCCGCGATCACGGCCTCGATCGCCTTTGTCGCCATCCTGCTGGACCGGCAGGCGATCACCATGCACGCCCTGGCGGTGGCGGCCTTCGCCGTCCTGCTGCTCCAGCCCGAGGCCATCGTCACCCCGGGCTTCCAGATGTCGTTCGCGGCGACGGCGGCGCTGGTGGCGCTGGTCGAGGCCTGGCCGGTGCGGCCGAAAGAGATTTCCGCGCCCCTGCCGATCCTGATCGTCCAGCGGGCCGGGGCGTGGCTGGGCATCGCCGTGATGGCCAGTCTGGTGGCCGGGGCGGCGACCGGGCCGTTCGCCATGCAGCATTTCAACCGGACGGCCATGTACGGACTGGGGGCCAATCTGGCGACCGCGCCGCTGTCGGACTTTCTGATCATGCCGGCCCTGGCGCTGGGCGCGGCGCTCGAGCCGCTGGGGCTGGGGGCGCCGTTCCTGTGGCTGGCGGGGCAGGGGATCGGGTTGATGCTGAGCATCGGCGAATGGGTCGCGGGCCTGCCGGGGGCGGTGAAGACGGTGGCCAGCGCGCCGGGCTATGTCCTGCCGATCGCCTTTGTCGGGGTGCTGTTCTGTTGCCTGTGGCGCGGGCCGCTGCGCTGGCTGGGCCTGCCGCTGGCGGCGGCGGTGATGCTGTGGCCGCGGGAGCCCGCGCCCGACCTGTGGATCGGCGACGGCGGGACCAATGCGGCGTTCGTCGGCGAGGGGCAGGCCGTGGTGATGCGGCCGGGCGTGCGACAGTTCGCGGTCGACGTCTGGTCGCGGCGGCGTGGCCTGGCGCTGGCGGAGCGGCCGGTCGAGGGCTGGGCCTGCACCCGTTTCGCCTGCGCGCCGGAAGCGGCCGACAGCGGGCCTCTGGCCATGGGCTGGGGCCGCCGGGCGCCGTCGCTGGAGGAGGTCGACGCCCTGTGCCGCTCGGCGCCGGTGGTCAGCGTGCGGGCCACCGTCCCGGTGCTGCCGCCGTCATGCGACGGACGGCTGGTGCTGGACGGGACCGACTACGCCCGGGGCGGGGCGGTGGAGTTGTGGCGCGAGCGGCGGGGCTGGCGGGCGGTCTGGACGGCCGAGACGCGCGGCGACCGGCCGTGGAGCCGGTTCGGCGGCGGTGCGGACGAATAGACGCCGCCTTGTCATCCCGACCGAGCGAAGCGAGAGCCGGGACGTAAGGTGCTGCTCAACCATGACTCCCGGAAATCGCGTCGCGATTGTCCGGGAGAAGGGTGGATGTCGCACCCTGTCCCCCGGATCGCTGCTGACGCAGCGTCCGGGGGTGTGAACTCCTCGGATCAGCCGTCCCGGATCGCCGCGTTGCGGCGTCCGGGATGACAAGAGGGTCAGTGATAGCGGCGGATAAGGCCGACCAGCTTGCCCTGGACCTCGACCTGGTCGGGGCCGAAGATGCGGGTCTCGTAGTTGCGGTTGGCGGGCTCCAGGGCGATGGAGGCGCCCTTCTTGCGCAACCGCTTGAGGGTCGCTTCCTCGCCCTCGACCAGGGCCACGACGATGTCGCCCGAGGTGGCGGTGTCGACCGATTTGATGATGACCATGTCGCCGTTCAGGATGCCGGCCTCGATCATGGAATCGCCCTCGATCTCGAGCAGATAGTGTTCGCCGGCGCCCAGCATGGCCTCGGGCACCGGATAGCGGGCGGTCTCGTGCTCGATGGCGGCGATGGGGGTGCCGGCGGCGATCTTGCCCATCAGGGACAGTTCGCGGGTGTCGTTGGCGGCCTCGGCGGCCTGGGTCCGGCCGCCGCCCTGGATGACGCCGGGGGTGAAGCCGGCCCGGCCGCGCGGCGCGCCCGCCGTGGCCTGTTCGGGCAGTTTCGTCACCTCCAGCGCCCGGGCGCGATGCGCCAGACGGCGGATGAAGCCGCGTTCCTCCAGCGCCGTGATCAGCCGGTGGATGCCCGATTTGGACGCCAGATCGAGCGCCTCCTTCATCTCGTCGAACGAGGGGGAGACGCCGGTCTCCTTGATCCGTTCATGGATGAACATCAGGAGTTCGTGCTGTTTGCGCGTGAGCATGGAGGTCCTCGAGGCGAATCCCGTTGCGAGAAACGTAGCGGAACAAACCGCAAACGTCCACAAGGTGTTCCTGTGCTGTTCCGGTTAAGGTCCGGTTACCGCAGCAGGTCGCGCGTCGCCGCCTCGACATCCGCCTGCCGCATCAGGCTCTCGCCGACCAGCACCGCCTGCGCATGGGCGTCCGACACCCGCGCCACGTCATCGGGGGTGAAGATGCCGCTCTCGGCGACCAACAGAGCATTCGGCGGGGCGAGGGCGGCGAGGCGTTCGGTGACGGCCAGATCCACCTCGAAGGTCCGCAGCGACCGGTTGTTGATGCCGACCAGATCGCCGCCCAGCGCGCAGGCGCGGGCCATTTCGAGCTCGTCGTGGGTCTCGATCAGGGCGTCCATTCCGAAGCGGTCGGCCTCGGCCAGCAGCTCGGCGGCGAGGGCGTCGTCGATCATGGCGAGGATGATCAGGATGCAGTCGGCGCCCAGGGCGCGGCTCTCGGCCACCTGCCAGGGATCGACCAGGAAATCCTTGCGCAGGCAGGGCAGGGCGGTCGCGTCGCGGGCGGCGGCGAGGAAGGCGTCGTCGCCCTGGAAGCTGGGGCCGTCCGTCAGCACCGACAGGCAGGTCGCCCCGCCGCCCTCATAGGCGCGGGCCAGGGCCGGCGGGTCGAAATCGGCGCGGATCAGGCCCTTGGAAGGACTGGCCTTCTTGATCTCGGCGATCAGGGCGGGGCGGCCTGTGTTCCCGACACGGCGTTCGAGGGCGGCGCGGAAGCCGCGCGGGGACGAGGCGAGGCGCGCCAGGGATTCGATCGCGTCCTGCGAGGTCGCGGCCTTGCGCGCCGCCACGTCCGTCCGCTTGTAGGCGGCGATTGCGGCGAGGACGTCGCTCAAGCGGGGTCCTCCTCGATGGCCGCATTGGTGGCCTCGACCAGATCGGCGAGCGCCTTTGCGGCCCGGCCGTCGTCGATGACGCGGGCGGCCAGCGCCGCGCCCTCGGCCAGGTCGGCGGCGCGGTCGGCGACGACCAGGGCGGCGGCGGCGTTGAGCAGGACGATGTCGCGATAGGCGCCCTTCGTCCCGTCCAGCAGGGCGCGCAGGGCCACGGCGTTCTCTTCCGCATCGCCGCCGCGCAGGGCGGCGAGATCGGCGCGGGGCAGGCCGGCGTCCTCGGGCGCGACGGTGAAGCGGCGCACGGCGCCGTCCTTCCATTCCGCCACCTCGGTCTCGCCCGTGGTGGTCAGTTCGTCCAGGCCCTGACCGTGGACGGTCCAGGCGCGCGTGGCGCCGAGCCGGCCCAGCACCTCGGCCAGGGGCTCGAGCAGGCGGGGGTCATAGACGCCCATCACCTGACGCCGCGCGCCGGCCGGATTGGACAGGGGGCCGAGCAGGTTGAAGACGGTGCGGAAGCCGATCTCTGCCCGCACCGGCCCGACGTGGCGCATGGCGCCGTGGTAGGCGGGGGCGAACAGGAAGGCGATGCCGGCCTGATCCAGCGAGCGCCGCTGCTGTTCCGGCGTGGCCTGAAGATTGACGCCGAGCGCCGACAGCACGTCCGACGAGCCGGACCTTGAGCTCATGGCCCGGTTGCCGTGTTTGGCGACCTTGAGCCCCGCGCCGGCCAGCACGAGGGCGGCGGCGGTGGAGATGTTGAAGGTGTGCCGGCCGTCGCCGCCGGTGCCGCAGGTGTCGATGACGTCATAGGGGTGGTCGAGCGTGCGGGCGGCCTCTCGCATGGCCGTGGCGAAGGCGGCGATCTCCTCGACCGTCTCGCCGCGGATGCGCAGGGCGGTGACGGCGGCGGCGACCTGGGCCGGGGTGGGCTCGCCCCTCAGACAGGCGGCGAAGAAGGCGTGGGCCTCGTCGGCCGACAGGATGCGGCCGTCGACCAGTTTGGCCAGCAGGGGTTTGAAGGTGTCAGCCATTAGACCATCGCCGTGCGCTTGATATTGGCGAGGTCGAGGAAGTTGGCGAGCAGGTCGTGGCCGTGTTCGGTGGCGATGGACTCGGGATGGAACTGGACGCCGTGGATCGGGCGGGTTCGGTGCGCCAGCCCCATGATCTCGCCGTCGGCGGTCCAGGCGGCGACCTCCAGCACGTCCGGCAGGGTCTCGCGGCGGACGGCCAGCGAATGGTAGCGGGTGGCGGTGAAGGGCGAGGGCAGGCCCTTGAACACGCTGGCGCCCCCGTGTTCGATCGGCGAGGTCTTGCCGTGCATCAGGGCCTTGGCGCGGATCACCTCGCCGCCGAAGGCCTGGCCCATGGCCTGGTGGCCGAGGCAGACCCCGAAGATCGGCATGTCGAGCGGGGCGGTGTCGAGGATGGCCAGGCAGATGCCCGCCTCGTTGGGCGTGCAGGGGCCGGGCGAAAGCAGCACCGCCTCGGGTTTGAGCGCCCAGGCCTCGGCGGCCGTCAGATCGTCGTTGCGCACCACGCGGGTCTCCGCGCCCAGCTCCGCGAGGTAGTGGACGAGGTTCCAGGTGAAGCTGTCGTAGTTGTCGACGACGAGGATCATGGTCTGGCTTCTAGGGGCAGGACGGGGCCGCGCCAAGCGCCGCGCGACCGTAAGTCTTCGTTAACCAAAGCGGATCGAGATGAACCCGTCGGACGGAGGGGTTCCATGGCGCAGAACAGCATCACCAGGGCGCGCACCCTGCTGACGTCGCCGACCCTGCGGACCAGCCCCTATGCGGCGCTCGGCGCGGCCGCTGTGGCGGCCATGGCGGCGGTGCTGATGGCCGGGGTCATGGTGCTGGGGCCGGGGGTTCGTTTCGATCCGGCGACGGTCGATCAGTCCGTCGCGGGCGGCGGCTGAAAAACGGAGTGTACTTCGTGCACTTTCGTCGTTTCGACGGCCGTGGCTGAAGGCGCCGCCGGGGCCGGGATCAGCGTCGCGATCGAGATGGGGACACGGCGCGCGATATCCTCCATGGCCTGATCGAGGCGGGCGACCAGGCGGTCGTGGTGGGTGGCGTCCGGCCCGAGGCGGGCCTCGATGCGCGCGTTGCGTTCCGCCTGGACACGGACGTTCTCCAGGTTCTGAATTGCTGCCGCGTGTTCGGCTTCGATCCGGGCCTCGGCGGCCTGCTCGGCGGCGGCATCGGCTTCGATCCGCCGGGACAGGTGGTGGTGCAGACGTTGCCAACGCAGGGCCTCGATCGCGCGCCCGCGCCGGATGGCCACTCCCATCCGCTTCAGGGCCCAGGCGGCGGTGGCGGCAAGATCGACCTCTGGCAGATCGTCGGGCTCTTCGTCTTCCCAGACGGGATCGGGCTGATCGGCGCGGCGCCAGGCTCCGTCCCGCGCGCGCTTGCGAAATGCGGACAGGCCGATGTCATGGCGTTCGCAGACCTCGGGGCCCGACAGGCCGGCGGCGTAGTCGGCGCGGGCGGCGGCCCAGGTCTCTTCGGATCGGATGCGATAGGTGTCGGTCATGGCCGGCAGCCTGCACCGCGCCTGCGTCAGAAACGGACGCGAGCAAACGCGGGAATGTGAACCTTGTCATCCCGGAAGCGCCGAAGGCGCTATCCGGGACGACGCCGCTCACAGGTCCGACCCTCCCGGAAAGCGCGGAGCGATTGCCCGGGAGAAGGGTTGCCGTCGCGCCAAGCCTGACCCGTCTCCCGGATAGCTGCAAGAGCAGCTTCCGGGAGGGCGAGATTGTTATGGTCGAGCGTCCCGGCTCTCCGCTTCGCTTCGGCCGGGATGACAAAGAACCCGTGGCGCGCTGAACTCAGCGATTGCCGAACGGATAGCGCCAGGCGTCCTCGGCGGCGCGCATGGGCGCGCGGGCCTTGGCCCGGGTTTCGGCGTATTCGGCGGCCGGATCGCTGTCGGCGACGACGCCGGCGCCGGCCTGGACGTGAATCTTGCCGTCGGCGAACAGGGCGGTCCTGAGCACGATGCAGATGTCGGCCTCGCCGCCCGCCGAGATATAGCCGACGCCGCCG
The DNA here is from genome assembly GCA_943373195.1 of Brevundimonas vancanneytii. Classification (GTDB taxonomy): domain Bacteria; phylum Pseudomonadota; class Alphaproteobacteria; order Caulobacterales; family Caulobacteraceae; genus Brevundimonas; species Brevundimonas vancanneytii_B. The sequence goes on from CALSBO010000029.1 coordinate 7,591, forward strand.
CCGTAGCCGACGCCGCGCTTCTCGCTTTCCAGCTCGTCGATGATCTCCATGGCCCGCACCTTGGGCGCGCCCGACAGGGTGCCGGCGGGCAGGGCGGCCAGCAGCGTGTCCACGGCGTCGAGATCGGGATGGGCGTCGCCCCGGACCTCGGAGACGATGTGCATGACCGAGCTGTAGCGCTCGACCCGGAAGCTCTCGATCACCTCGACCGTGCCGGGCGCCGCGACGCGGCCCACGTCGTTGCGGCCGAGGTCGAGCAGCATCAGATGTTCGGCCCGTTCCTTGGGATCGGCCAGAAGCTCGGCCTCCAGCGCGCGGTCCGCCTCGGGGCTCTCGCCGCGCGGACGGGTGCCGGCCAGGGGGCGGATGGTGACCCGGCCGTCCTTGAGCCGGACCAGGATTTCCGGGCTGGACCCGGCCAGCTGGAAGCCGCCGAAGTCGAGGTAGAACAGATAGGGTGACGGGTTCCGCCGCCGCAGCGAGCGGTAGAAGGCGAAGGGGTCTCCGGCCCAGGGCGCGGCGAAGCGGTGGCTGAGCACGACCTGAAAGATGTCGCCGGCGGCGATATAGTCCTTGGCCCGGGCGACCATGGCCCCGAAGCCCATCTGATCGACGGGCGAGCGGAAGGGGGCGATTTCGGTCGGGGCGGCGGCGGGCAGGGCGGGCAGGGGCGCCCGCAGTTCGGCCTCGAACCGGTCCAGCCGCGCCACGGCGGCGTCAAAGGCGGCGCGGGCGTCCAGGGCGTTATCGGGATACGAGGCCGACACCAGAACGATCTCGTGGCTGACCGAATCGAAGATGGCCACCAGGGCGGGGCGGGTCAGGACCGCGTCGGGCAAACCCAGCGGATCGGGGTTCGGGGCGCCCAGCGGCTCGAGGAGCCGCACCATGTCATAGCCGAACACGCCGAACAGGCCGGCGGCCATGGGCGGCAGCCCGGCGGGCAGGTCGAAACGCGACGCCGCCATCAGGACCCGCAGGGAGGTCAGGGCGTCGGCGGCCTCCGGCTGGAAGCGTTCGGCGGCGACGGCCTCGCCCCGCGCCAGCTCGGCCGCGCCGCCGCGGCAGCGCCAGACCACGTCCGGCTCGCGCGTGATGATCGAATAACGGCCGTTGACCGCGCCGCCCTCGACCGATTCCAGCAGAAAGGCATGGGTCCGCCCGTGACCGACCTTGAGGAAGGCCGAGACGGGGGTCTCCAGATCGTCGACCAGACGGCGGATGACGACCTGGGGCCGGCCCTGCGACCAGCCGCGGTCGAACTCGGCGAAGCCGTCCGCGCCGTCCGCCGTCATCGCGCCGGGGGCGTGGCCGGGGAGGCGGGCTCGGCCGGGGCCTCGGCGGGCAGGCCGAGGGCGGTGCGGGCCAGGGCCTCGTCGAACTCCGCCTTGCTGCGCGCGGCGGCGGCGCGCAGGGCCATGTCGCCCACCGCATTGACGTGGTCGCCGGTCATGCGCTGACGGAACTGTTCGGCCATGGGCGCGGCCAGGGCCGGCACCGCCGCGGTGATGCGGTCGGTGCGGCCGATGACGAAGGTGTCGTTGGTGTTCTGCTGCGAGAAGGGTTCGCCGCGTCCGCTGCTGAACACGCCGCCGATCACGCCCTGACCGTATTGCTCGGCGGACTGGCGGTTCAGGCCGGTTCCGGTCTGCAGGGTCGCGCCGACCGAGGCGGCCACGGCGGCCAGGTCCTCGCCGCCACGCACGCGGGCCGCCAGGGCGCTGGCGCGGGCGTTCAGCAGGCGGGCATTCTCGCGCGCGGTCCAGTTCTGGGCCAGCGGGGCGCGGATGGCGTCCAGCGGCGGCAGGGCGGCGGGCAGGATGTCGTCCACGCGGACCACGAAATACTGGCCCTGGCCCATGTCGACCACTTCGCTTTCGGCGCCCTTGCCGAGACTCCACATGGTCTGGAGCAGTGGAGGCGGCAGGGGCGAACTGGGGTCCTGGCCGTTGCGGAATTTGCCGTCCTGACGGATCGGAGGCACCGCGACGCTCCGGGCGCCGACCTCGCGCACCGCGACGTCGAGGGTCTTGCCCTCCTGGCGCGCCTTCTCATAGGCGGCGACACGAAGATAGACGGCCTCGCGGGCGCCCTCGGCGCGCAGTTCGGCGACCACCTGCTCGCGGACATCGGCGAGGGTCGCGGCGCGGCCGGGCTGGATGGCGGTCACCCGGGCGACCACGAAGCCCACGCCGGCCTGGACGGGCGCGGACACCTGGTTGGCGGCCAGACCGAAGACGGCGGCGGCCACGGCGGGGTCGCCCAGGGCGCTGCGCGGGGTTTCGCTGTATTCCGCCGGCTGGATGCCGTTGGCGCGGGCCACGTCGGCCGGTGACTGGCCGGCGCGCAGGGCGGCGGCGATGCGGTCGGCGGCGGCGCGGTTGGGCGCCGTCAGGGTGACGAAGGACCGCTTTTCGGGCAGCGACAGGGCGTCGCGGCGGAAGTTGAACCGCTCCAGGATGGCGGCCTCGGTCGGCTCGGGGGCGGCGGCGTCGAACAGCACCACCGTGGCCGTACGGGATTCAGGCAGGCGAATTCCCAGTTCGTCGGCGTTCTGGTTCATGAAGGTGGTCAGTTGGGCGTCGGTCGGCGCCGGGGCCGAACCGGCCATGGCCTGGGTCACGGTGAACCAGCGGCCGTCACGGGTTTCCAGCGCCTGGCTGGCCAGCACCGCGCCATAGATGCGCGGCAGGCGCATGCCGGCCCCGAGGGCGGCGCCGAAATGCCGCTGGGTGAACTGGTCGCGCAGGTCGGCCTCATGCCGTTCCGGCGTCAGTTTGTTCTGGGCCAGAAGCTGCTGGTACTGCTCTTCGCTGAACCGGCCGGTGACGTTGTCGAAGAAGGCGGCGGTCTGGCGGATCTGGCGCAGGACCAGATCGTTGCCCGGGCGGATTCCGGCGTTCCAGGCCCAATTGACGAAACCGAGCTGCTGGGACTGGCTCTCCAGATACTGCCGCAGGCCGCCGCCGGCGATCAGCTCCTCGAAGCCCAGCCCACGGCCGGCCTGTTGCTGGGCCCGGTCGCGGATAACGTCCAGCTGGGCGCGGAACTCGGCCTGGCTCAGATTGCGGTCGCCGGCCGAAACCACATGCCTGGGCCCCAGGTTGGACAGGACGTCCATCTGGGTCCCGCCGGTCACCAGCAGGGCCAGGGCCAGAACGACCAGCAGGCCGACGGCCCATTTCGATTTGGCGAAGGTGCGGAAGGCGGTGAGCATGGTCGGTCCCGACGGATCAGCGGCAACAGAAGGCGCCGCTTGGCCTATAGGGTGTCAGCGCCCCACACGGCAAGATGAAGGCAATACTTGTTGGGCCGCAATCACAAGGCTCCGCCTTGTCGACGCATTCTTGCTGGGCCGCGGTCGTCGGCCCTTCGGGACCTCCCGACCCGACGCGGCCTGACGGCTTGGCTTGTCGGGGGCCGCCGCCTAGAAGGCGCGGATGATGCACACTGCAAAACTGATCGCCGGAAACTGGAAGATGAACGGCCTGGGCGCCAGCCTGGGCGAGGTCGCGGCCCTGCGCGCGGCGCTGGCGTCGGACCGCCCGGCCTGTCGTGTCGCCCTGTGCCCGCCCGCCACCCTGGTCGAGCGCATGGCGCAGGCGGCGGGTGACGGCGTCGAGATCGGGGGGCAGGACTGCCGCGCCGAGACCCACGGCGCCTTCACCGGCGACGTCTCGGCCGCCATGCTGAGGGACGCGGGCGCGACCCTGGTGATCCTGGGCCATTCCGAGCGCCGTCAGGGGCACGGCGAGACCGACGCCCTGGTCTCGGCCAAGGCGGAGGCGGCGCTGGCCGCGGGTCTGGAGCCGATCGTCTGCGTCGGCGAGACGCTGGAACAGCGCGAGGCGGGCCGGGCGGTCGAGGTGGTGCGGGGCCAGATCATGGCCTCCCTGCCGCCGGCCCTGACCGGGCGCGCCTTCGCCGTGGCCTACGAGCCGGTCTGGGCCATCGGCACCGGCCTGACGCCGACGCTGGACCAGATCGAGGAGGTTCACCGCGCCGTCCGCGCGGCCATGATCGAACGGCTGGGGCTGGGCGTGGCGGCCGCGCCGATCCTGTACGGCGGCTCGGTCAAGCGGGACAATGCACGCGACATCCTCGCCGTCCCCGAGGTCGGCGGGGCGCTCGTCGGCGGCGCGTCGCTGAAGGCGGCGGACTTTCTGGGGATCGTGCGGGCCGCCTGACGGCGGCAGGGTCGAGGGTCGAGGGTCGAGGGGAAGGCGCCTCAACGACCCGGCCATCGGAGCAAGACGTTCAATCGCAAACCTTGCGACAATCCCTCGACCCTCGACCCTCGACCCTCGACCCTATTCCCTAATCCCTCGCCTGATGTTAGACGCCGTCGCTTGATCGGCGCGCCCGCGCACACATATCGGCTGTCATGCTCCAGACCATTCTCCTCGTCGCCATGATCCTCATCTCGGTCGCGCTCGCCGCCGTGATCCTGATTCAGCGTTCGGAGGGCGGCGCCCTCGGCATGGGCGGCGGCCCGTCGGGCTTCATGACCGCGCGCGGCGCCGGCAATCTGCTGACGGTGACGACCTGGTGGCTGGCGGCGGCCTTCTTCGCCTGCGCCATCGGACTGACCATCCTGGGCAACGTCGAGCGGTCGAACCGCTCGATCGTCGACGCCGACGACATCGGCGAACTGGTCGCGCCCGCGACGACGGCCGCTCCGGCCGCCGATCCGGAAGCCCCGGCCCAGCCGGCCGCGCCGTCGCTGCAGAACCTGGAATCCAGCCTGTCGGGCGTGGCCCCGGCTCCGGCCCCCGCGCCGGCGCAACCGGCCCCCGCGAACTAGGATGAGGCGGGGACCTTATCCCCGCCTTCCTCTCCCGCCCTCAAAGTCTTCGCCGTTCGGGCCGCGCCGAGCGCGGCGTTCTTTCTTTCGTTTGCTGGATCGCGGGCGATCCAGCGGGCGAATCAGCGGTAAGGTGATGCCCCGTGGCTAGATACGTATTCATCACGGGCGGCGTCGTTTCCTCCCTCGGGAAGGGGCTGGCGTCAGCGGCGCTGGGCGCGCTTCTGCAGGCGCGCGGCTACAAGGTCCGCCTGCGCAAGCTCGACCCCTATCTGAACGTCGATCCGGGCACGATGAGCCCGTACCAGCACGGCGAGGTCTTCGTCACCGACGACGGCGCCGAGACCGATCTCGACCTGGGCCACTACGAGCGGTTCACCGGGGTGTCGGCGGCGAAGTCGGACAACATCACCACCGGCCGCATCTATTCGACCATCCTGGAGAAGGAGCGGCGGGGCGACTATCTGGGCGCGACGGTGCAGGTGATCCCGCACGTCACCGATCAGATCAAATCCTTCTGCCTGACCCCCGCCCTCACCGACGACGGCGAGGAGGTCGATTTCGTGCTGGTCGAGATCGGCGGCACGGTCGGCGACATCGAGGGCCTGCCGTTCTTCGAGGCCATCCGCCAGCTGGGCCAGGACCTGCCGCGCGGCCAGTCGTGCTTCGTGCACCTGACCCTGCTGCCGTTCATCAAGACCGCCGGCGAGATGAAGACCAAGCCGACGCAACATTCGGTCAAGGAGCTGCGCTCGATCGGCATCCAGCCCGACATCCTGCTGTGCCGCTGCGAATTCCCGATTCCGCCGGACGAAAAGCGCAAGATCGGCCTGTTCTGCAATGTGCGCGCGACCGGCGTGATCCAGGCGATGGATTCCAACGACATCTATGCCGTGCCGCTGGACTATCACCGCGAGGGTCTGGACGCCGAGGTGCTGGCCCATTTCGGCATCGCCGACGCGCCCGCGCCCGACCTGACCATGTGGCAGGAGATCGCCCGCCGCCGGCTGCACCCGGACGGCGAGGTCACGGTCGCCGTGGTCGGCAAATACACGGTGCTGAAAGACGCCTACAAATCCCTGATCGAGGCCCTGCATCACGGCGGGGTGGCCAACAACGTCAAGGTCAATATCGACTGGGTCGAGGCCGAGACGTTCGAGGGCGACCGCGAGGCCTGCGATGCGCGGCTGCAGGGCGCCCACGCCATCCTGGTGCCCGGCGGGTTCGGCGAGCGCGGCTCGGAGGGCAAGATCGAGGCGGCGCGTTTCGCCCGCGAGCGCAAGATCCCCTATTTCGGCATCTGTTTCGGCATGCAGATGGCGGTGATCGAGGCGGCGCGGAACCTGGCCGGCTATCCCAGGGCGTCATCCACGGAATTCGGCCCGACGGCCGAGCCGGTCGTCGGTCTGATGACCGAATGGACCCAGGGCAATCAACGGGTGCTGCGCCAGCAGGGCGGCGACATGGGCGGCACGATGCGGCTGGGCGCCTATGACTCGACGCTGAAGCCCGGGTCGCGGATCGCGCGGATGTACGGATCGACCACGATCAGCGAGCGGCACCGCCACCGCTATGAGGTCAATATCAACTATCGCGAGGCGATCGAGGCGAAGGCGGGTCTGGTCTTCGCCGGCCTGTCGCCCGACGGCGTCCTGCCCGAGACGGTCGAGCGCGAGGACCATCCGTGGTTCATCGGCGTGCAGTATCACCCCGAGCTGAAGAGCCGGCCGTTCGCGCCCCATCCCCTGTTCGCGGGTTTCATCGAGGCGGCGGTGGTGCAGAGCCGGCTGGTCTGAGGTCAGCCGGCCGCGGTCGGGACCCGCTCGGCGCCCGGTCCGGCGTCCGCGCGGCCGGAGGGCGGCGGGGTGAGGCCTTCGAAAGGCAGACGGTGGCGGCAGCGAACACAGACCTGGGTGCCGGGCTGGCTGCGGCTATCGACGTACAGATGCCCTTTTATCAGGCATTTCAGTGACTTCAACATAGGTCGCCCCGACAGGAGGAACCGCTCCTGCATAATCGAACAATGTTACATTTTTTGCTGCGGTGCAAGATAGAAACATCTGACGATCTCTGATCCCGCTGCCGCTTCTGGCTGCGGGCGAGTCGGCTGACAGGCCGTCGGGATTGGTGCTAACGTCGTTCGGTCGGGCCTTGGGGAGGGCTGACGGGGGAGGCGGCGAGGTCTTGAGCAGGACGACGGTCAGCGTGGGTCGTTTCCGCCCTTTCGCGGTCTGGGCGGGCGTGACTCTGTTCCTTCTCCTCTGCATCGGCATCGCCGGGGCTGTCCCGGGCCGGGCCCTGGCCATCCAGGCGTCGCCCTCGGGCGTCCATGAGGGCGTGGCCTCCTGCGCCGGGTCGACCTGCCATGGACGCCAGGCCCCGAACGGGGCGGTCGTGCGCCAGAACGAACTGGTCAGCTGGCAGGACCCGACCGGTCCGGGAGGCTCGCACAGCCGGGCCTGGCGCACCCTGACCTATGCGCGCGCCGAGGCGATCACGCGCCGCCTCGGCCTCGGCCCCGCCCGGAACGCCCCGGCCTGCCTGGGTTGCCACGCCGAACCCGCCGCCGCGCGCGGCGCCCGTTTCCAGGTGTCCGACGGCGTCGGCTGCGAAAGCTGCCACGGACCTTCGGGCGGCTGGATCGCCAGCCACTATACGGCCGGCGCCAGCCATGCCGACAATGTCGCCCGCGGCATGACCCGGCTGGAAGACCCGGTCGTCCGCGCCAATGTCTGCCTCGACTGCCACTGGGGCAGCGACAAGCCCAACCAGTTCGTGACCCATGAGATGATGAGCGCCGGCCATCCGCGCCTGTCGTTCGAGCTGGAGCTGTTCACCGCCTTCCAGCAGCACCACGACGCCGACGCCGACTATGTGCAGCGCAAGGCGACCACGGATTCGGCCCGCCTGTGGGCCATCGGCCAGGCCGCGGCCCTGCAACGCATCCTGACCGTCTATGGCGAACGCGCGGGCGACGGGGTCTTTCCGGAGTTCTATTTCTTCGACTGCCATAGCTGCCATCGGCCGATCTCGGACGAGCCGGGCGCGCCGCTGCTGGTCGAGGCCAATCCCGGCCGGCCGATCCCGGCCGGCACGCCGCCCTTCAACGACGAGAACATGATCATGCTGGCCGCCGCGGCCCGCACCGCCCCGGCCGCGCTGGCCGGGCGCTTCCAGAGCGAGTCCCGCGCCTTCCACCAGGCCCTGGCGTCCGACCGCGCGGGCGCCGTCGAGGCGGCCCGGCGGCTGGCTGGGACGGCCGGTCAGCTGTCGGCCAGTTTCGCCTCCAGCCCGTTCAGCCGGGCCGACACCTTCGCCATCCTGGAGGATGTGCTGGGGGAGGCGCTTCAGCCGCGCTACACCGACTATTCCGGCGGGGCCCAGGCGGTCATGGCCGTCGACACCCTGCTGAACGCCCTGGTCGCCCAGGGCGAGATCGAGGCCGGAACGGTCAGGGCCATGCGGCCCGACATCGACCGGGCCTATGCCGCCGTGCGCGATCCCAACCGCTATCGCCCGCAGGAATTCCGCCGCGCCATGGGCGGCGTCGCGGCCGCCGTGAGGCGCGCGCGATGAGGACTTCGGCGAAGGCCCTGATGCTTGCGGCGCTGGCCGGCCTGATGCTGACCGGCTGCGGCGGCGGCGGTTCGTCCAGCGGCGGCGGGGGCGGAGGCGGCGGAGGCGGCGGCGGCGGGGGAGGCGGCGGCGGCGCCCTCTATGCGGTTCCGGCCGTGGAGGCCCTGTCGGTCGTCGATGTCGAGGGCGTCCTGGCCCGCGCCGTGGCCGAGGCCCGGGCGCGGTCGCGTCCGGCGGTGATCGCGGTGACGGACCGGGTCGGCAATGTGCTGGCGGTCTATTCGATGACAGGGGCGCCGGCGACGGTCACCCTGCGTCCGGGCGCGACGGTCAATGTGGACCTGCAGGGCGTGGTCGCTCCGGCCTCGACCGCCGCCATCGCCAAGGCGGTGACCGGCGCCTATCTGTCGTCCGGCGGCAACGCCTTCTCCAGCCGCACGGCCAGCATGATCGTGCAGCAGCATTTCCCCCCCGGCCCCTCGACCGCCGGGCTGGAGAGCGGACCGCTGTTCGGGGTGCAGTTCAGCCAGCTGCCCTGTTCGGACATTTCCAGCCGTTTCACGGGCGGCGGCGGGCCCTCGGCCCTGATCGGCCCCAAGCGGTCGCCGCTGGGGCTGTCGGCCGATCCGGGCGGCTTTCCCCTCTACAAGAACGGGGTGCTGGTCGGCGGTGTCGGCGTGATCGCGGAAGGCGATTATGGCTTTGATATCAACGTGTTGGATATAGATATTGATGTAGAAGAACAGATCGCCTTCGCGGGCGGAACCGGTCTGGCGCCCGCCGTGGACATCGCCGCGGACCGGGTCGCGGTGGACGGCACGACCCTGCGCTACAGCGACGCCAGCGCCGCCACCCTGATGACCGTTCCGGCCTCGGCGCCGGCGCTGGCGACCCTGCCGCCGGGGACGGGGGCCTTTACGCCGGTGACAGGCTACTACGCCGGACCCGCCGCGCTCGCCGGTCAGGCCTATGGGACCGAGGCCTCGGGCGTGCGCAAGGCGACCGCGGGCGAGTTCAACAATATCGACGCCTTCATCCTGACCGATGGTTCCGGCGCCGGCCGCTATCCGGTGTCGGCCGGGACGGACGGCGGCTCGGTCGGCGCGCCGCTGACCGCCGTCGAGACGCGCGCGGTGCTGGAAGAGGCCTTCGTCATCATGAGCCGGGCGCGGGCCCAGATCCGCCGCCCGCTCGACAGCCGCGCCCAGGTTTCCATCGCCGTGGTCGACAGCCATGGGGTGACCCTGGGGCTGGTCCGCTCGCCCGATGCGCCGGTGTTCGGCATCGACGTGGCCGTGCAGAAGGCCCGCACCGCCAGCTTCCTGTCCAACGCCGCCGCCGCCGCGGACCTGACCGGCGATCCGTCGGCGGACGTCAGGTCCTTCGTCGGCGGCACGCGCGCCTTCCTGTCCATGCCCACGGCCCTGACCGGAGCGACGGCGTTCAGCGTGCGCGGCGCCGGCAATCTGGCGCGACCCTATTTCCCCGACGGCGAGGTCGGGCCGACCAGCGGCCCCCTGTCGCGGCCGATCGCGATGTGGAGCCCGTTCTCGACGGGGCTGCAGACCGCACTGGTCCTGACCAATCTGGGCCAGCACGTCGGTTTCGTCGGCGGGGGAGGGCCGGACACGGTCGCGCGCTGCACCTTCCTGCCCGACGCCGCGCCGGGCCGGAACCGGCTGCAGAACGGGCTGCAGATCTTCCCCGGCGGGGTGCCGATCTATCGCGGCAGTCAGCTGATCGGTGCGATCGGCGTGTCGGGCGACGGCATCGACCAGGACGACATGATCTCCTTCCTGGGCGTCCAGAACGCCGCGATCCGCGTGGGCGGCATCAACCAGGCGCCCGTGGCGATGCGCACGGACCAGATCGTGGTTTCGCATCCCGGCGGCTCGACCCGGCTGCGCTATGTCAGCTGTCCGTTCGCCCCGTTCCTGGATTCGACCCAACAGAATGTGTGCAGTGCGCCGTGATGAAGGTGGCCTGGCCCGCCCTGATCGTCGCCGTGGGATGTCTTTCGGCCTCCGAGGCCGCGGCGCAGGGCCTGCCGCTGGTGCTCGAGCCGCCCCCGCCGCAGCCCTCGCGGGAGGCCGAGGCGCCGCCGCAGGAAGCGGACCCGGACGCGATCGTCCGCCGCCGCCCCGGACGGGAGGAGAGCTATCCGGAGGCCGTCATCCAGAGAAATCCGGGCGCGGTGCGAGCCCCGCCGCCCGAGGCCTTTCCCGCCGACCACCTGCCGCTTCCGGATCGCTGGCGGGTGATCGAGGCGGTCGGGGTCAACGAGCGCTGGTTCGACCCCTATAACCAGAACACGATCAAGGGCGACCGCCCCCTGCCGGGCCACGAGAACCTGTTCGTGGTGGTGGCGGGCATCTCGGACACGGTGGTCGAGCCGCGCTCCCTGCCGCTGCCGGTGGGCGTCCAGACGACGCAGGACCCCGACAGCCTGGACGTCTTCGGCCGCTCCGACAGTCTGATCCTGTCCCAGACCTTCATCGCCTCGGTTTCGGTGATCGAGGGGTCGACGGCGTTCAAGCCGCCCGATTTCGAGGCGCGCCTGACCCTGGCCTTCAACTACAGCGACGTCGGCGTGCCGGAGCGGCGCATTCTGTCGGTGAGGCCGTCCAAGGGACCCGACCGGCAGGATTCCTTCCTCGGCGTGCAGGAGGCCTTCCTCGACTATCACTTGAGGAATGTGTCCGAACGCTATGATTTTGATTCCGTCCGGGTCGGCATCCAGCCCTTCACATCGGACTTCCGGGGGTTCCTGTTCCAGGACAGCCAGCTGGGCGTGCGGCTGTTCGGCAACCGCGACAACAACCGCTACCAGTACAATCTGGGCCTCTTCCTGCGGCTGGAGAAGGACACCAACTCCGGCCTGAACGACATCACCCAGTCGATCCGCGACGACCAGATCCTGGTCGCCAACCTGTACCGCCAGGACCTGCCCGTGCCCGGCATGACCTCGCAGTGGACGGTGATCTACAACCGCAACCGCGAGCGGGACGACATCCATATCGACGACAACGGCTTCCCGGCCCGGCCGGCGCTGCTGGGCGACCTGCGCGGGCGGGACTATGACGTCGTCTATCTGGGCTACAACGCCGACGGGCGGATCGGGCGGATCAACCTCACGGCCTCGGCCTATGCGGCCCTCGGCGAGGACCGCAACAGCATCTTCACCGGCCGACCGGCCGATATCCAGGCCTGGTTCCTGGCCGTCGAGCCGTCGATCGACTTCGACTGGATGCGATTCCGCGCCTCGGGCCTGTACGCCTCGGGCGACCCGGACCCCTATGACGACGTGGAGGAGGGGTTCGACGCCATCTTCGAGAACCCGCAGTTCGCCGGCGCCGACACCAGCTACTGGATCCGCCAGTCTATCCCGTTCGCCGGGGGCGGCCGGGCGATCGGCGTCAACGGCCGCAACGGCGTGCTCAACTCCCTGCGCTCGTCCAAGGAGGAGGGGCAGTCCAATTTCAACAATCCCGGGACCATATTGCTCGGGTTCGGGACCGATCTGGACCTGACGCCCCAGCTCCGGGTCAGCGCCAACGTCAACCATCTGTGGTTCGCCGACACCGAGGTGGTCCAGGCCCTGCGGCAGGAAGGCTCGATCCCCAAGGAGTTGGGCTTCGACGTCTCGGTCTCGGCCATCTGGCGGCCGCTGATGACCCAGAATGTGGTGCTGCGGGCCTCGGCGGCGGTGTTCGAGCCCGGCGACGGCTTCGGCGACCTGTTTGTGGCGACGAATCAGGACGACCGCTTCTATTCCGTTCTATTGAACGCTGTTCTGACTTTCTGAGGGGCGCATGAAGACCTGGGGGGGCAAGCGATGGGTGATCGGGGCGGCGTCCGCCCTGATGGTCATGCTCGCCTGGTCGCCGCCGGTCGTGGTCGCGGAAGACGATGAAACGCCGGTCGCGCGCATCTATGCCCTTGCCCCGCCGGCGCCCTTCTCACAGAGCCCGGAACAAGCCGCCGCCAAGAGCGCCGGCTGCGTCAGCTGCCACAGTCCGGTGGACGCGGCCAGCATGCACGCCTCGCCCGCCGTGGTGCTGGGCTGCGTCGACTGCCACGGCGGCGACGCGGCGGCGATGGCGGCAGCGGGTGCGACACGAGATACGCCTGAATACAATGCGGTGCGGGACAGAGCTCACGTTCTGCCTCGCTATCCCAACAGCTGGCATTTCCCCAGTTCCGCCAATCCCGAGCGGACCTACACCCTGCTCAACCGGGAGGCCCCGGAGTTCATTCGTTTCGTGAATCCCGGCGATTATCGCGTCGCTCGTCAGTCCTGTGGCGCCTGTCACATGGAACTGATTGAAAAGGCAGAACGATCCTTGATGGCGACGAGCGCCATGTTCTTCGGCGGCGCCTCGTACAACAACGGCATCCTGCCGTACAAGAACTACATCATCGGCGAGGCCTACACCCCCGAGGGCGAGGCCGCGCGGCTGCTGTCGCCGGGCGATCCGCCGGGCACGGTGACCGAGGCCGAGGCGCGGCGCGGGGCGTTGCCGACGCTCTATCCGATCCCGACCTGGCAGGTGACGCCGCCGGGCGACATCTTCCGGGTGTTCGAGCGCGGCGGGCGCAACATCGCGACCCAGTTCCCCGAGATCGGCCTGCCCAGTCCGACGGGCCAGATCCAGCGGCTGGAGGAGCCGGGCCGGCCCGATTTCCGCCAGTCCTCGCGCGGTCCGGGCACCGGCCTGCGCATCGCCGTGCCCGTGCTGAACATCCACAAGACCCGGCTGAACGACCCCTACACCTGGTTCATGGGCACCAATGACCAGCCGGGCGACTACCGCTCCTCGGGCTGCACCTCCTGCCACGTGGTCTATGCCAACGACCGCGAGCCGCGGCACAGTCTGGGCTATTCGCAGTACGGCCGCGACGGTCAGACGGCGACCGTGGACCCGACCGTCAACCGCGAGGAATCGGGTCACCCGATCCGCCACGCCTTCACCCGCGCCATCCCGACGTCCCAGTGCATGAACTGCCACATGCACCAGCCGAACATGTTCCTGAACAGCTACCTCGGCTACACGATGTGGGACTATGAGTCCGACGCGCCGACGATGTGGCCCGAGCGGCAGCGCTATCCGACCGCCGAGGAAATCCGCGAGGTCCTGGATCGCAATCCCGAAGGCGCGGCGCCGCGCGGCAACTGGTCGGACCTGGACTTCCTGCGCGCGGTCAACGACCTGAACCCGACCCTGCGCGACACCCAGTTCGCCGACTATCACGGCCACGGCTGGAATTTCCGCGGCGTGTTCAAGCGTGATCGCGAGGGCAATCTGCTGGACGCCGACGGGGCCGTCGTCTCGCCCGACGATCCCGAACGCTGGCGCCGGGAAGGCGAGGGCCAGTTCGTGCCGCCGGGAACCAATCCGGGCCGCACGGTGCATATGATGGACATCCATGCCGAGAAGGGCCTGCAGTGCGCGGACTGCCATTTCTCGCAGGACAGCCACGGTTCGGGCCTGATCATGGGCGAGGTGGCGGCGGCGGTGGAGATCGGCTGCAAGGACTGCCACGGCACTTCGCGCACCTTGCCGACGCTGCGCACTTCGGGTCCGGCGGCGCCGCCCGAGGGGACGGACCTGAGCCTGCTGCGCAATTCCGACGGCCAGCGCCGCTTCGAATGGATCGAGCGCGACAGTCGCCGCGTGCTGATTCAGCGGTCGATCGTCGACCCGACGCTGGAGTGGGAGGTGGATCTGGTGCGCGACGCCGTCGACCGGTCCAGTCCCGAGTTCAACCCGGCGGCGGCGCGGGCCAAGCTGATGTCGGTGTCCCGGCCCGGCCAGGCCAGCTTCTCCTGGGGCCCCGGCGTCGCGACGACCGACCTGGCCCACGATGACGAGGAGATGGCCTGTTACAGCTGCCACACGTCCTGGACGCCGTCCTGCGGCGGCTGCCACCTGCCGGTCGAGGCCAACTGGCAGGCCGCGAGCCACCGCGCCGAGGGCGGCACGACGCGCAACTACGCCAGCTACAATCCGCAGGTCGCGCGCGACGACATGTTCCAGCTGGGCCGCCACCAGACCACCCGCGGCGGGGTGATCGCACCGGCCCGGTCATCCTCGGCCCTGATCCTGTCCTCGACCAATATCAACCGCGAACGGATCTATGTGCAGCAGCCGCCGATCTCGGCGGTCGGCTTCTCCAGCCAGGCCTTCGCGCCGCATTTCCCGCACACGGTCCGCCGGACCGAGACCAAGACCTGCGGCGACTGTCACGTCTCGGAAGCCGAGGACAACAACGCCATCATGGCCCAACTGCTGATGCTGGGGACCAACTCGGTCAACTTCGTCGGCATGCACGCCTGGGTCGGGCTTCAGACCGGCATCGAGGCGGTGCGGGTGACCGAATGGGAGGAGCCGCAGGCGGTGTTCGGCTCGTATCTGCAGCGCTACGCCTATCCCGACTTCTTCGCCCAGCATGTCGAGCGCAACGGGCGCGAACTGATCAACTGGAACCGCGGCGAGGCGTTCGACCTCGAGGCCGGCGGCAGCGGCGACACGCGCTCGGTCGAGGAAATCGCCAACACCATCCAGGGCACGGCCGGCGAGGCGCGCTGCCTGCAGCTGCGCGGGGAATATATGTTCGTGGCCGAGGGCCGGGGCGGCTTCCGCGTCTATGACGTGGCCTCGATCGGCAACAAGGGCGTCTCGGACCGGATTCTGACCGCGCCCTTCTCGCCGCTGGGCAACGACACCCATGTCGCCTCGGGCGCCGCCACCTGCATGGCCCTGCCGACCAACCAGCCCATCGCCCCGACGCGCAACACCGCCGAGATGCGGGCCGCCAACCAGGAACAGGCCTTCCACCCGATCTACAGCTACGCCGTCGTCACCGACGCGCGCGAGGGGCTGATCCTGGTCAATGTCGACACCCTGGCCGACGGCGATCCGCGCAACAACAACCTGCGCCGTGCCGCGACCTGGAACCCCGGCGGGGTGCTGGACGGGGCGCGCCACATCACCCTGGCCGGTCACATCGCCTATATCGCCGCCCGCGACGGTCTGGTGGTGGTCGATCTCGACGACCCGCTGCGGCCGCGCCATGTGACGACCGTGCGGCTGGACGACGTGCGGGCCTCGGCGCTGCAGTTCCGATACCTGTTCGTCACCGACGCCCAGGGTCTGCGGGTGCTGGATGTGACGAGGCTGGACGCGCCCCGCGTCATCGAGGGGGCCGTTGTCCCGCTGGGCGACGCCCGCCGGCTCTATGTCGCGCGCACCTATGCCTATGTCGCGGCCAAGGGCGAGGGGCTGGTCATCGTCAACGTGACCAATCCGCGTCAGCCGCGCCTGCACCAGCGGGTGACCTTCGACGGGGCGCTGAACGACGCCGAGGACGTGGTGGTGGCCTCCACCAACGCCTCCCTGTTCGCCTATGTCGCGGACGGGCGAAACGGGTTGAAGGTGCTGCAACTGACCAGTCCGGACAGCCAGCGGAATTTCTACGGTTTCTCGCCCGAGCCGCGCCCCGAACTGATCGCCTGGGCGCGTACGCCGTCGCCGGCGCTGGCCCTGTCCAAGGGGCTGGACCGCGATCGGGCGGTGGACGAGACCGGATCGCAGATCGCCGTCTTCGGCCGTCTGGGCTCGCGGCCGTTCAACAGGACCGAGATGGAGCGGCTGTTCCTCGACTACCGCGGCGAGGTGTACCGGGTCAGCGACCGGCCGTCGCTGGACGGCTGGCTGGCGGCGCCCGGCGGGCCATAGCAGGTCGGATCAGTGGTGGTGCGGCCCGGCCGTGCCGGCCCGTTCCTGGGCCAGATGCTTCATGAAGCCCTGCATCTTGTGGGTGTAGCGGGCCAGGATCTTGTAGCGGTCGACGGCGGTGAAATGGCTGACCAGCCGACGGCCGTTCCAGCGGTGCAGACCGAACGAGGGCGGGGCCTCGATGATCATCGCCCGCTTGTCGGGACGGTCCAGATTCATCGGCTTGAGGTCCAGCACCACCTGGGGCGCGGTGGACGGGCATACGGTCAGGGTCGTCCCCGCCCATGAGGTGACGATGGTCCGATGCACGTGGCCGCACAGGGCGCCGATGACCTGTCCGTGACGCGAGACCACATCGGTCAGCCGCTGCACCCAGGGCTCGGCCGGACCGATGGTCATCCATTCGATGCCGGTGTCGATGGGCGGATGGTGCAGCACCAGCAGGGTGGGGCGGTGCGGCGCCTCGGCCAGCCGCGCCTCCAGCCAGGCCGCGCGCTGTTCGCAGAAGCCGCCGCCGTGCCGATGTTCCTCCAGCGTGTCCACCACCACGATCCGCAGCGGATGGTCGTCGACCACATACTGGATGAAGCCGCCGTCCGTGGGCGTGTCGGGGAAGACCTGGCGGAAGCCGTCGCGCGAATCGTGATTGCCCATGCACATCAGGATGGGCAGGTTGAGCTGCTGAATTTCCTGACGAAACCATTCATAGGACGCGACATCGCCCTTGTCGGCGATGTCGCCCGAAACCACGACCAGGTCGGGCCTCGGCTCAAGCCGTTTCACCGCCTCGATCGTCTGGCGGAACCGCTTCTTGTTCATCTCGAAGCGGCTCTTCTGATCGAAGCCGATGTGGATGTCCGTGATCTGAACGATCAACATGACGCCTTTTCCCCCGTCAAAGTCATGTCGTTCCTATTTCTCGAACGCCTGGCTGACCCCGTCCCAGTCGTCGGGCGGCGGCGTTTGGCGATAGTCTGCTATCCGGGCGGCATAGATGGCCAGCACGCTCTCCAGTCCCGCGATCGTCTCCGCCCCCCGCAGATGCGCCAGTTCGGCCTCGGCGGCGGCCCAGTCGCGGCCTCGATAGGCCTCCAGCATCGCCGCCATCCGGTCCCGCGCGGCGGTGAAGGCGGGACCGGTCGCCATCTCGGGCGGCCCCATCAGGGCGAAGATCCGCTCCGGCGCGTCACGGCCGACGACCCGCACGACATCCAGCTCGACCAGGGCGAAGCCGGGCAGGCGGGCGGCCAGATCCTCGCCCACCAGGATGGACACGCCATAGACCTTGGTCAGACTCTCCAGCCTTGAGGCCAGGTTCACCGTGTCGCCGATCAGCGAATAGCTGAGGCGCTGGCGCGATCCCATGTTGCCGACGCAGCAGGGGCCCGTGTTCAGGCCCACGCCGATGGCCACCTGGTCCGGCCAGGCCGGGTCGCGGGCGTTGTCGGCGTTCAGCCGTTTCAGCGTCTCGAGCATTTCCAGCGCCGCATAGGCCGCGTTCCGTTCGTGATCCGGATCGTCCAGCGGGGCGTTCCAGAAGGCCAGGACCGCGTCGCCGATGTATTTGTCGATGGTGGCCTTTCGCGCCAGCAGCACGTCGGTCATCGGCGTCAGCAGATTGATCAGGAAACCGATCAGCTCCTGCGGTCCAAACCGTTCCGAGATGCGGGAAAAGCCGCGTACATCACTGAAAAGAACGGTCATCTGCCGAACCTCGCCGCCCAGTTCCAGCTGGCCGGGGTCGCGGGCGATGCGGTCGACCAGTTCGGGCGACAGATAGCGGTCGAAGGCGTTGTGGATGTGACTTCGCGCCCGTTCCTCGCGGTAGAAGGAGACGGCGGTGATGGCGATATAGACCGAGACCACCCCGATGGCCGGGAAGGTCGGCTCCAGCAACAGGCCGGCGTTGCGGAAGGCGAACCAGGACCCGGCGATCACTCCGCCGAGGGCCAGCAGGGCCAGCAGGCCGCCGCGCAAGGCGCCCAGGCCCGGGGCCGACAGGGCGATCAGCAGGCCCAGAACCACCAGCAGCACGCGCTCGACGCCCAGGGCCCAGTCGGGCCGCGTCAGGAATTTGCCGAGGATCATCTGTTCGGCGGCCTGGGCATGGACGATGACGCCCAGCTCCTTCTCGCGAATGGGGGTCGAGATGAGATCGCGTAGCCCTTGGGCGCCCGCGCCGACGAAGACGATGTGGCCCTCGAAAAGACGGCGCATCTCAGCCTCGGGCAGGTCGCCCTCGAGGATGCGCCAGGCGGGCACGATCCGCTCTGGACGGTCGGCGGTGTAGTGCATCCATAACTCGCCGTCGTGCGTGGTCGGGGCCTCCAGCTCGCCGGTCTTGACGGCGACGACGTCGATGACGCCGCCGGCCCCGAGTTCGCCGCTGCCGTCGCTGCTGCGGACGATGACCGCGCCGGCCCCCTGGGCCACGCGCAGGGCCTCGAGCGAGAGCGAGGGCACGATCCGGCCGTCGATGCCGGCGAGCAGGGGCGCGGCCCGGATGATGCCGTCCCGATCTCCGAGGATGCTGACGAAGCCGCTGCCCGAGGCCCGGTCGCCGATCACCGGCAGGGGGACGATGGCGCCGTGGTAGGCCGGCAGGGCCTCAAGTGGCGAAGAGCCCGAGACCGCGACGCCCGCCTGTTCCGCCGGACGGACCGCGTTGGTCTCATTGGTCAGGAAGAAGCCCGTGACCGTAGGACCGCGCGCCATGGCCTGGCCCAGAAGCTCGTCATGGTCGGTCAGGGCGGCGATTTCGGAATAGTCGCCACGCGCCCCGGGGTTGGCTCGCAGAATCTCCGCCGCGCGCGCGGGCGAGGTCCGGTCGGGCTCCGAGAAGACGATGTCGAAGGCGACGGCCGCGGCCCCGGCCTCGGTCAGGGAATCGGTCAGGCGGGCCACATCTGTGCGTGGCCACGGCCATTGCCCGAGACGACGGATGGTCTCGTCGTCGATGTCGACGACGCGGACGGCGGCGTCTTCATAGGGGCGGGGATAGGCGCGCTGGTAGGTGTCGAAGACCAGATTGCTGATCTGGCCCACGATCGGCGGCTGGAACAGATGCAGGACCAGCAGCAGCAGGGCCATGGTCAGGCCCGGCCCGGCCGTGGCGATGTAGCGGGTGAGCGACAGGCTGGAGCGCGCCAGGCGCGACCCGATCTGCTTCAGCCGCTCGTTTTCAGGCTCCGCCCCCATGCGTCCGCCTCACTCGAATTCGCACTCTACGATAAGTCTGTTCGCCCCTCGCGGAACGATGTTAGTCTGAACGTTCCGCTGTCGGGGATAGACTATCCCGGACAATCTGCAAGCGGTTGGGGGAAGACAATGAAGCGTCCAGCGTACGGTTCCGTCTCGATACTGCGGGCGGGTCTGTTGGTTTCCGCCATTGCAGGTCTGACCGGCCTGGCCGCGGGGGCCGCAACCGCCCAGGATTTCGAGGCGGTATACGCCGCGCCGGACGATCCGGACCTCAACCTCGACTTCGCGCGCCGCGCCGCGGACGCGGGCGATCTGAACGGCGCGGCGGGCGCGCTGGAACGGGTGCTGCTGGCGGATCCGAACCGGCACGGCGCCCGGTTGATGTACGCCGTCGTCCTGTTCCGCCTCGACGATCTTCAGGGCGCCCGGGACCAGCTGGATCAGCTCGACCCCGTGACCCTGACGCCCTTGCAACGCGCCGAGGCGGCCCGTTACCGGGCGCGGATCGAGCGCGCGCGGTCGACGACCCGCGTGAGCGGCAGTCTGTCGGCGGCCTTGATCTGGGAGGAAGACGCCGCGGGCGCCCTGACGACCCAGTTCGATTCGGTCGTGACGCCGGCCCCCGAAGAGGGCGGCGCCGTGGCGATCACGGCGCGCCTGAACGTGACCAATGATCTCCAGAATGCGCCGGGCTACGCTGTCTACGGCTCGGTCGGCGGTTCGGACAAATCGACGTTCGACGACATCAACGGCGATGTGCGGCGCGGCGATGTCGAGGCAGGGCTGTCCTACACCGGCCGATTGAATGCGTGGAATGTCAGCGCCGTGGCGCGGGCGGTTGATCTGCCGGATGAGTCGGGTCTGCGGGAAGCCGGCGTCAAGGCCCAGGCCCGGGTGCGCGTCAGCAACGCCACCACGGTCGCCCTTTCGGGAGAGGCCGTCAGCCAGGCGTTCGATGAGCCCGCCGTGGACGCCCTGGCCGCGATCATCGGCGGCGACCGCGACGGCTGGCGCTATGATTTCAACCTCGGTGTCAGCCACCGGCTGACCGCGCGCAGCAGCGTAGGGGTTTCCGTCGGCTGGGTCGACAAACAGGCGGACTATGAGCCTTTCGGTTATTCCGGGCCGGGTCTACAGGCGCGCTACGACGCCGCCTTCCGCCGCGGCGAGTATGTGGCGCTCTCGGGCGGGCTGCAGTGGCTGGACTATGACGCCGCCGATCCCGTCTTCATCGGATTCGGGACGCCGGCTCGCGAAGACCGGCGCGGCTGGGCGCGGCTGGCGGTCGGGGCGCCGATCAGCGCCTTCACCCAGGCCGGGGCGACGGGCGACTGGCGTCAGGACGTCGGCGTCGAGGCGGCGCTGACCTATGGCGCGCGCGAGTCCCTGGCGCCGCTCGCGGACTACGACAGCCTGGGCGCCGAACTGCGCCTGACCTGGCGCTTCGGCGCGGCCCAATAGGAGAGATGGACATGATCCGTGTTCGCACCCTTGCCGCCGTCGCAGCCTTGGCCGGCGCCCTTTCGGCTCCCCTTGTCGCGCGGGCCCAGGAGGCCGTCGGGGTCAACTCCGCCGTCCGCAACAGTGTTCGCACCCAGCCCGTCGGACAGGGCGGGCTGCGCCCCGCGGTGGTCAGGGAGCAGGTGCGTGTCGGCGACGTCTTCGTCAGCGGCGCCCAGAGCCAGCTGCAGGTCCTGTTGCGCGACCGGTCCATCTTCACCGTCGGCTCCAACGCCCGGGTGACCATCGACCGCTTCGTGATCGACACGGACCGGGACGCCGGCGGGACCTCGGCTTCGGTGGCCCGCGGCGCCTTCCGTTTCGTCTCGGGCCGCGGCGGCGGCCGGTCGGGCGCGGTCCGGACCCCGGTCGCCTCCATCGGCGTGCGCGGCACCGTGGTCGAGACGGTGGTCGGTCCGGACGCCCTGTTCGTGCTGGAAGGCCACCCGGGCCTGCCGGCGTTCGGCGGGTCGCCCGACGAGGCCACGCTGATCGTCCTGCGGGGACCCGGCCCGCGCGGATCCGGCCTCGATACGCCGGGCGCGATCGACATCGCCAGCGGCGACTCGGCCTGGACCCTGGAACGGCCCGGGATGGCGATGTTCGCCTGGCAGGGCGGCGTGTTCGGTCCGTTCGAACTGTCGGACGCGGCGTCGGCGCGGCTCAGCGCCCTGCTCAGGGCGGGGCCGACGTCGAACACGGATTCGGGACCCGGAGACGTCCTGTCGGCGACGCTGGATTCCGGCGACGCGGCCTTCTTCGGCGACCGCGGTCCGGCCGGGATCGACACGATCGAACCCGTGATCGGTTGCGAGCCGAGAGGTCCGGCCCAAAGCCCGGGCGGCAACCAGGGCGGCGGCGGCTGTAACCCCGCGAACCCCATTCCCTGAATCCAACCCCTGATCTGACAGAGAGAAGCGACCATGGCTGTCTCGGACCACGTGGACCTGCCCGGGTTCATCGAGGGCGTCAAAAAGCGCAACCCCGGTCAGGACGAGTTCGTCCAGGCGGTCCAGGAAGTCGCCGAGGACATCTTCGACTTCATCAAGGACAAGGAAGAGTACCACCACTATCAGATCCTGCGCCGCATCGCCGAGCCGGACCGGGTGATCAGCTTCCGGGTCTGCTGGGAGGACGACAGGGGCAATATCCGCGTCCAGCGCGGCTGGCGGGTCCAGAACAACAACGCGATCGGACCCTACAAGGGCGGCATCCGCTTCCACCCCAGCGTGACCGAGAGCGTGCTCAAATTCCTCGCCTTCGAACAGACGTTCAAGAACAGTCTGACGGGCCTGCCGATGGGCGGCGGCAAGGGTGGGGCGAATTTCAACCCCAAGGGCAAGTCGGATCACGAGGTGATGCGGTTCTGCCAGTCGTTCATGACCGAGCTGTACCGCCACGTCGGGGCCGATATCGACGTGCCGGCCGGCGACATCGGCGTCGGCGGGCGCGAGATCGGATACATGTTCGGCCAGTACAAACGGATCACCAACCAGTTCACCGGCGTGCTGACGGGCAAGGGCCTGTCCTACGGCGGCAGCCTGATCCGCACCGAGGCGACGGGCTATGGCGCGGTGTATTTCCTGAAGGAGATGTTGGGCCACGTCGGCCAGGAGGTGGCGGGCAAGACGGCGGTGATCTCCGGTTCCGGCAATGTCGCCACCCATGCGGCCGAGAAGATCGTGCAGCTTGGCGGCAAGGTCCTGACCCTGTCGGACTCGCAAGGGTTCATCCACGATCCCGACGGCATCGACCAGGCCAAGATCGACTGGGTCAAGGCGCACAAGACGAAACGGCGCGGCCGCATCTCCGACTATGTCGCAGAGTTCCGAGGCGCGACCTATCACGACGGCCAGCGGCCCTGGGCGGTGCCGTGCAATGTCGTCCTGCCGTGCGCGACCCAGAACGAGCTGAACGGGGCGGACGCCCGGACCCTGGTGGCCAACGGCTGTATGGCGGTGTCCGAAGGGGCGAACATGCCGACCGATCTGGAGGGAGTTCACGTCTTCAAGGCCGCCGGAATCCTCTATGCGCCGGGCAAGGCCGCCAATGCGGGCGGGGTGGCCGTCTCGGGGCTGGAGATGAGCCAGAACTCGGGCCGGATCGCCTGGAAGGAAGCCGAACTGCAGCAGCATCTGGTCGATATCATGCGCGGCATTCACCAACGCTGCGTCGAATACGGCGGCGTCGCGGGGACGCAGCGCATCGACTATGTGCGCGGCGCCAATATCGCGGGCTTCAAGAAGGTCGCCGAGGCGATGCTGGCCTACGGGGTCGTCTGAGCCGTCGCAGCGACCGGGGGCCGCGCGCCGAAGTTGGGCCGCGGCGGGCGCGGCGCGGGATGCGACGGCGCGTGGAAGCTGTGGCAGGTTTCGCAATTGGCCGGGGCCGGCGTGGGCGCCCGCGCCGTCGTCTGGCCATGGCATTCCGCGCAGGTGCTGACCGAGGGCAACAACAGGTCGGTCGCGCTGTTTGACGTCCCGGCGGCATGGCACTGGGCGCAGGACGGCTGGCCGAGACGGTCGATGCGGTGCTCGCGCACGCTGTGATCGAACGCCCCCCGGCTGAGGAATTCGCCGGGCAACCGCACCGGGGTGAAGCGGATCGGCGCCCGGAAGATGGTGTGGCAGTCAAAACAGGCGCCGCCCGGGCCGAAGGCGCCGCCGACGGTGGTCACCGCGCCGGCGCCCGGCGGCGGACCGCCCGAGGGCGCACCGCCCTCGCCGAGCTGGCCCGGCCGGCGGCGCGATGTGCCGCCGCCCGCGACGGGCCCGCGGCCCTGCCAGGCCGACAGGGCCGAGACCACCAGGCCCGGGTCGCCGTGCGGCAGTTGGCGCACCCCGCCGGAGGTGGCGAAGGCCAGCGAGTGACAGCTGCCGCAGTCGCGCTCCATCTGGATCGGGGCGAAGCCTTTCGTATCGGCGTCGGGGCGATGGCAGTTGGCGCAGGTCAGGGCCGAACCGTAGCCGCGCCCGCCCATCGTCTGGGCCATGCGCGCCGGGCCGCCGCCGGGCGACAGGTGCAGGCGGTGCGGGAATGTCAGGCCCGAGGCCTCGCGCGGCCGCTGGTCCAGCGATACCCGCGTCGGACCCGACGGGCCGGGCAGGGTGGGGCGGAAATTCGGGTGACGCGCCCACGACGGCGTGTCGGCCAGATCGGTCTCCGTCAGCCGGTGCTTCATGCCCGCGTGGCAGTCGATACAGGTCTGGCTGGCCGTCAGGGTCGGGATCGGTTCGGGCGGGCGCAGGGAGGCCGGATTGCCGACGTGCTCGACGTGACAACTGGCGCAGCGCTGTTCGGGAATGTTGAAGGCGCGCCGGAACCAGGCCGCGACCTGGCCGCCCGGGTGATCCGGCGGCGGCGTCGACCACAGGATGCGGCGGCGCGGCGCGTGGTCCCTGACGAACGACAGCGTATCCGGCGAGCCCGCCTGCCGGGCGGCGGCGGCGGCGGCGATCATCCGTGCGGGCGTCGCGTCGCCGCTGTGGCAGGTCTTGCACGAGGCGTCGGTGACGGCCACGAACGCCTGCTGGTGGCAGGACTGGCAGTCGTCCTCGAGGAAGGCGTGGGCCTGCGACAGAGGCCCGGTCGACCACTGCTGGTCGGGATCGATCCGCGCCTTGAAATGCCCGTAGAAGGCCATGAGCGGCCAGATCAGACACAGGGCGACGATGCCGAGGCCCAGGGTCCAGGCGATGCGCCGGCGTCCGAAGATGCGCGCCTTGGGGATCACGCCGCCCGCCGGGACGCCTGAGGAGGCGTCGCCCTCGGCGGGCTCGGCCAGGGCGAGGTTGATCAGGATCCTGCCGCCGTCTCCGGCCGAAAGGGTCAGGATGTGGTCGCCGAAGGTCAGGCGCGGCGCCCGGCCCGCATCCACATCGGCCTGGGTCACGAACCGGCCATCGACGCCGAACGGCTCGCGCCCCGACGAGACGATGCTGACCCGGCCGTGTCCGGTCGCGGTCAGGGTGGCGTGATGCAGGCTGACCGCCAGGTCGGGCAGGCGGATCTCGCAGTCGGCGCCGCGTCCGATCCGCGCCGTATCCGTCGGCAGGACCTTTTCCCGGACGATCTCGGCCCCGCTGACGCGGCGTGTGACCTGGCGAAGGACAAGGGTCATCGGGCCATCACCAGTAGATGAAGACGCTGAAGACGTGGGCGGTGATCGCGGCGATCAGGGCGATGGTGGCGGGCACGTGCACGGCCAGCCAGACGCTCAGCCAGGCGCGGATCTGCAGATGGCGGCGCACCTGTGAGAGGGCCTCGGCCTTGCGCTGGAGCAGTTCCTCCATCCGGTCCAGCATCGGCGCCTGGGCTTCC